>JBJMLG010000124.1:0-17839 GCA_045805385.1 Thermoleophilaceae bacterium
AGCCCGCGCGGCGCACGGGTGGCGCCGGCGCCGCGGAGGGCCCGCCGTCGAGGCCGCAGCCCGTCACGGGACCGTCCTTCGACGAGGTCTTCCGCAAGCAGGCCAACAAGGTCGAGTTCTCGGGGCACGCGCTCCAGCGCATGGAGCGCCGGGGCATCGACCTCGGGAACGGAACCTTGGAGCGTCTCCAGGGTGGGGTGGACCGCGCCGCGTCGAAGGGCGCTCGCGAGTCCGTCGTCGTCGTGGACGGCACCGCGTTCGTGGTGTCCGTTCGGAACCGCACCGTCATCACGGCGGTGGACAAGGAGCACATGCGCGAGCACGTGTTCACCAACATCGACTCGGCCGTGATCGCTTAGCGAATTTGGCTCACGTGAGCCAAATTCGCGCTGCATAGATCACCCGCCAACCACTCCAACCGAAACCACGACCAAACGGCCGGACCCCATGGACGGGGAGGCCGCATCACTGAAAGGGAAGGGATGTTCCGATGATGCGGAGCATGTTTGCCGCGATCAGCGGCCTCAAGGCTCACCAGATCATGCTTGACGTGACGGCGAACGACATCGCCAACGTCAACACGATCGGCTACAAGGCGAGCCGCACGACGTTCAAGGACTCGCTCGCGCAGCTCCAGAAGGGCGGCGCCGGGCAGTCGGGCACCCTGGGTGGCTCGAACCCGGCGCAGGTCGGGCTCGGCGTGCAGCTCGGTTCGATCGACTCCGTGATGGGGTCGGGCGCGCTGCAGTCCACGGGTAGCGCCCTCGACCTCGCTGTGCAGGGCGACGGCTGGTTCCGCATCGCGGCCGCCACGCCGCCGGCCGCCGCGCCGTTCAACGTGCCGGCGGGCACCACGATCGAGTACACGCGCGCCGGCAACCTCAGCCGCAACGACCAGGGCTTCCTGGTCACGGCTGACGGTTACTACGTCGTGGGTCGCAACGTCCCGAGCCCGACGCTCGTCGCGGCGCCTCCCGGGAACGACGTGTTCCTGCAGATCCCGCAGGGCGCCACGTCGATCTCGATCGGCCCGAACGGCCAGGTCACGTACATCCCGACCGGCGGCACTGCGCCGGCGACGGCGGGCTACATCTCGCTGGCCAAGTTCGCCAACCAGAACGGCCTCGAGCGCGCGGCTGCCTCGCACTGGCGGGCGACCACGGCGTCGGGCACCGAGCAGCTCGGCACGCCGAGCGCGGAGTTCGGCCAGACCGCCTCGGGGACGGTGGAGATGTCGAACGTGGACCTCGCTCAGGAGTTCACCGGCATGATCAGCGCGCAGCGCGGCTTCCAGGCCAACACGCGCGTGATCTCGGCCGCCGACGAGATGCTCCAGGACCTGGTGAACCTCAAGCGCTAGTAGGCGCCTGAGCTAGCCGGCCTGGCCAAAGCTGCCAGGGGTGCGGAGCGGTGATTGAGGGACCACCGCTTCGCACCCCGGCATACCACGGAAGGTGGGAACGACATGATCGCTCTGCACAAGCTCGGCAGGAACGCCGAGGAGTTCCAGCTCAATCCCGACCTGATCATCACGGTCGAGGCGACGCCCGACACCGTCGTCACGCTCGCCACCGGCGGCAAGCTGCTCGTGAGCGAGAGCCCCGACGAGGTGGCCGCGGCGGTGTGCGCCTGGCGTGCCCGCGTGGCCGTCGGCGCGTACCAGCTCTCCAGCTGAGCGGCGCTCGCAAGTTTCGTCCCGCGCTGTCGATCACAGGATGGAATCGCCATGAAGGCCAACACCGCAATAGGAATCGGAGTCACGTTCGCGGGGCTCGCGCTCGGAGCAACGATGGAAGGCAGCAAGATCCCTGCCTTCATCAACCTCCCCGCGTTCCTGATCGTCTGTGTGGGCACGTTCGGCGTGGCCCTCGCCGGCACGGGAATGGACAACTTCAAGAAGGTCCCGACGCTGTACAAGAAGGCGTTCGGGGCTGAGAGGCAAGACCTCCGGGCGCAGGTGGAGCTGATGGTGAAGTACGCCGAGATGGCGCGCCGTGAGGGCCTCCTCGCCCTCGAGGACCAGCTCGCCGACATCGACGACGAGTTCACCAAGAAGGGCCTTCAGCTCGTGGTTGACGGCACCGACCCGGAGCTGGTCCGCGAGATCCTCGAGAACGAGATGGACGCCATGGAGGCGCGGCACGCGCAGGGCGCCCAGCCGTTCGAGAAGGCCGGCGGCTTCGCGCCGACGATGGGCATCATCGGCACCGTCATGGGACTCGTGCACGTGCTCGAGAACCTCGACCAGCCGGAGACCCTCGGCCCCGCGATCTCGGGGGCGTTCATCGCCACGCTCTACGGCGTCGGCTCGGCGAACGTGGTCTTCCTGCCGATCGCCAACAAGCTGAAGTACCTCTCCCACGAGGAGATGGAGCTGCGCACCCTCACACTCGAGGGCGTCCTCTCCATCCAGGCGGGCGACAACCCGCGCGTGGTGGAGAGCAAGCTCATGGCCTTCGTGCCGCCGACCCAGCGCGAGGCGGCCGCCGAGGCGGGCGCGCCCGCGAGGGCAGGCGCCGAAGAGCCCGTCGCGGCCGCCGCCTAGGAGCTCCGATGGCGTCGGGTCGGGGCAGGCGCCGCAAGAGGGCGCGCGGCGAGCACGAGAACGAGGAGCGCTGGCTGCTCACGTACGCGGACATGATCACGCTGCTGATGGCGCTGTTCATGGTGCTGTTCTCGATGGCGCAGGTGAACACTTCGAAGTTCGAGGCGCTCAAGCAGTCGCTGCAGGAGGCGTTCAGCGGCAAGGTGATCTCGGGCGGCCGCTCGATCCAGACCACGGGCTCGAACGACACGCAGACCGACAAGGCCACGCCCGAGCCGCCGATCCCGGCGATCCAACCGCAGATCCAGAGCAAGCAGGACCAGCAGCTGAAGCAGTCCGGAAAGACCGAGGACGACGAGTTCAAGCGGCTCAAGAGGCAGATCGATCAGTACGCGAAGGCGCACCACCTCAGCAAGCAGATCGAGACGGTGATCTCCCGCCGCGGCCTCGTGGTGCGCCTGCTCACGGACCGCGTTCTGTTCGACCCGGGCCAGGCGCAGCTGAAGATCCAGGCGAGCCCGATTCTCGGCCGCCTGTCGCAGGTGCTAAAGGCCGAGGGCCGTCACCCGATCATGGTGGATGGCCACACCGACAACGTGCCGATCCAGAGCGCGCAGTTCCCGACGAACTGGGAGCTCTCGACCGCCAGGGCGTCGACCGTGGTCAGGTACTTCATACGCGCAGGCGTGCCGCAGAGCCGCCTCGGCGCGGCGGGCTATGCGGATCTGCATCCCGTCGCTTCGAACTCGTCGGAGAACGGGCGCTCGCGCAACAGGCGGGTGGAGGTAGTGCTCCTCCGCCTGAACCAGGGATACGACACCAGCCCAGGGACGGGCTGACGCATGACAACCCAAGGAAGGGGCCAGGAGTGCTCAAGAAGAAGAAGATCGTGATACCCGTCGTGCTGCTGCTCGTGCTCGGCGTGGCGTACAAGACCGTGCTCGCGAAGCCGGCCAAGCTGCCCAAGCCGAAGGTCGAGGGACAGGTGTACGTCCTGCCCAAGGAGTTCCTGATCAACCTCGCCGACGGCCGCTTCGCAAAGCTCAGCGTGGGTCTTGTGCTCGCGCACGACCAGGTGGTCGCTGCAGCCGCCGGCCACACGGCCGTGAAGCCGCCGGAGGGGTTCGGCCCGCTCGAGCAGGAGGCCGTAGTGCGCGACATCATCACCAACGACCTCACCGACGCCAGGGGCGACGACCTCGTGAGCCGCAAGGGCCGCGAGCACCTGAAGCACGGGCTCCTGAAGGACCTCAAGGGGCACACCGACGTGAAGGTCGAGGAAGTCCTGTTCACCGACATCGCCGTGCAGTAGGAGGCAACCAGTGTCCGACGAGATCATGTTCGACTCCCCAGACCTCAACCGCCTCGCCGACGTGCCGGTGGAGCTCGCGGTGGAGATCGGCCGCACTCATATGACGATCGGCGAGACCCTCGGCCTAGGCCCGGGCTCGATCGTGTCGCTGAACCGGTTGGCCGGCGAGCCGGTGGACCTGCTCGTGAACGGCAAGGCGATCGCGCGCGGCGAGGTCGTCGTGATCGACGAGGAGTTCGGGCTGCGGCTCACCGAGGTGGTGGCGCCGGCGCGGCGCCTTGGCGAGGCTGACGGCTTCGAGCCTGCGGCTGAGGCCGACGCGGCGTTCGCGGTGGAGGAGCCCATTGCCGAGGTGGCCATCGCCGAGGACGAGGTGGCGCTCAGTGAGGATGCCGTGATCGAGGCGCCGGTCGACGTTCCGGCCGAGTAGCGCTCCGTTCTCGACGTCCGCGTTCGCCCCCGCTGCGCTGGTCAGCAGTACAGGCATTGCGTTCGCTCGCTAAAGGCGTGGGCGCGCGGGCCGACTAAACGGGCCGACTCAAGTCCCTCGAGTCGTCCCTCAAAGTGAATATCCCTCGTCCCTTCATTGCCGCAGGCATGGCCGCAACGGCCGTGCTCGTGCATGCCCAGAGCGCTCTCGCCAACAAGAGCTATGGCGAGCACACGCCGCTGCACCTGAACGACACGAAGCCGGTTCAGTCTTCGGCGACGGGAAGCGGCGGCAGCCTGGTGCGCACGTTCGTCGGCCTGGCCATCGTGCTCGCCGTCATCTACGGGCTCTACTGGGTCCTCAAGCAGGTGAAGGCGAGCAAGGAGGAGCGCGCCTCCGGCAGCGGCCTCTCCACGCTCGCGACGCTTCCGCTCGGGCCGAACCGCTCGCTGCACATGGTGCGGAGCGGGCGCGAGGTGGTTCTGATCGGCGTCGCCGAGCATGGCGTGACGCCGATCCGCACGTGGTCCGAGGCCGAGGCCGAGAGTGCCGGCTTCTTCGACGACTTCGACGATCAGCAGCCGGTCGCCGCGCTCACCGCGCCGGCGCCGGCCAAGCGCGCCAAGCGCCCCAAGCGCGGGGGCTTCCCCACCATCGGCGAGTTCGTCGCCGACCTTCGCAACCGGACGGTGCGCAAGTGAAGGTCGACGGTGGCAACGCGGTTCAGCTCCTGCTCTTCGTCGCGGGCATCTCGCTCGTGCCCGCGCTGCTGTTCACCGTCACGGGCTTCACGCGGATCCTCATCGTCCTCGGCTTCATCCGCTCCGGCCTCGGCACGCCCACCGCGCCGCCGAACCAGGTGCTCGTCGGCATCGCGGTGTTCCTCACGATCTTCGTGATGTCGCCGACGCTCAAGGCGATCAACCACGACGCCATCCAGCCGCTCACGAAGGGGCACATCTCCCAGGCCCAGGCGATCGACCGCGGTCAGAAGCCGCTGCGCGAGTTCATGTTCAAGCAGACGCGCGAGAAAGACCTCGCGATGTTCGTGAAGCTCGGACACGTCAAGCAGCCGAAGACGCGCGCCGACGTGCCCACCTGGGCGCTGATCCCGGCGTTCATCATCAGCGAGCTGAAGACGGCCTTCCAGATCGGCTTCCTGATCTTCCTGCCGTTCCTGATCATCGACCTGGTCGTCTCGTCGACCCTGATGAGCATGGGAATGATGATGCTGCCGCCTGTCTTCATCTCCCTGCCGTTCAAGATCCTGCTGTTCGTCCTGGTCGACGGCTGGAACCTCGTGACCCAGTCCCTCGTCCAGAGCTTCCACTGAGGCCGCGGTGAACCAGGACGTCGTCATCAACCTCGTCATGCAGGCCGTGACGCTCTCGCTGAAGGTCGCGCTGCCGATCCTGCTCGCCGGCCTGTTCGTGGGCCTGCTCGTGAGCATCTTCCAGGCGATCACGCAGATCCAGGAGATGACGCTCACGTTCATCCCGAAGATCCTCGCGTCGATCGCGGTGTTCGTGATCGCGGGCCCGTGGATGCTCGGACAGCTTCTGGCCTACACGGAGCAGCTCTGGCACGGCATCCCGGGGATCGTGTCGCCGTGAACCAGCTGATCTCGCACCTCTCCGAGCAGCAGGCCGCGAGCTTCTTCCTCGTGCTCGCACGCGTGGGCCCGCTGTTCATCCTCGCGCCGGTGTTCTCGGCGCGCATGTTCCCGGCGCGTGCACGCGGCGTGGCGGCCGTGGCGCTCGCAATCGGAATGGCGCCGCTCGCGACGCGCGGGCTCACGGTGCCCACCGGCGCCGGGGACCTCGGCGCGCTAATTCTCAAAGAGGCGCTCGTGGGCCTCGCGTTTGCGTTCTCCGTCGGCACGATCACCGCCGCCGTCTCGGTGGCCGGCTCGTTCCTCGACACGGCGGTCGGCTTCTCCTACGGCTCGATCCTCGACCCGGTCACCGGCACGCAGTCGCAGATCCTGTCGCAGATCTACGGGCTCGTCGGCGTCCTCATCTTCATCGCGATCGGCGGCGACAGCTGGATGATCCAGGGCCTCGCGCGTACCTACGACCTGGTGCCGCTGAACAGGCTGCCCTCGCTCGACGCGCTCGTCGGCGGAGTGCAGCACGCCTTCGTGACGATCTTCGGCTCGGCGCTCGAGATCGCTGCGCCCGTGATGCTCGCCGCGATCATCACCGACGCGGCATTCGGGCTCGTGTCACGCGTCGTTCCGACCCTGAACGTGTTCGCGGTCGGCTTCCCGGCCAAGATCGCGGTCGCGCTGCTGGTCATGGGCGTGTCGCTGCCGTTCGTCGGCGGCTGGATCGCCGATCAGGTCGATCAGTCCGTGTCCTCGGCGCTGCACAGCCTCAAGGTGGCGGGCTAGCCGTGGCGGGTGACAAGACAGAGAAGCCGACAGCGAAGCGGCGGGGCGAAGCGCGCAAGAAGGGACAGGTCGCGAAGTCGCCGGACATCAACGGAGCCGTCGTGCTGCTCGCCGGCCTGATCGCGCTAACCACGTTCGGCCCGAAGCTGTTCGAGCAGATGCGCGAGTCGATGGCCCTGGGCCTCGGCATGATCGCGCACCCCGAGGTGGTCACCCGGAACGGGGTGGGCGCCGTGCTCGGCACTGCGTTCGCGAGCGCCGGCAAGGCCGTCGCTCCGATTGCCGCCGTGTGCCTGATCGCGGGCGTGCTTGCCAACGTGGCGCAGGTCCGGCCCAAGCTGAACCTCTCGCTCCTGAAGCCCGACCCCAAGCGCATCAACCCGATGCAGGGCGCGAAGAACCTCATCAGCCCCCGCGGCATGTTCGAGGGCGGCAAGAGCGTGGTGAAGGTGCTCGCCGTCGGCGCGATCACGTTCGCGGCGCTGGCACCGAAGGTCTCCACCTGGGGCGCGCTCGTGGGAATGCCGCCGCAGGAGATCGTCTCCACGCTGGCGCAGGAGATCCGCGGAATCGCGTTCCGCGCGGCGGCCGCCTACCTGCTGATCGCGATCGTCGACTTCTTCTGGCAGCGCTACCAGCACGAGAAGAGCCTCAAGATGGACAAGCAGGAGGTGAAGGACGAGGCCAAGCAGGCCGAGGTGGCGCCGGAGGTGAAGGGCGCGATCCGCCGCCGCCAGCGCGAGGCCGCTCGCGCCCGCATGATGGCCGCCGTCCCGCAGGCCGACGTGGTGGTCACGAACCCGACCCACTTCGCGGTCGCCCTCGCGTACGACGGCAGCTCGCCTGCGCCGACGGTCGTGGCGAAGGGCCCCGACCTCATCGCCTTCCAGATCCGCAGGATCGCCGAGGAGAGCGGCGTGCCCGTCGTGCCGGACCCGCCGCTAGCGCGCGCGCTGCACGCGTCCGTGGAGGTGGGTCAGATGATCCCGGAGGAGTTCTTCCAGGCTGTCGCTCAGCTGCTCGCGTTCGTGTACCGAGTGGCCGGTAGGAGGGCGGGCTGATGCCGGCCTGGGCGGAGAAGCTCACGAAGCACACCGACCTGCTCGCGGCCTTCGCGGTCGTGCTGGTGGTGGTGATGATGATCATCCCGCTGCCGCCGGTGCTGGTCGACCTCTGCATCAGCCTCAACATCTCGGCGGCGCTCGCAATCGTCGTCACCACGCTGTACCTCCCGCGCGCGCTCGAGTTCTCGTCATTCCCGAGCCTGCTGCTCCTCACCACTCTCTTCCGCCTCGCGATCAATATCTCCGTCACGCGTCTGGTGCTGCTGCACGGCGACGCCGGAAACGTGGTCGCCGCCTTCGGCAAGTTCGTGGTCGGCGGAAACGTGATCGTCGGCCTCGTGATCTTCCTGATCCTCGTGGTCATCCAGTTCGTGGTGATCACGAACGGCGCCGGCCGCGTCGCCGAGGTGGCCGCGCGCTTCACCCTCGACGCGATGCCGGGCAAGCAGATGGCGATCGACGCCGACCTCAACACCGGCCAGATCACCGACGAGGAGGCGCGCCGCCGCCGCCAGGAGATCTCGCGCGAGGCCGACTTCTACGGAGCGATGGACGGCGCCTCGAAGTTCGTGAAGGGCGACGCGATGGCGGGCATCCTGATCACGGCCATCAACCTGCTCGGCGGGATCGTGATCGGCGTGCTCCAGCAGAAGATGTCGATCGGCGAGGCCGGCAAGCACTTCTCGCTCCTCACCGTCGGCGACGGCCTCACCGCGCAGATCCCGGCGCTGCTGATCTCGGTCGCCACCGGCATCATCGTCACGCGCTCGGCTTCCGAAAAGGACCTGGGCAACGACATCGCCAGCCAGATCACCGGACAGGTGAAGGCCCCGCTGGTCGCCGGCGGCGCAATGGTGCTGCTCGCGGTCGTGCCGGGCCTGCCCAAGGTCCCGTTCATCGTGATCGGCGGCGGCTTCCTCGCCCTCTGGTGGATGCTCCGGAAGCGTGAGGAGGAACAGGCGCTCGCCGGCGCCGCCGAGGCCCAGGCCGCGCTCGCGAAGCCGATCGAGCCGACCGAGCCGAAGGACGTCGCGCTCCAGGCGCTTCAGATCGACCCGCTCGAGCTCGCCATCGGCTTCGGCCTCGTGCCGCTCGTCGACGAGTCGGCCGGCGGCTCACTGCTCTCACGCGTGCGCGCGATCCGCCGCCAGATCGCAAGCGAGCTCGGCATGGTGATCCCGCCCGTGCGCATCCACGACGAGATCGGGCTGGACTCGCACGAGTACGCCATCAAGGTTCGCGGGGGAGAGGTGGCGATGGGAAGCGTGCTCGCCGGCCACCAGCTCGCGATGGACCCGGGCGACGCCGTCGGCCACCTGTCGGGCGTGCCCACGACGGAGCCGGCCTTCGGCCTCCCGGCCACTTGGATACCGGATTCCGCGCGCGCCGAGGCCGAGGCGCTCGGGTACACGGTTGTGGACCGCGAGTCGGTGATCGTCACGCACATCACAGAGACGATCCGCTCGTACGCGGCCGAGCTGCTCACTCGCCAGGAGACCCGCACACTGCTCGACCAGCTCAAGGAGATCAACGCCGCGGTGGTCGACGAGGTGGTGCCCGAGGTGTTGTCCGTCGGCGAGATCCAGCGCGTGCTCCAGTCGCTTCTCTCGGAGGGCGTGCCGATCCGCGACCTCGGCACGATCGTCGAGGCGATCGCCGACAAGGCGCGTGTGACGCGCGATCCATCGCTGCTCGCCGAGTACGCGCGCCAGGCGCTCGGCCGCACCATCACCGCGCCGCATCTCGACTCCGAGAAGCGACTGCGCGCGATCTCTCTGGATCCGGCCATAGAGCAGGAAGTTTCGGAGGCGATCGCCCTGACCGCGGACGGCGAATACCTCGTCATGGAGCCGTCCCGCGCACAGGCTCTCGTGCAGTCGCTCAAGGACCAGGTGGAGTGGGCGATCACGCAGGGGAGTAGGCCTGTGCTGCTTTGCTCGGCCCGCGTGAGACGCCATCTGCGACGGCTCTGCGAGCAGGCTTTGCCGCAATTGGCCGTCTGTTCCTACAACGAAATCATGCCTGGAATTCGAGTCGAGACGATCGGGGTAGTTGAAGCATGAGCGCCGTGAAGTCACCGCGCATATTCCGCGGCAGCACGCTCGAGGAGCTGATCCCACAGATCCGCGCCGAGCTGGGCGCCGATGCCGTGATCACGCGGCAGCGGGACGGCCTGAAGGGCGGTGTCGCTGGGTTCTTCCAGAAGCAGTTCGTGGAGGTCGAGGCGGTGCCCGGCGACTCGCCGAAGGCCGCGCCGTTCACTCGAGCCCGCCGACAGGCGGCCGCGAAGCGGACGATCGACGTCTACGACGAGGAGGAGGAGGCGCGGCCGGAAATCGCGCCCGCACCGCGCGACGAGGCGATGGCCGAGGGCCTTCAGTCGCCGGCGATCCGCGCGATGCTCGAGCAGGCGGCTCCGTTTGCTCAGCAGCTCCAGGCAGCCGAGAAGGTTTTCGAGCCGATGCCGGTGGAGGCCACGCCGGCCCAGCCCCCCGCGCCGGTCGTGGCTCCCGAGCCGCTGGTGGTGCGCAACACCCGCCCCGCGGCGGCCGACGCGATCGAGCGCGGCCTGGTGGAGGAGGGCATCACGCCGGCCATCGCCGCGAGCGTGGTCACCGAGGCCGTGTCGCATCTTGCGCCGCTGTCGCCGCGCACGCCGCTCAGGCAGCTCGTGCGCGAGGCGCTCGCCCGCCGCATCACCGTGCAGCCGAGCTGGCCGCGCAAGGGCCGCACCGTCGGCTTCGTCGGCTCCGGCGGCAGTGGCAAGACGACTTGCAGCGCCCGGCTCGCCGCGGCCTACGCGCAGGGCAGTGACCTGCCCGTCGTCTGCGTCAGCCTGCGGCCCAGCGACGGCGGCGCCGCGCTGCGCTCGCTGCTCGAGCCGGCGCGCGTGCCCGTGCACGTGGCCGCCAGCGCGGCCGAGGCACGCGCCCGCGCCGCCGGGGTCCGCGAGCACGCGCTCGTGGTGATCGACACTCCGTCCGTCTCCCCGGGCGACCAGGCATCCATCGCACGGCTCGCCCGAGACCTCGATGAGATCTCCGTGTACGAGCTTCACCTCGCGCTTCCGGCAACCGCGGGCGCCGCGGCGGCGGGCGAGCTTGCGGCCGAGCTCGAGCCGCTCGGCGTGTCGCGCCTTGCGCTCACCCACGCGGACGAGACCCGCCACTTCGGTGCCGCGGTGGACCTGTCGCTGCGGACCCGCATCCCGTTTTCCTACGTGGGCCGTGGCACGCAGGTGCCAGGCGGCCTGGAGATCGCTGATGCCGACGCCCTGGCACAGCAGGTGGTGGCATGAGGGGAATCGAGGAGAGGCAGATCGTGACGCTCGAGCTGCCGGACCACGACCCGATCCAGGCGAGCGTCGAACGCCTGAACGACAACAGCATGGTGCTGGCGCTCTACATCGAGATCGAGGATCCGCCGGACCTGCCCGAGGAGCCCACCGCCGTGTTGAAGGCGGCGGTTCCCCGCGGCGTCTACGAGGTACAGGGCCGTGCCCGCTGGCAGGGCGTGGGCGTGGACATCGTGCGCTTCGACTTCGACACCGAGCCCAGGCTCGTGCAGCGCCGCAACTACGCGCGCGTTGACGCAATGCTCCCCGCCACGATCCAGCGGGCGGCCGGCGGCGAGCTCGAGGAGACCACCACGTTGAACATCTCCGGCAGCGGCGTCCTGCTCGCCGGGCCCGAGGATCTCCGCGAGGACGACCGCCTCTGGCTCGCCATCCGCATCGACGAGGGCGAGCAGCCGATCGAGGCCCGCGGCATCGTCATGCGCGAGACCGGGGACGGCCACAAGGGCGTCCACATCGAGTCGATGTCGGAGCGCGACCAGGACCGCCTGATCGCGCTCGTGTTCGAGCGCCAGCGGCTCGAGCGGCAGGTGCGCAACCCGTGAGCGAGCCGCGGCTGTCCGAGCATCCGCGCGCCCAGAGTCAGATTCGGACGGCGAAGGGCTGGGGCGGCATCGGCGGCTTCCTGCTCGCGGCCTGGATCTCGCACAAGGCCGGCGCCGCGACGCCCGACCTGATGCTCCGCTCGATCATGGGCGGGCTCATCGGCTGGGCGGTCGCCTGGCTTCTCGCCGTGCAGGTCTGGCGCCAGCTGGCTGTGGCCGAGGTGCGCGGCCGCGAGCGCGAGTGGCACGAGCGCCGCGCGCGGCTCGACGAGGCGGACCAGCTCGACGACACGATGATCATGAAGGCCAGGGGCGGCTCGGCTGCTTAGCCCGGTCGATGAGCGATGGACCCGATCCAGCCGATCGCGCCGCGCGAGCCGCGGCTGCCCGAGGCCCCGGCGGTCGAGCGCATCCACCGCGAGGAGCGGGAGCGGCGGCGCGGCCACGACGAGTACGGCGACGAAGGTGAGCGCCGGCCCGAACAGGAGCGCGAAGCTCCGGTCGATCCGGAGTCCGAGCCGGGCGAGGGCCACGTGGATGTCCGCGTCTGAGCTCGGACCTAAAGCGGGCTCAAGAGGCGTCGATCACCCTGGCCGAGCGGGAAAACCTCCAAAAGGGTGACTCGCTAGCCTTCCGCCGCTGAGGCGCCGCGAGTCACGCGGGCCCCTCGGCCTACCACAGAGGAGACGTTGGATGAGCCCCAAGGTGCTCATTGTCGAAGACAGCCCCACCCAGGCGCTTCGCGCCCGGATCGCGCTCGAGTCGCAGGGATTCGAGGTCGTCATCGTGAACGAGAGTCGCGACGCGCTGTCCATCGCCAAGGCTGAGAACCCCGACGTGGTCCTCTCCGACGTTCGCATGCCCGGCGTCGACGGCTTCCAGCTCACCGAGAGCTTCAGGCAGGACCCCGACGTCGGCGCCACCGCGATCGTCCTCAACAGCGCCACGGTCAACGAGGACGAGGACAAAGCGCTCGCATTGAAGCTCGGGGCCCAGGACTACATCGACAAGGGTCTCGCTCCTGATGCCCTCGCCGCTGCGCTTCAAAGCGCTATCAGCAGCGCCTCGTAACGACGCGCCGTTCGGCGCGTAGGGGGTGCATTTCTTCCACCTCGACGCGGGAAAAAGATCCATGGCGTCGTGGCGCCGCTGCGGCGCGCGGCCGTAGAACAAGCGTCCACGGCCGTTCCGTCAAGCCGCTTCCCGAGCCGAATACCGGGCCGTGAACGCAACGCTCGAAACCCACTCAGCCCGCGCCTCCGCCGTCAGCGACGAAGGGTCGCGGGAGCTCGTCGTGTTCAGGCTGGACGCCGGCGAGTACGCCCTGCCGGTGGCCAACGTCGGCGAGGTGCTGCGCATGGTGGCCATCACCCCGGTCCCCGAGGCGCCCGAGTGGATGCCAGGCGTGATCAACCTCCGCGGACGGGTGATCCCGGTGATCGACCTGAGGCGCAAGCTTCACCTGCCCGACGCGAAGATCGGTGTGAACACCCCGATCATCGTGGCCGAGCACGACGGCGAGAAGGTCGGCCTCGTGGCCGACGCGGTCTCCGAGCTGCTCACCGTCCCGGCATCGTCGATCGCACCGCCCAACGACCTCGCGGCCACGACGAACGCGGTGGACTCGGTCGCACGCGCGGGCAGTCGCCTCGTGCTGATCTTCGATCTCGCGCAACTCTGCGAGGGGTCGCAGCGGTTCACGGACGGGCGATGATCGAGTTGCCCGGCCTGGTCGCGGGTCATCGCACCGGCGCGACCGGCGATCGCGACTGGGAGCGCTTTCGCGAGCTGGTCCTGCGACCGGCGGCCCTGACGCCCTCGGCAAGATCGTGGGCTCGCTACCGGCCTCGGCGCCGGTCCCGATCGTGATCGTGCAGCACATCACCGTCGGCTTCCACCAGGGCCTCGCCGACTGGCTCAACAACGTCACCCCGCTCACGGTGAAGCTCGGCGTGAATCGCGAGCCGCTGAAGGCGGGGGAGGTGGTGATCGCGCCGGGCGAGCATCACCTCGCCATCGACTCGATGAAGCGCGTGAAGCTCACCGAGGAGCCCGCGATCGGAGGCCACCGGCCCTCCGTGTCGCACATGTTCCGTTCCGTGGCGCGCGTCTACGGCAAGAGCGCGCTCGGCGTGATCCTCACCGGCATGGGCGACGACGGCGCCGACGGCCTCGTGGACCTTCAGCGCGCCGGCGGCTGGGTGATCGGCCAGGACGAGGCGAGCTGCGTGGTGTACGGGATGCCGCGCGAGGCGGCGGCGCGAGGCGCGGTGAGCGAGGTGCTCCCGCTCACTGCGATCGCGGGCGCGATCACGCAGGCCTGGTCGCAGAGCCGAGTCGCGCTCGGCGCATAGGCGCACCGCGCCCGAAGGCGCTCCTGTCATAAGTTCCCCTATGGCCGACGGCCAACTGGTGCTCGCGGTGGGCGGCGTTCTCGCCGCGGGAATCGCGATGTCGCTCCTCGCGGGGCGGCTGCGCATGCCCGGCCTGATCCTCTTCCTGGGGCTTGGGATGCTCGTCGGCTCGGACGCGCTCGGCTGGATCTCGTTCGACGACTACAAGCTCGCGCGGACGATCGGGATCATCGCCCTTGTTCTGATCCTGTTCGAGGGCGGCCTCGCAGCGGGCTGGCCGGAGGTGCGCCCCGTCCTGGCGCCGTCGATCTCGCTGGCGCTGTTCGGCACGCTGCTCACCGCCGTGATCGGCGGTCTGATCGCGGCCGCGCTGTTCGGCTACTCCACGCTCGAGGGACTCCTGCTGGGCTCGACGCTTGCCGCCACCGACGCCGCGGCGATCTTCGCGCTCCTGCGCGGCTCAACGCTGCGTCGGCGCCTCGCGCGAACTCTCGAGGGCGAGTCTGGCTTCAACGACCCGGTCGCGGTCCTGCTGGTGCTCGGCTTCATCGACTGGATCACGAAGCCCGACTACGGCGTGCTCGACATGGTGGGCCTGTTCGCGCGCCAGATCGGCATCGGCACTGCTATCGGCCTGCTCGTGGGCTGGCTCTCGGTGCAGGGCTTCAAGCGCGCGCGCCTTGCGACCGCGGGCCTCTACCCGGTTGCCTCGATGGCGGCCGGGGCGCTTGCGTTCGGAGCTGCCGACACGCTTCACGGGTCGGGCTTCCTGGCCGTGTACCTGACCGGTCTCACGCTCGGCGGCGCGAGCATCCCGGCTCGGCGGACGATCTCGGCGTTCCACGACGGCCTCTCCTGGCTGGCGCAGCTCGGCCTGTTCTTCACGCTCGGGCTGCTGGTCTTCCCGAGCCAGCTCGGCGACGTGGCACTCGAGTCGATCGTGCTCGCGGCGGCGATCGTCGTGCTTGCGCGGCCGCTGGCGACGTTCGTCGCGACGCTCCCGTTCCGCTTCTCGAACGCAGAGCGCTTCGTGCTCGGCTGGGCCGGCATGCGCGGCGCGGTGCCGGTGGTGCTCGCCACCTTCCCGGTGATCGATCACGTGCCGCACAGCCTCCAGTTCTTCAACATCGCGTTCTTCGTCGTGGTGATCTCCACGCTCGTGCAGGGGGTCACCGCGGAGCCGCTCGCGAGGGCGCTCGGCGTGACCACCACCGAACCGGCGCTGCCGAGGCCGCTCACCGAGAGCGGCACGATCAGGCGCCTGGGTGCCGAGGTGCTCGAGTACCCCGTGGGTAACGACCACGCGATCGTGGGGCGGCGCATCCGCGAGCTCGGACTGCCGCGCGAGGCGGTGGTGAACGTGATCGTGCGCGGACAGGAGGCGCTGCCGCCGCGCGGCTCGACACGCATCGAGGCGGGCGACCGGCTGCACGTGCTGGTGCGCTCCGAGTTCGCCCGTGAGCTCGACCAGCTGCAAGAGGTCTGGCGCGACGGGCCCGTCGGCGGGCCGCGGGTGGAGCGTGCAGCGCTTCGCGGCCACCCAACGGTGTTCACCTCGCGTCGCTGGTCCGACTCGGACGGCGACGCCGGCCGGCCGGAGGTGGTGGGCGGCTCCCCGGTGGTCGACCACCTGCGCACCCGCCGCGACATGCGAGGGGCGCTGGTGCTGCTCGCCGACGGCCGCTATGCCGTCACCGGGCCGGTGCTGCTGCTCGGCGGCCGGCTCGCGGTGCAGCAGCACGCGCGCAGGCGGCTCTCGCGCTCTGCGGGCGACGCCGAGCGGGCGTGGTGGCAGGAGGTGGTGGGCGCGCTCGCGCGCTGAGGCCCTAAAGCCCGCTCGCGCGCAGTCGATTACCGGGCCGAACACAGAGGG
This sequence comes from Thermoleophilaceae bacterium, assembly GCA_045805385.1. Taxonomy (GTDB): domain Bacteria; phylum Actinomycetota; class Thermoleophilia; order Solirubrobacterales; family Thermoleophilaceae; genus JADGHQ01. The sequence goes on from JBJMLG010000124.1 coordinate 15,871, forward strand.
GTGACATGGAGTTGCCCCGGCACGTCATCAAGGAGGATGAAAAGTGTCACTTCGCATCCAGCACAACGTCGAGGCGTTCAACGCCCAGCGTCAGCTCGACAGCACGAGCCAGAAGGTCTCCAAGTCGATGGAGCGTCTGTCCTCGGGCTACCGGATCAACCGTGCTGCCGACGACGCCGCCGGCCTCGCGATCAGCGAGAAGCTGCGTGGCCAGATCGGTGGTCTCGCCCAGGCGAGCCGCAACGGTCAGGATGCCGTCTCGCTCGTCCAGACCGCCGAGGGGTCGCTGACCGAGGTGCACGCGATGCTGCAGCGCATCCGTGACCTGGCCGTTCAGTACAAGAACGGCACGCTCTCGACTCAGGACCGCACGGCGATCCAGTCCGAGGTCAACCAGCTCGGCTCGGAGATCGAGCGCATCGGCAAGGCCGCTGACTTCAACGGCATCGCCCTGCTCGCCAACTCGGCGGCGATCACCTTCCAGGTGGGCGCCAACGACAGCGATTCGATCTCGGTGTCGACGATCAGCCTCGGCAGCGTCGTCAGCGGGGTCGTGTTCTCGCTGACCGCGACGGGCACCGCCGACATCTCGGAGATCGATTCCGCGATCGCCTCGGTGTCGGCCCAGCGTGCGACGTTCGGGTCGGTGCAGAACCGCCTCGAGCACACGCTCAACAACCTCTCGACCTACCAGGAGAACCTGGTCGCGTCGGAGAGCCGGATTCGCGACGTGGACATGGCCTCGGAGATGGTCGAGTTCAGCAAGTTGCAGATCCTGCAGCAGGCCGGTACCAGCATGCTGGCGCAGGCCAATCAGGCACCGCAGTCGGTGCTGTCACTGCTCCGCTAAGGAGCCACATAGCCAACGGGGACGAGCCACCCCGAGGGACGGATCGGAAGCGGGTGGGCCTTACGGCCCGCCCGCTTCTTTTTTCGCGCGCGTCCAGATGTGTCCAGTAGCCCTCAAAGCCAAGTTCCGCGAGTCGATCACCCGGGGCGAAGCAGGGCGACATGGAGTCGCCTGTCGGGACGAAACCAATCATCAAGGAGGATGATCGATGTCCCTTCGTATTCAGCACAACGTCGAGGCGTTCAACGCCCAGCGTCAGCTCGACAGCACGAGCCAGAAGGTATCCAAGTCGATGGAGCGTCTGTCCTCGGGCTACCGCATCAACCGTGCCGCCGACGACGCCGCCGGCCTCGCGATCAGCGAGAAGCTGCGTGGCCAGATCGGTGGCCTCGCGCAGGCGAGCCGCAACGGCCAGGACGCCGTTTCGCTCGTGCAGACCGCTGAGGGCTCCCTCACGGAAGTGCATGCCATGCTGCAGCGCATCCGTGACCTGGCCGTTCAGTACAAGAACGGCACGCTCTCGACTCAGGACCGCACGGCGATCCAGTCCGAGGTCAACCAGCTCGGCTCGGAGATCGAGCGCATCGGCAAGGCCGCTGACTTCAACGGCATTGACCTGCTCTCGAGCTCCACGGCGATCACCTTCCAGGTGGGCGCCAACGACAGCGATTCGATCTCGGTGTCGTCGGTCAGCCTCGGCAGCGTCGTCGGCGGGGTCGTGTTCTCGCTGGCAGCGACGGGCACCGCCGACATCTCGGAGATCGACTCCGCGATCGCCTCGGTGTCCGCTCAGCGTGCGACGTTCGGGTCGGTGCAGAACCGCCTCGAGCACACGCTCAACAACCTCTCGACCTACCAGGAGAACCTGGTCGCGTCGGAGAGCCGGATTCGCGACGTGGACATGGCCAGCGAGATGGTCGAGTTCAGCAAGTTGCAGATCCTGCAGCAGGCCGGCACGAGCATGCTCGCGCAGGCCAACCAGGCACCACAGTCGGTGCTCTCACTGCTCCGCTAAGGAGCCACATAGCCAACGGGGACGAGCCACCCCGAGGGACGGATCAGAAGCGGGCGGGCCTCAAGGCCCGGCCGCTTGGGTTTATAAGGGGTGGGTTGCCGCGG
>JBJMLG010000125.1:0-7781 GCA_045805385.1 Thermoleophilaceae bacterium
GGCGGCGGGTACTAGGCCCGCCGGCGAGACCGACAGTCACCACGCCCGTCCCGCCGGTCGCCGCGCCGCGCGGCGGCCGGGACGGGCGTTGCGGTTGCCCGGTGGGTCCGACCTTGGGCGCGGATGGTCGCGGCCTAGGGGACACAGAAAAGCATCAGCGACCATCGGAGGACAACGTGTCGAAGGAACTCGAAGGCCACAAGATCGCGATCCTGGCGGCCGACGGCGTCGAACGGATCGAGCTAGAGGAGCCGCGCGGAGCATTGCGCGCAGCGGGCGCGGAGACGGAGGTTCTGTCGATCCACGACGGCGAGATAGATGCTCGCCAGAAGGATCTGCAGGTGGCGGCCACCGTGAAGGTCGACAAGCTGGTCGCGCAGGCGTCCGTGGACGACTATGCGGCGCTGCTGCTACCCGGCGGCACGGTGAACCCGGACAAACTCCGGATGAACCCGGACGCTGTGACGTTCGTCAAGCGCTTCGTCGAGAGCGGCAAGCCGGTGGCCGCGATCTGCCATGGGCCATGGACGCTCGCCGAGGCCGACGTGGTGCGCGGGCGCCGGGTGACGTCGTGGCCGAGCATCCGGACCGACCTGCGCAACGCCGGCGCCGACGTCGTGGACGAGGAGGTCGTGGTCGACGGCCAGCTCGTGACGAGCCGCTCGCCCCAGGACCTGCAGGCGTTCTGCCCCGCGATCGTCGAGCACTTCGCCCACTCGGGCGCAGCGGCTCACGCGTAGGCGCTCCGCCGTGGCCGCGGCAAGACTGCGGTCTAGTGACCGTCGCCGCGGCGCTGGCTCGCCGCCGGCACGGGCGCGCACGGCGAGACCGTCACCCGCGACGCCATCGCCCCAAGCGCGGGCCGGTCGGGATAGGACTCCTGGGCGCCCAAGGCGGTGACGGCGAGCGACGCCGCCGCGACCGCGAGCCGCGCCGCGTCGAGCGGCGGCCGGCCGGCCAGGATCGCCGTCGCGAGAGTGCCGGCGAAGGCGTCGCCAGCCCCGGTCGTGTCCACCGGGGGTGCGTCGACGGCGACCCGAATGAGCGCTTCGCCCTCCGGACCGATGGTCAGACAGCCGCCACGCGGCAGCCGGACGTGGACGCGGCGGGCGCCCCGCGCGCGGAGCTCCTCGCCGGCCCGGCGGGCGTCGCTCGCCGACTCCACGGCGATCCCGGTCAGGCGCTCCGCCTCCCCGGCATTGGGCGTCACGTGGTCCGCCAGCTCGAGCAACCGCTCCGTCACGCGGTCCGGTCGCGTTGGGTCGAGCACAGTCGGATGGCCGCTACGGCGTGCAGCCTCGAGGGCGGGAATGAGGGCGGCGGGCGCCACCTCGCTGTCGACGACGAGCACGGAGCGCTCCGGCGCCGCTTGAAGCTCGGTCGCGACCCGCTCGCCGTCGGCCTCGGAGAAGGCGTCGGTCGCTCCCGGCGCGAAGATCATCGTCTTGTCGGCGTCCCGCCCGACGACGATCGTCGCGAGCCCGGTCTCTGCTCGCTCATGGCGGACCCCCGCGAGGTCGACGCCTAGGGCCCGTGGGCCGCGCAGCGCCTGCTCGGCGAGCTCGTCATCGCCCACGCAGCCGAAGAGGCGCGCCGGCGTGTCGAGCCTGCGCGCCATCACGGCGACGTTCGCTGCGCGGCCGCCCGATGTCCGCAGCAGCCGGCCGGCGATCAGCGTGCCGCCGCTCTCGATCGGCGCGTCGACGGGGAACAGGAAGTCCGCGTTGATCGTGCCGGCGGAGAAGATCGTCGGGACGCCGGGCACTAGGGGATGCGGCTTCCGACGCCGGCCGTGACCTCGGGGAGGCTCTGCCGGATGATGGCGGCCGAGTCCGGGTCAACTGTTTCTGCCATCAAGCGCTGAGATAAGCCCGCGCACGGTGACCACAAGGCCGTCGGGCCCTGGCCGCCACCCGCGCTGCTCGGCGCAGGTGCTTGACTCGGCCCGCCGCGGACCTACCTCGGACCGGTGAGAATCCGCCGAACCGGGGGTTGGAATTGGACATGCGCTCCGCCTCGGAAGCGCAACCGGAGTCGTACCAGCGCGCAAGCAACGACGCCCAGTACGACAGGGCGCTCGGCACGCCGGAGCGAGAGCACCCCAAGCGCACGGAGGAGCCGCGGCTCCGCATCGCCATGCTGGCGCCGCCGTGGATACCCGTCCCGCCGCCGGGCTACGGCGGCATCGAGTACGTGGTGGCGATGCTGACCGACGCGCTGGTCGACCACGGTCACGACGTCGAGCTGTACTGCGCCCCGGGATCGAACTCAAAGGCGAGGATCCACACGATCCTCGACGCCGCGCACCCGGAGGCCATCGAGCGCGCGCTCTTCGAGGCCGACCATGTGGGCCGCGCGCTGGACGGGATCGACCCCGCGGACAGCGCGGAGCAGCCCTTCGACGTGCTGCACGACAACAGCGGCTACGTCGCGCTGACCGTCGCCCACCGGCTGCGCACGCCGTTCGTGCACACCGAGCACAACAAGTTCGACGAGGACACCGGCCCCTACTACCTCGCGCACGGGCACAAGGGATGGGTCGTCTGCATCAGCCATGCGCAGGCGAGCATGGCCCCGGGAGAGGGGATCGTCGACGCCATCGTCCACAACCCGATCGACGTCGACGCGTGGCCCGTCGGCCTCCGCAAGGAGGAATACCTGCTGTGGCTCGGGCGGATCGTTCCCGAGAAGGGCCCGCACCGGGCGATCCGTGTCGCTAGGGCGACGGGCCGCCGGCTGATCCTCGCGGGCCCGGTGCAGCCCCGGCATGAGCGGTTCTTCGCGGACGAGATCCAGCCGCAGATCGACGGCGACCAGATCAGCTGGGTCGGCGAGGTGGGCGGCGCGCGCAAGCAGCGGCTGTTCGCCGACGCCTACGCGTTCCTCATGCCGATCACCTGGCCCGAGCCGTTCGGCATGGTGATGGTGGAGTCGCTCGCCGCCGGCACGCCGGTGCTGGCGTTCAACAACGGCGCGGCCCCGGAAATCGTCCAGCACGGCGTCAACGGGTTCCTGGTCGAAAACGAGCAGGAGATGGCCGCGATGGTTCCCAGCGCAGCGAAGATCAACCCGATGGACTGCCGCCGCTCCGCCGAGCGCTTCGCGCCCGACTGGGTGGCCGCGCGATACGAGGCCGTCTACCGGCAGGCGGTCGCCCGCGAGGCGGCTGTGCGCTGAGCAGCCATTCGAGCCGAGTCGACGGTGATCCCGACCTGGTACGACGGGATTCTCAATCGGGGCGCCCGGATTTGAACCGGGGACCTCACCGACCCGAACGGTGCGCGCTACCAGGCTGCGCCACGCCCCGAAGCGTGGAGAGGCGAGTCTAGCGCCCGATCAGGGGGCGCGGCCGTCGCCGTCGCCGATCTGGAGGACCGACAGGAACGCCTCCTGCGGCACCTCGATCCGGCCGACCTGCTTCATGCGCTTCTTGCCCTCTTTCTGCTTCTCGAGCAGCTCGCGCTTGCGCGTGATGTCGCCGCCGTAGCACTTGGCGATCACGTCCTTGCGCACCGGCTTGACGCTCTCGCGGGCGATGATCTTCGCCCCGATCGACGCCTGGATCGCCACCTCGAACTGCTGGCGCGGGATTTGCTTGCGCAGCCGCTCGGTCATCGCGCGGCCGGCGCCGTAGGCCTTGTCCTTGTGCACCACCATCGAGAGCGCGTCGACCATGTCGCCGGCGAGCAGGATGTCGAGCTTCACGAGATCGGACGGGCGCTCGCCGATGATCTCGTAGTCGAGTGAGGCGTAGCCCTTCGTGCGGGACTTCAGCTGGTCGAAGAAGTCGAGCACGATCTCGGCCAGCGGCAGGTCGTACTGGATCTGCACGCGCGTCGGCGACAGGAAGCTCATGCCGACGTGCGTGCCGCGCCGGTCCTGACAGAGCTCCATCACGGCGCCCACATGCTCCTTCGGGCAGAGGATCGTGGCGCGGATGTAGGGCTCGCGGATCTCGGCGATGCTCGCCCGGTCGGGCATGTCGCTGGGCGAGTGCACGCGCACCTCGCTGCCGTTCGTGAGGATCACGTCGTACTCCACGTTCGGCGTGGTGGCGAGCAGCGCGAGGTCGTACTCGCGCTCGAGCCGCTCGCGCACGATGTCCATGTGGAGCAGCCCCAGGAAGCCGCAGCGGAAGCCGAACCCGAGCGCCTGGCTCGTCTCGGGCTCCCACGTGAGCGCGGCGTCGTTCAGCGACAGCTTCTCGAGCGCGTCGCGCAGGTCCTCGAAGTCGTCGGTCTCCACCGGGAAGAGGCCGCAGAACACCATCGGCTTCACCTCGCGGTAGCCGGGCAGCGCCTCGCTCGCCGGGTTCGCGCGCGTGGTGATCGTGTCGCCCACACGCAGCTTCGAGACGTCCTTGATGCCGGTGATGAGGTAGCCGACCTCGCCGGCGCGCAGCGACTCGACGGGCGTCATCTGGGGCCCGAAGAAGCCGATCTCGTCGATGTCGGCCTCGGTGCCGGTCTGCATCGCCTTGATCGCGTCGCGCTTCGAGAACTCGCCGTCGACCACGCGCACGTATGCGATCACGCCGCGGTACTGGTCGAACTCGGAGTCGAAGATGAGCGCGCGCGGTGCTGCGTCGGCGTCGCCGTCGGGCGGAGGGATCCGCTGCACGATCGCCTCGAGCAGCTCCTCCACGCCCTCGCCCGTCTTGGCCGAAACGCGCAGCACGTCCTCCGGCGGCTCGCCGAGCAGCTCGGTGATCTCGCCGGCCACGCGCTCCGGCTCGGCGCCGGGCAGGTCGATCTTGTTGAGGGCCGGGATCAGCTCGAGGCCGGCGTCCACAGCCATGTAGGTGTTGGCCAGCGTCTGGGCCTCGACCCCCTGCGAGGCGTCAACCACCAGCAGGGCGCCGTTGCAGGCGGCCAGGGAGCGCGACACCTCGTAGCTGAAGTCCACGTGGCCGGGCGTGTCGATCAGGTGGAGGCGATAGGTCTCGCCGTCGCGCGCCGTGTACTCCACGCGAACCGCCTGGGCCTTGATCGTGATGCCGCGCTCGCGTTCGAGCTCCATCGAGTCGAGCAGCTGAGGGCGGTGGTTGCGCGCGTCGACGGCGCCCGTGACCTCGAGGATGCGGTCGGCCAGGGTCGACTTCCCATGGTCGATGTGGGCGATGATCGAGAAGTTGCGGATGTTCTGGGCTGGCGCGGCCACGACAGGTGAGGATAGGTGAGCGAAAGCGCTCTGCTCAGGTGTTCTGGCGCCGCTTCAAGCGTCCTGCGAAGAGGCTCCAGATCTGCCGCGCCTCGTCGATCCCCAGGGCCCAGACCACGGCCGCGTAGACGGCGAATCCGGCGGTGATCCCAACGCCTACCGACAGTATCTGGGCCCACAGCGCGCGGCCGAGAGCCTTGTCGAGGCCCCACCACACCAGGTAGCTCACCGCCGCGAGCGCGGCCGCCGCCACAAGCATTCGCAGGATTGCCGAGAGCGTCCGCGCGCCCTGGATCCCGCCCAGGATGCCTCGCAGCGTGTAGCCCTGGGCAACCGCCATCGCGATCGTCCCGATCACCGTGCCGAGCACGACGCCGCCTACGCCGAACGGCTTGTAGAGGGCCGCCGCGATCGCGGCGTTCACCACGAGGTTGCCGCCCGCCAGCGCCGTCGTGATCCAGGGCCGCTGGAGGCTGAAGAACGTCCGGGAGAACAGCAGGCTCACCCCTTGGAACGGAAGCGAGAACGACCACCAGAACATCGCCTGGGCGACGAGGTGCGTGGCGCCGGGCCCGAATTCGCCGCGCTGGTAGATCAGCCGCGTGATCGGCGTCGCCAGCACCGCCATGATCACCGCCGAGGGGATCAGCAGCATGAAGATCTGCCGCATCGCGTTTGCCATCGTCCGCCGCAGGTCGTCGTAGTTCTTGCGCGCCGCGAAGCGCGCGAGCGTGGGGAACGCCACCGTCGCGATCGCGATCGAGAACACGCCCTGCGGAAGCTGATAGATGCGGAACGCCTTGTCGATCGCCGCCGGCGCCTGGTTGCTCACGAGCGTGCCGAAGAAGCTGTTGATCAGCAGGGCGAAGTTGATGAGCCCGAGCGCGATCGTGACCGGAAGCATCAGCTTCAGCACCCGTGTGACATTGGGGTTGCGCCAGTCGAGGCTGAATGTGAAGGTGCCGCCTCGGCCCCGGAGCCACGGGATCGGCAGGAGCAGCTGGACGAAGGTCGCAATCAGCACGCCCCAGGCGTAGCCGTAGATCTCCTGTGGGCCCGACCACAGCGGCGTGAGCCCCACCAGCCCGCCGATGATCACGAGGTTCCACACGAGCGGGGCGAGCGCCGGCACCGTGAAGTGCTCGAAGGAGTTCAGCATCCCCACGATCACCCCAGAGAGCGCAAGAAGCAGCACGGTCGGGAAGAGGATCCGCCCCATCGTCACCGTGAGGTCCTTCAGCAAGGGGTTGTCGGAGAAGCCCGGGGCGACGATCTTCATCACGAACGGTGCCACCAGCTCGAATAGCACCGTCACGCCGCCGAGGATCATCAGGATCATCAGGAAGAGGGTCGAGGCGACCCGGAACGCCTCCTTCTTCTTCCCTGTCTCGAGCAGCTCGGTGAAGACCGGCACGAACGCGCCCTGGAGGGCGGCGTCCGCGAACAGCGCGCGCACGAGGTTGGGCACCTGGAAGGCGATCGTGAACGCCGACATCGGGCCTGTGACGCCGAAGTACTTCGCCGCCACGACCTCGCGCACCAGCCCGGCGATGCGGGAGAGCCCGGTGGCCGCCGAGAAGAACGCGGTGTTGACCGCCAGGCGGCGGCCTCTCTCCGAGGGTGACTCGACCGCTCCGGGCGCCGCCGGATCGGTCGTGGTCGTTGGCTCACTGGCCGCCACGAGGCCGCTATAGTAGGCCGCTGCCGCGACCCGCTCGCGGCTGCTTCACGTCTATGGCAAACATCGCTTCACAAGAAAAGCGCATCCACCGGTCTGAGCGCGAGCGCCTGGAGAACCGGCGCTACACGTCGTCGATCAAGACCTACTTCCGCCGCCTCGAGGCCGCGGTGCAGGCGGGCGACGCCGAAACCGCCGACAGCGAGCACCGCACGCTCGTCTCGACGATCGACCGGGCCGTGAAGCGCGGCGCCTTGCACGGCAACAACGGCGCTCGCAAGAAGTCGCGCGCCGCCGCGCTGCGTTCGCGTCTCTAGGCGAGTTCCGCCGAGCACCGGGCGCAGAGCCCGTGCACCACGAGCTCCGCTCGCGCGGGCTCGAAGCCGCTTCGCTTCGCGGCCTTCAGCGCGGATGAGGCGTCGAGCGTCGCGTCGAGGTCCTGGACGCGGCCACAGCGCTCGCAGATCAGGTGGCTGTGCTCCTCCCGGCGCGGGTCGTACAGAACAGCTCCGCCGCCCGCGCTCACGCGCCGCACCATGCCGAGGCGCTCGAACAGCTCCAGCGTGGAGTAGATCGTGGGTAGCGAGATCCCCGGCAGACGCTCGCTCACCTCGGAGAGGACTTCCTCGGCGGTCACATGCCGGTCCAAGTCGCGCAGGGCGCGGTTGATCAGCAGTCGCTGTGAGGTGACCCTCTGCCCGCCGGTGCGGAGCGCGGCCGCCAAGTCGGCGTCGTATGTCCTCGCTTGTGTCATCCGCTTCAGAGTGTAGTTGCTATTAGGCGGACCTTATTTTAACTGACTTGCTATAGTCGTCGCCCGATGGCAACCATCACCGCAGCACTCGAGCGCTGGCGCACCGCGGACGACCGCGAGCGCCTGCTTCGCGTGGTCCAGCCGGGCCTGATCGGCCTGATCGACGGCACGCTCTCCACCCTCGCCCCC
>JBJMLG010000126.1:0-6412 GCA_045805385.1 Thermoleophilaceae bacterium
CACGATCTACCAAGCGTTCACCGTGCACTTCGCGAGGCTGGTGTCGGAGGCTGCGATCGGCGACCCGGAGTACGCCGCGCGCTGGCGGGCCAAGTCGCTGCTCGGCTTCACCGCGATGACGACGTCGCTGTGGCGCTTCCAAGCACGGCTGCTCGAGCTCTGGGACGAAGCCGACAGCGACGTGATCGGCGGCGGCTCCTGGGACGACCTCGCACTGGAGGCGCTCACCGCTGCGCTCGACGAGCTCGAGCGCGCGCACGGATCCGACCCGGCGCGCTGGCGCTGGGGGCGGGTGCACGGCCTCGCCTTCCCGCACGCGCTCGCCGAAGGGCCCGGCCGGGTGTCGAAGCTGCTCGACCGGTTGCTGTCGCGTCGGCTGGCGGCCGGCGGCGGCCAGGAGACGGTGTCGCAGATCGGGTTCGTGCCGCACAACGGCGACTACACGGGGCGCTGGGCGCCGTCGCTCCGGCTGCTCCTCGACCTCGAGGATCCGGAGCGCTCGCGCTGGCAGCACATGACCGGCCAGTCCGGCCACCCTGGCAGCCCGCACTACGACGACCTGCTCGACGCCTGGCTCGCGGGCCGCACGAACCAATTCACCCAGCCCGCCGAGGAGACGCTGCGACTCTCCCCCGCATAGGCTCCCGCCCGATGGCGTCGCGGCGAGAGCAGATTCAGATGTCGGACGACGAGGTGCGCGATTTCCTGGGCGAGCGCAAGGTAGTCACCGTGGCGACGATCGGCCCGAACGGCCGTCCGCACCTGATGCCGCTCTGGTACGTGCCCGACGGCACGCTGCTCCGCGGCTGGACGTACGCGAAGTCGCAGAAGGCGAAGAACCTCGAGCGCGACCCGCGAGCGACCCTCCAGGTGGAGGCCGGCGTGCAGTACCACGAGTTGCGCGGCGTGATGCTCGAGTGCGATGTCGAGCTCGAGCGCGAGCCCGCGCGCGTCGAGGAGTTCGGCGTGGCGCTGTTCACCCGCTACGGCGACGGCGGAGCGCCCGGTCCCGAGGTGCGCCAGATGGTGGCGGCGCAGGCGCCGAAGCGCATTGCCCTCACGTTCAAACCGACGCGCGTCGTGAGCTGGGACCACCGCAAGCTCGGCGGGGTGTACTAGGTGGAGAAGCTCAAGGGCCTGATCCTCTCCGGCGGCAAGGGCACGCGGCTGCGCCCGATCACCTACACGAGCGCCAAGCAGCTCGTGCCGGTGGCCAACAAGCCGGTGCTGTTCTTCGGCATCGAGGCACTGGCGGACGCCGGGATCGACGAGATCGGCATCATCATCGCCCCCGAGACCGGTGGCGAGATCCGGGAGGCGGTCGGCGACGGCTCCGAATTCGGCGTCTCGATCACATACATCGAGCAGGACGAGCCACTCGGGCTCGCACACGCGGTCCTCACAGCCGAGCAGTTCCTCGCCGACTCGCCCTTCGTCATGTACCTGGGCGACAACCTCTTGCGCGACGGCGTCGCCGACCTGGTCGAGACCTTCCGAGCGCAGGAACCGGACGCTCTGATCCTCCTCACCCCGGTTAACGACCCGGAGAACTACGGCGTGGCGCTGCTCGACGGCGACGGCCGCGTGGCGCGCCTCGTCGAGAAGCCGCACGACCCGAGCTCGAATCTCGCGCTCGTCGGGGTCTACATGTTCACGCCCGCGATCTTCGAGGCCGCGCGCGCCATCGAGCCCTCGGGCCGCAACGAGCTCGAGATCACCGACGCCATCCAGTGGCTCGTGGACTCGCGCATGCGCGTCGATCCGCATGTGGTTAGCGGCTGGTGGAAAGACACCGGCCAGGTGGCCGACATGCTCGAGGCCAATCACCTGATCCTCGACGACCTCGAGGAGCGCATCGACGGCGAGCTGGTCGAGTCGAAGGTGGAGGGGCGGGTCGTGGTCGAGGCCGGCGCGCGGCTCGAGCGCACGACGGTGCGCGGCCCGGCGATCATCGGCGCGGGCGCGGTCCTGACCGACGCCTACATCGGTCCCTACACGGCGATCGGTCCGAAGGTGCGGATCGAGCGAGCGGAGATCGAGTACTCGATCGTGCTCGAAGGCTCGACCGTGGAGAAGCTCGACGGGCGGGTCGAGGCGAGCCTGATCGGGAAGAACGTGCGCATCACGCGCGGGGCGATGATGCCGCGCGCCTACCGCTTCGTCGCGGGCGACAACGCCGAGATCGTGATCCTCTAGCGGCCGGTCTTCAGGAAGCGCTCGATCCGCGGCACCCAGGTCTTGCGCTCCTGGAACAGGAACGCGTGCGAGGCGTCCCGGAACAGCTTCAGCTTCGCGTGCGGGATGCGCTTCGCCAGCACGCGGGCGTTCTGCGGGGGAATGAGGGTGTCGTCGAGGCCGGCGCCGACCAGCGTCGGCACCTTGATCCGCTTCGGGTCGTCCGTGCCCGTGCCGCCCGCCCATCCGGCCACCGCGAGCGTCTGCTTCTTGGCCGTCGCGGGGGGCACGGCCTCGAGCGGCTGGCGCTTGGTGAAGCGGCCGATCCACCCCTGAAGCTGAGCCTCCTGAGCGGGCGGGAACAACGTGGCGAGGATGTCCGCCTGGCTTGGCATGGGGCCGAACAGCTTGCCGATTATCTCGGCCGACGGAGCCACGAACCGCGGGGCCTGCGGACCGGTCGAGTTCAGCACGAGGCGCGAGATCAGCTTCGGGTGGTTGATCGCTACGTCCTGCGCGATGAACCCGCCCATCGACCAGCCCACCAGGCCCGGCTTGTCGAGCTTGAGGGCCTTGATCAGGTGTGCCGTGTCCTCGCCCATGTCGTGGATCGTGAAGCTCGCGCTCGTGTCGGTGGAGCGACCGATGCCGCGGTTGTCGAACACGATCACGCGGTGGTGCTTGGCCAGCGGATCGAGGAACTCCGGATCCCAGACGTCCATCGTGCCGAACAGGCCCATGACGAAGACCACCGGAGACCCCTTGCCGAACTCGCGGTAGCCAATGCGGATCTTGCCGGCCTTGACCGTCTTGGTCTTGGCGACGATGGAGGGCGACGGCGCTGCCGCCCGCGCGACGCTCGGGGCGGCGAGGGACAGGAGGACCAGCGCGACGAGGGCCAGGCGAACGCGAGTCACGGCGAGCGACTCTAGCGGTCGGCGTGCTGCGGACCGCTGAGCCGGACGATCGCATCGTGCGGAGCGAGCCGTACGCCTCGGATGAAGCGTATGAGCGTCATCTCGGCTTGACTGAGCTCCTGGTCCGTGTCGTCCGGCCCGAGGAGGTGCCCCGGCTGCACGTCAAGCGCCTCGGCAATGGCGACGTATACGAAGAAGGGCGGAGCTGCCCAGCCACGCTCCAACCGTGAGAGATAGCCCGCGCTGTAGTACTTGCCAGGGAGAAAGGGCTTCTGGATCCGGCGGCAGAAACGGTTCAAGGTCTCGGCTCTGTCCTTGCGCAGTCGCCGAATCCGGCTACCGACCACATGCGCCCACTCGCAGTTCCCCGGCCCCGCGGGCGGATTCGTCTCCCAGTTCGGGGTGAGAACCCGGCGCCATTTGTAGTCGCGTGGATCGGACACTGACTGGGGAAGGGCCCCGGCTCCGAGTTTCGCCCCGTGCGCGCCGGCACATATGTCTTCGAAACGGCCGCTTGGAATCTGCGCAAATTTCTTGTGCGCTCCGCGGGTTCCTTTGCGGCTGCGGCAAGTTTGTTTTCCGCTGAGGCAACTTTCTTTCCGCCCAGGCAAAGAAGTTGCGCAGAATCCAAGGAAGCCGTAGAGGGGTAGTTGCCCGGGTCGGTCGTGGGGCCACCGGAGGCACGGTGCGCGCGCCCCGCGGCGCGCGGACTGCTATCCCTATCCGCTGTGAAGGTCCTCGTCACAGGCGCCGGCGGCATGCTCGGCAGCGATGTCGTGCGGGCTGCCCGGTTCGTGAACCACGAGGTGGTGCCCGTCGCCCATCAGGAGCTGGACATCGCGGATGCTGACGCCGTGCGCGCTCTGTTCGAGTCGGAGCAGCCCAACGTGGTCGTGAACTGCGCCGCCTACACCGACGTGGACGGCGCCGAGGACGACCTCGAGGGCGCGATGGCGGTGAACGGCGACGGGGCGCGCAATGTCGCGGAAGCGGCCAAGGGCGTCGGCGCCACTGTGGTGTTTCCGTCCACGGACTACGTGTTCGACGGCTCGAAATCGGAGCCGTACCTCGAGACGGATGAGCCGCGGCCGCTGTCGGTGTACGGCCAGACCAAGCTCGCCGGCGAGCACGAGACGATCACGTCGAATCCCGCCCACTTCGTCGTGCGCAGCTCGTGGACCTTCGGGGTGAGTGGGCGGAACTTCGTCGACACGATGCTCATGCTCGGATCGGACCACGGCGAGGTGCTGGTGGTGCGCGATCAGGTCGGCAGCCCTACCTGGACGGGCCACCTCTCGGACGCGATCGTGCGCCTGCTCGACGGCGAGTCGTACGGCATCCACCACATCGCGAGCGACGGCGAGTGCTCCTGGTACGAGTTCGCGATCGCGATCTTCGAGCAGGCGGGCGTGGAGTGCCGGGTCCTCTCATGCACGAGCGACGAGTTCGGCCGGCGCGCGCCCAGGCCGTCCTACTCGGTCATCCGTAGCGCGCGCGACGACACGGTGTTCCTCCCCCACTGGCGCGAAGGCCTCGCCAGCTACCTGGCCGAGAGGGCGCTCGCGGCGTGAGGCTGCTGGTCACCGGCGCGGCCGGTTTCATCGGTTCGACCTTCGTGCGAGTGGTGCTCGAGGAGCGCCCGGACGACGAGATGGTCGTTCTCGACAAGCTCACCTACGCGGGCCGGCGAGAGAACCTCCAGGACGTCGAGGATCGCATCACCTTCGTGCAGGGCGCGATCGAGGACGAGGAGGTCGTGCTCGAGACGATGGAGGGCGCCGACGCGGTCGTGAACTTCGCCGCGGAATCGCACGTGGACCGTTCGATCTCGGACCAGTACGCGTTCGCCAGAACCCACGTGATCGGCACGAGCGTGCTGCTCGACGCCGCGCGCCAGCACCGGGTAAGCCGCTTCCTTCAGGTCTCCACGGACGAGGTGTACGGCTCGATCGAGGAGGGATCGTTCACCGAGAGCTCGCCGCTCAACCCGTCGAGCCCGTACAGCGCCACCAAGGCGGCCGGCGACCTGCTCGTGAGCGCGCACGTGCACACGCACGGTCTCGAGGCTGTGATCTGCCGCGGCTCGAACAACTACGGGCCGCGCCAGTACCCCGAGAAGCTCATCCCGCTGAGCGTCCTGAACGCGATGGCCGGCGACCACCTGCCGGTGTACGGCGACGGCAGGCAGGTGCGCAATTGGCTGTATGTGGAGGACTTCGCCCGCGCCATCGACACGGTGCTGCGCAACGGCGCGCCAGGCGAGGCCTACAACGTCGGCGGGCCCGACGAGGAGGAGAACATCCACGTCGTGCGCCGCATCCTCGAGTTGACCGGCCGCGACGAATCGCTGATCGCGCACGTGACCGACCGGCCGGGCCATGACCGCCGCTACTCGCTCTCGAGTGACAAGGTGCGCGCGCTCGGGTGGGAGCCACGGGTGCGCTTCCAGGAGGGGCTCGAGCGCACGGTCGAGTGGTACCGCGACAACGAGTGGTGGTGGGCGCCGGTCCGCAGCGGCGAATATCGCGAGTACTACGAGCGCCAGTACGGCCGCAGTCTTGGCTGAGCGTCCGCCGGCACTCGAGCTCAAGGGCCTTACGAAGCGCTACGACGACGGCACCGAGGCCCTGGTGGATTTCGACCTCGTGGTGCCCGATGGCGCTTTCTTCGGATTGCTCGGCCCAAACGGCGCTGGCAAGACCACGCTCATCAGCGCCGTCTGCAACCTGATCCGGATCACGGCCGGCGAGGTGCTCGTGTTCGGCAAGCCGGCCGACGACCTGACCGCCCGCAGCTGGGTGGGCCTCGCCGAGCAGGACATCAACCTCGACCGCTTCCTGACCGTGGAGGAGACGCTCGTGTACCACGGCGGCTGGTTCGGGATGAACCGGGACGAGGCGGAGGCACGGGCCGCGGAGATGATCGAGGTGTTCGACCTGCGCGCGAAGGCCGACACGCGCACGCCGAAGCTGAGCGGGGGAATGAGGCGGCGCCTGTTGCTGGCTCGCGCGCTGATGCACCGGCCGCGGCTCGTGATCCTCGACGAGCCGACCGCAGGCGTGGACTTCGAGCTGCGCCACGAGCTCTGGCGCTACATCCGCACCCTGCACGGCGCCGGCACCACGATTCTCCTCACAACGCACTACCTGGAGGAGGCCGAGGAGCTCTGCGAGGAGATCGCACTGATTCGCGGCGGCCGGCTCATCGCGCGCGACACCTCCGACGGGCTGCGGGCGCACTACGGCGCCGCGAGCCTCGCCGACGTGTACGTGAAGGCGATGGGCGTATGACAGGGACCCGGGGACTCCTGTGGCTGTCGC
>JBJMLG010000127.1:0-10268 GCA_045805385.1 Thermoleophilaceae bacterium
CCGTCCTTGCCGACCTTGTCGATCGCGTCGGCGATCACGTCGCCGATCTCGTCGTCGGCGGCCGAGATGGCGGCCACGCGAGCGATCTGCTCCTTGCCCGACACCTGCTTGGCCTGGCTGCGGATGTTCTCCACGACCTGGTCCACCGCGCGCTCGATGCCGCGGCGCAGGGCCAGCGGGTTGGCGCCCGCGGCCACGTTCTTGAGGCCCTGGCGGACGATGATCTGGGCGAGCAGGGTCGCCGTGGTGGTGCCGTCACCCGCGACGTCGTTGGTCGCCGTGGCGACCTCACGCACGAGCTGGGCGCCCTGGTTCTGGAAGACGTCCTCGACCTCGATCTCACGCGCGATCGTCACGCCGTCGTTCGTGATGGTCGGGGCGCCGAACTTCTTGTCCAGGACGACGTAGCGGCCCTTCGGACCGAGCGTCACCTTCACCGCGTTGGCGACGGCGTCCACGCCGGCCTCGAGCGACGCTCGAGCCTCCTGGTCGTACTTCAGCTCCTTGTGAGCCATTCCAATTCCTCCGTTGCGTTCCTAGAAAGGGGGGTTAGCCGGCTACCTTGGCCAGCACGTCCGACTCGCGGAGGACCAGAAGATCCTCACCGTCGATGACGATGTCGGTGCCGCCGTACTTGCTGTAGAGGACCTCGTCCCCCTCCGACACGTCGAGCGGCACCCGCTCGCCCTCGTCGGTGATCTTGCCGTCGCCGACGGCGAGAACCTTGCCGCGCTGCGGCTTCTCCTTGGCGGTGTCGGGAAGCACGATGCCACTGGCCGTCGTGGCTTCCTCCTCGACCGCCTTGACGATCAGGCGATCGCCAAGAGGCTTGAGCTTCATCAGGCTGAACCTCCGTTGATGATGGGTCCTGAAAAGAGGGGCACTGCGGCTTGGCACTCTAGCACGAGGAGTGCCAAAAACCCGTGAAAATCCCGCTTGCAGCCCTAAATAGGCCGACGAGCTCGGCAGTCAATCGGGTGAAGTGCCAGCGAGCGCCGGCGGCGGCCTAATTCTGGGTGCCTGCTGCGCCGCGCATGCGGTCGGAGAGCTCGCTCGGGCGGTCCGAGATCGCCGAGAACTCGATGACCGTCACCGAGTCGTCCTGGTCGACCTGCCGCCCGTAGATCTGCTCGAGGAAGTGAACCGTCTCGTCGAGGCGGCGGAACTCCGGGTTGTCGTGCTCGATGTCGCGCGGCGAGAGCTCGCTCACGCGCTTCACCTCCACGCGGTCGATGACCGCCTCGAAGATGCGCTCGCGCGGCTGGTGCTGGAACCCGACCGTGATCAGCACGACCTGCCCCTTCTTGTACTTCGAGGCCTTGTCGCCGAGGCGGATCGTGGCCGTCTTGCGGCCCCGCTTGAGCTGATCGATGAAGAGTGGTGAGTAGAAGTTGAGTACGTACACGGCTGGGGGAGCCTATCTCCCCGAGTCCGACCTGTTCAGGGCAATGCGAGCGATCTCGCGCTCGCCCCGGTAGGAAAGCAGGTTGGGCCCGTCCGCGAGCGGCACCCACTCCGCCGAATCGACCTCGTCGTCGTGGTCCTCCACCGAGCCACGCTTGTAGTCGAAGAGGAAGAAGCTCACGACCTTCAGCACGCGCCGCCCGTCGCGCACGTACCAGTAGCGGATGTCGTCGAGCTTCTCGACGAGCGCGCCCGTCACGCCGGTCTCCTCGCGCACCTCCCGCTCCGCGGCCTCGGCGGCCGACTCGCCGGGGTCGATATGGCCCTTCGGGAGCGCCAGCACGGAGCCGTCCTTCACGCGCACCGCGGCGAAGTAGGGGCGCCCGCGCATGCGCCGCACGACCACACCTCCGGCGGAGAACTCGCGCAGCAGCCCGCCGCCGGAGGAAGGCCTACGAGGCAGGGCCGTCCCCGCTCTCCGACTCGATGAGCGGCACGAACCGAACGGCCACGATTGGCTCGACCTCGCCGTCACGAATGCGTGTCAGGTGCTCCTCGCCGCCCACCTTCAGAGGGCACACGAGCGCCGCGCCCGGGGCGAGCTGCTGGAGCAGCGCCGGTGGCGGCCCGTTGATCGCGGTGGCCGTGACGGATATCCCGCCGAACGGAGCCCGGTCGGGCGCGCCACGGCTGCCGTCGCCGACCCTCACCTCCACGTTGTCGTACCCGAGCTCCGCGAGCACGCTGCGGGCGCGCTCGGCGAGGCTCGCGTGACGCTCGATCGTGACCACCTCGCGGCAGCAGCGGGAGAGCACCGCCGCGGCGTAGCCGGACCCCGTGCCCACCTCGAGCACCGTCTCGTCGCCCTGGAGCTCGAGGAGGGACGCCATGGCGGCGACGATCCACGGCTGCGAGATGGTCTGCCCCTCACCGATCCGGAGCGCGCCGTCGCGGTAGGCGTCGTTCACGGCGTCCTCCGGCACGAACAGATGGCGCGGCACCTCGGCCATCGCCTGCAGCACGCGCTCGTCGCTGATCCCGCGGCCGCGGAGCTGGCGCTCCACCATCTCGGCGCGGCGCCGGGCTAGCTCCTCAGTAGATGTAGCTTCGGAGGGTGCGGGGGTCATGCACGGTCACCTTCCCGCGGCCGCAGGTGACGACGCCGGCGCGCTCGAGCCCCGCCAGGAAGCGCGAGACGCTCTCGCGCGAGGAGCCCGCCAGCTGCGCGATCTCCGCGCGCGTGGCCGGGATGAGCACGTTCTCCTCACCGGCCTGACCGTCGCGCTGAAGCTGCTCGGACTGGGCGAGCAGGACGCTGGCGACGCGGCCCGCGACCGTCTGGAACGACTGGCGCGAGATCCGCTCGTTGGCGCCGCGCAAGCGGACGGCGAACACTTCGAGCATCTTCAGCGCCATCTCGGGGTGGGCGAGGAGGATGCGGCGCAGGTCGCCGGCGAGCAGCGCGAGACCGCGCGTGTCGTCGGTTGCCTCCGCGGTGGCGGAGCGCGACTCGTCGACCAGCATCGCCAGCTCGCCGAACATGTCGCCCGGGCGGAGCTCGACGAGCGTGATGACCCGGCCGCTCGGGTGCTGGCGCGTCACGCGCACCGCGCCGTCGCGGATCAGGTAGGCGGTGTCGCCGGCGTCCCCCTCGCGGAAGATCACCTCGCCCGCCGACCAGGTGCGCGGCACCGCCACCTCGGCGATGCCGGCGAGCTCATCATTCGTCAATCCGGAGAAGATCGGCGCGCGGCCGAGCAGCCGGATCGTGTCTTCCCCCTCACTCATGAACGCAAGATGATCCCAGGCGGGTCCAGGAGTAGGCTCCCAAACGTGAGCGGGGACAGGCGAACGGTGCACGCGGACGCGGCTCCGGCCGCCGTGGGGCCGTACTCCCACGCGGTCGCGGCGGGCGGACTGCTCTTCTGCTCCGGCCAGATTCCGCTCGATCCCGAGAGCGGCGAGCTGATCGAAGGCGGCGCGGCGGACCAGGCCCGGCGCTGCCTCGAGAACCTCCGCGCGGTCTGCGAGGCAGCCGGCGGCAGCCTCGACGACGCGGTGCGCATCGGCGTGTTCCTCACCGATCTGCCGGGCGACTGGGCAGAGGTGAACGAGGCTTACGGCGAGTACTTCGGCGACGATCCCCCGGCCCGCGCCGCGCTGGGCGTGGCGGCGCTCCCGAAGGGCGCCCGTGTGGAGATCGAAGCCGTGGTCGCGCTGGGGCGGTAGCTGTGGCCGGGACGGCGACCGGGGAAATCGTCTCCTTCGAGGATGTCGAGGCGGCCGACGCGCGGATCGAGTCGCACGTCCGGCGGACTCCGCTGATCGCCTCCGGCGAGCTGTCCCGGAGGGTGGGGGCCAAGGTGTTCGTGAAGGCCGAGAACCTCCAGCTCACGGGCTCGTTCAAGGTGCGCGGTGCCACCAACAAGCTGTCGCGGCTGTCGGAGGCGCAGCTCGCCGCGGGCGTGTGTGCCGCTAGCGCGGGCAACCACGCGCAAGGGCTCGCCTTCGCGGCGTCGCGGTTCGGCGCCCGCGCCGTGCTGTTCATGCCGGCCGGCGCGCCGCTCGCGAAGATCGCGGCGGTACGGCAGTACGGCGGCGAGGTCCGCTTCGTGGAGGGCGGCTACGACGACGCTCAGGCCGCTGCGAAGGAAGCCGCCGAGAGGGAGGGCATGACTCTCGTCCACGCGTTCGACGACCCCGATGTGGTGGCCGGCCAGGGCACGATCGGGCTCGAGGTGGCGCGCGAGGCGCCCGACGTCGGGCTGGTGGTGGTGCCGCTCGGCGGCGGCGGGCTCGCGACGGGGGTGGCCATCGCGGCGAAGCAGCTGCTCCCGGGCGTGCGCGTGATCGGAGTGCAGGCTGCGGCCTGCGCGCCCTACCTCGCCTCGCTCGCAGCGCACCGCCCGATTGGGGCTCGCTCGGCCAACACCATCTGCGACGGCATCGCCGTGAAGGAGCCCGGTCGGCTCACGCTGCCGCTGGTCGAGCGCTACATCGACGGCGTGGTGACGGTCAGCGACGATCAGGTGGCGCAGGCGATGGTGATGCTTCTCGAGCGCACCAAGCTCGTGGTCGAGGGGGCGGGCGCGGTGGGCGCCGCCGCCCTCATGCACGGTCTGGTGGAGGCGCCTCCGAGCGGGAGCGTCTGCACGGTCCTCTCCGGCGGCAACGTCGACGCGTCGCTTCTCCAGGAGTGCATTCGCCTCGGCGAGACGGCCGCTGGGCGGCGCATGGTGCTCTCCACCGTGGTGCCCGACCGCCCGGGCGCGCTCGCCGGGCTGCTCAAGACTGTCGCCGACCTCGGCGCCAACGTGGTCGACGTCGAGCACCTGCGCGACGGCATGGACATCCACGTGCGCGAGACCGCGATCCAGCTCGTGCTGCAGACGCGCGGGCAGGAGCACGACCAGCAGATTCTGAGCGCCGTCGAAGCCGAGGGCTTCTCGGTGCACCGAGAGCACTGACGGTGCGCAACTTTTGGGCGTCGGGAGCGTCATTGGGGGCGTGAGGCGCTTGCTCATCACCGCCGCGGCGGCTGCCTTTGTCGCCGGGCTCATAGTCGTCCCGACGGGAGCCGAAGCCGCGAAGTCGTCCAAGTACCTGTGGGCGACGATCAACATCTGCGACACGCTCAAGCACCCGGATCAGATGGGCGTGCGAGCGAGCATGCCCGGGGACGGCACCTACAAGCGCATGTACATCCGCTTCCGGGCGCAGTTCTACGACGCGGCGAAGAAGCAGTACCACGACGTGCAGGGCAGCGGGCTCTCGGGCTGGATCTACGCCGGGTCGGCGCGTTACAAGTTCCGCCAGGCCGGCTTCACGTTCTCGTTCGACACTCCCGCTCCCGGCGCAGGCTTCAAGCTACGGGGCGTCGTCAGCTTCGAGTGGCGCAAGAAGAAGAACCACCACTGGGTGGTAGTCCGCAAGGCCACGAAGGTCACGACGGGCGGTCGCGCCGGCGTGCACGGCGCAGACCCGCCCGGCTACTCAAGCGGGACCTGCCAGATCAGCTAGCTGCGCCGGCTGATCGGTGTCGGTGTCGAAGAGGCGCGGGTCGTTCGTGATGACGCCGTCCACGCCCATCGCGTCGAGCAGGCGTATCCGGACGGCGTCGTCGACGGTCCAGACGTACACATGCCCGCCGGCGTTGTGCACCTGGTCGACGAGTCGCGAGCTCGCGAGCAGCCAGTGGGCCATGATCGCCTCGCAGCGGCCCGAGCGGACCATCTCCGCCGCTCGCGCCGGGAAGCGCCGCCGCAGGTAGACGGCGACCGCCACGGTCGCTGGGCGCATGAAGCCCTTGAGGTAGTCGCGCCGAGCGCGCGGCACCGACCAGCCGCGCCGGACCCCAGGGGCTGCGTCGCCAAGCAGCTCGAGGCTCTGCTCCCACGTCGAGGAGATCAGCGAACGGTCCCCGAGCTCGCGCTCGAGCAGCGCCTCGGCGACCTCGCGCTCGTAGCCCGGCAGCTTGAGGTCCACGTCGAGCTCCACGCCGGTGTAGGCCTCGCCGGCGAAGTGGTCGAGCCCCTCCTGGAGCGTGATTGTCTCCCGCCCGGCCGCGTCGTGGAAATCGTGGGCGAGCACGAGCGAGCCGTCGCGCATCTGGAGCACATCGAACTCGATCATGTGCACGCCGTGCTCGAGCGCGGCTTTGAAGCTCTCGATCGTGTTGCCCGGCGCCACCAGGTCGGCGCCCTTGTGGCCGACCCGCTTGAGCGGGGGGAGGTGCGGGGCGCGGGCCATCAGGACTGGCACCCCGGACACCAGAACGTGGTGCGGTTGTCGTCGCCCTGGCCCCGCGCCTGGATGAGCTGTTCGCAGATCCGGCAGGGGAGGCCGGCGCGGTTGTAGACCCAGTAGCGGTTCTCCTGGCGGGTGGCCGGGCGCTCCGGCTCCCAGGTGACCGGCCGTCCGCCGCGCTCGGCGGAGAGCTGCATGAGCGGCCGGGCGGCGCGAACGGCGGCGAGCGCCTCTTCGTTCGACACCTCGGACGTCCTCCGCCACGGGTCGATTCCGGCCATGAAGCAGGCCTCCGACTTCCAGATGTTTCCTATGCCCGCGACATTGCGCTGATCGAGCAGCGCCTCGCCGAACGTCCGTGTCTGGTCGTCGCCGCGCAGCCGGCGCAGGAACTTCGCCTCGTCGAACTCCTCCTCGGCGACGATGTCCGGGCCCAAACCGGCGAGCTGCTGGTCGAAGCGCGTGCGGCCGTCGGTCATGAGCTCGAGCACCGGGCCGTCGAACTGCACCACCTCGTGCTCGCGGGTGCGGATCACGAGCCAGGCCCGCCGCGGCGACCGCCGCCAGCGCTCGCCGCGACGGAACACGCCCCAATGGCCGCCCATGCGCAGGTGCGAGTGGAGCGTGAGGTCGCCGTCGAAGCGCACGAACAGGTGCTTGCCCCGTGCGTCCACGCGGTGAACGCCGCGTCCTTCCAGCCGCTCGGGCCAGCGGTCCATGCGATGGCGTTCCTGAGGGGTCTCGATCGAGACGATCGGCTTCCCCACGAGCGCCGCGCCCACGCGACGGGCCGCGTTGTGAATCGTGTCGCCCTCGGGCATGGGTTCGATGTTACGAACGAGCCGGTGGGCGCGGGCGCAGGCGCCCCGCTGACGGCGGGGCGCCTGGCCGTTGCGGCTACTTCTTGTAGGCCTTCGAGACCGCGCCCTTGTTGTCCACGACCTGCAGGCTGGTCTTGCCCTTCTTCTTGACCGTGACCTTGATCGTGGGCTTCTTGGTCTTCACGACCTTCTTCGATCCCGGGAACTTCCAGAGGTACTGCTTGACCTTGCCGTCCGGATCCTTCGACTTCTTGGCGTTGAAGGTCGCCTTCTCGCCCTTCTTGGGCTTGGGCTTCACGGTGAACTTGGCGATCGGCAGCTTGTTCACCGGGATCTGGATCGTCGCCGGCGTCGCGGAGCCGAGGCCGGACGAGTCGACCACGGTGAGCTTCACGTTCAGCGGGCCGCCTTTCTTGAACACGTGCGTGATCTTCGGGCCGACCGTCTGGGCCGAGTGCGCCTTGGCGGCGTTCACGGTCTGAGCCGGCGTGCCGTCGCCGAAGTCCCAGATGTACTTGGCGATCTTGCACTCCGGGTCGAACGACTGGCTCGCGTCGAACGTGACCGACTCGCCGACCGCGACGCCCTTCGACTTGTTGTCGGCGTCGTCATAGGTGAACTTCGCGACCGGCGGCTGGTTGGCGCCGGTGCCGCCCGTCGTGGTCTGCGAGCAGAACTGGACGTTGTCGACGAAAGCGGCCGAATCGAGGGCGTTGTCACCGACGTCGAACAGGGAGAGCACGAGCGTTTGCGTGGTTCCGGCCGCGACGGGAACGCGGGTCACGACCTTCTCGGTCGCGCCGTCGTACGTCGTGCCGGCTGCCGCCGCCACCGGATCGGTCGCGCCGAACGTGGAGTTGATCGTGAGCGGGGCGCCCGTCGAGTCGAACAGGAAGTTGCCCGGTGCCGACACGACGCAGTTGCCCGTTCCGGTGTCCGTCGCGAGGGCCAGGTTCGCCGCATCCTTCTGGGCAACGAACGCGTCGTTGAACGCGGAGTTCACGAACTCGGGGTACTCGTCGGAGAGGAAGCGGCTGTCGAAGGTCATCGACTGCGCACCGGCGGGGACTGGAACGGTGAGCTTCACCTCGATGTCGTCCTTGCCGCCGCACGTGCCACCGTCCGTCGCGCCGGGAGTGGCCTTGCGGTCTGGGTTCGTCTCGGAGAAGTCGGTGGTGCTGCCGGACTCGGTGTTCGGGTTGGCCGCGATGCCCACATCACCGGTGCTGAACACGGCAAAGCTGCCGCCGCCGGTGGGGAAGCCGGTGAGTCCGACGTCGCTCACGCCGGCGCCGCGCGCGTCACTGGTGCCGAGGTCGACGGCAGAGCCGGGTGGTAGGTCGAGCGCAGCAGCGATCGAGTCGGCAGGGGCCGGCGCGACGGCCGCGTTAGCGACGGGAGCAAGCGCGAGGCACGCAAGACCCGCCACGACAAGCGGAAATGGCCGCTTCATCGACTCTCCTTGTTCGGGGGCGAGCCCGTTTGGGCCAATGGACGCGAACGGATTGGGTGAACACCCGTCCAGCGGCCGACGCTACACCCGTTTCGGCGGCCGGGCAACCCTCGGCTGGACAGCCGTACTAGGCCGTGAGCGTGAGCCGCCGCGGTCCCTGGCGGAACCCGACCTCGATCAGGAGCTCTTCGATCTCGGTGCCCATGACGGACTCGCCGTCCACCCGCTCGATCGCAAGCCGCTTGAGCCTCCCGCGACGGACGTGGTCGGCCAGAGCCTCGATCGCCTCGCGAAGCCAGTCGCCCGGCTCCTTGAGTGTGAGCAGCCCCTTGCCGCCGCGCTCCACGTACAGAACCGGCTCGGCGTCGAGCATCACCACGTAGGCGCCGGGCGCGCGAGCGGGCCTGCGGCCCGACTCGTCGTGCTCGCGTGCGGGCCACGGCAGCGACGCGCCATAGGCGTTGGCGGGGTCGGTCGCCGCAAGCACCAGCGGCCCGGCAGGCTCGTCGCTGCGGAGGGAGCGCAGCCGCTCCACCGCGGCGCCGAGGGCGAACTGGGCTCCGCCGAGGCCCTCCACGAAGTAGCCGCGCCGGGCGGTGCCGAGTGTCTCCAGGTTGCTCAGCTCGCCGTAGAGGGTGGAGAAGCCGCCCGGCAACCCCTCGGCGAGCACGGTCTCGCGCGTGACGATGCCGTAGCGCTCGAGCATCAGCTCCGAGACGGCGCGCATGCGCGGACCCCGCTCGGGGGCGTCGCGGAAGAGCGGCGCGGTGAGCGACCAGCGGCCCTGCACCTGCGGCGCGGCTCCGGCCCGGCGGCGGGCAAAGCGCCTGCCACGCTCACGCTCGGCACGTGCCAGTGACAGCCGCGGTGCGCGCAGCGGCGCGAAGGCGTCGTTCGTGACCTCGCCGGCCCACGCGAGATCCCACAGCGCCTCCTGCAGCTCGGCCGGGTCGATCTCGCGGCCATCGGCCTCGACCACGTCCGCAAGGAGGTCGGACCAGAATGCCGCGCCGCGCTCGAGCCGCTCTCGGATCGCCGCGTGCACCGGCGACGAAGGCGTCTCGCCGCGCTGGGGCGGCGGGCCGATCCACTTGGCGTCGTCGCGGAAGTAGAGCGCCACCTTGCCGTTCGAGCGCCCGAGCGCGCCGGCGCCGACCCACACGATCTCGCCGGCGGCGCAGAGCGCGTCCATCCAGGACGCCAGGTACGCGCCAACCCGGCGCGGCAGCACGTCGTCCTCCCACGTGCCGGGTGTGAGCGCCAGCCCCTGGAGCGGCACGAGCACCTCGCGCAGGCGATCGACTCCCGCGGCTCCGGGGGGCGACACGTCCACGCCCTGCCACGAGGGCAGGAATCGAGCGAGCGCACGCTGCTCCGCCGGCTCGACCTCCTTGCGAAGCGACGCCAGCGACGCGCGCCGGAGGCGCCGCAGCACCTCGGGATCGCACCACTCGCGCTCCACGCCGCCCGGGCGAAGCTCGCCCTGGATGAGATCGCCGGCGCGCTCGAGATCGCGCAGCACCGGGCCTAGGTCGACCCCGTAGCGGGCTGAGATCTCACCGGTGGTGAAGGGCCCGTGAGTGCGGGCATAGCGGCGGGCGAGCCGTGCCAGCGGCTCGTCGACCGGCTCCAGGAAGGTGGCGGGCAGGCCGCCCGGCGGGACGGCCCCGAG
This sequence comes from Thermoleophilaceae bacterium, assembly GCA_045805385.1. Classification (GTDB taxonomy): domain Bacteria; phylum Actinomycetota; class Thermoleophilia; order Solirubrobacterales; family Thermoleophilaceae; genus JADGHQ01. Next base: position 10,097 of record JBJMLG010000127.1, read on the forward strand.
CGCGTCGCGGTAGAGGCCCGCGTCCTCGGCGGCGATGTAGCGGTCCTCCCCGCCGATCCGCATCCTGGCGGCACGGCGCTCACTCACGAGCACCTCGAGCATGCGCTTGGCCGACACGGCGACGATGGCGCGCTCCTGCGCTTCCTCCGCGGTCAGGTCGCCGAGCGCGCGC
>JBJMLG010000128.1:0-5134 GCA_045805385.1 Thermoleophilaceae bacterium
CTCGTGGGCGTGGCGGTCGGCTGGGAGCTGGCGCGCGAGCTCGAGATCCCGAAGGACGAAAGGACAGACTGACCATGGACATCCGCTTCCTCGGCCACGCCTGCTTCGAGCTGGCCGACGGCGACACCCGCATCCTGATTGACCCGTTCCTCACCGGGAACCCGAAGGCCGCCGCGTCGGCCGACGAGATGGAGCCGACGCACATCTTCCTCACGCACGGGCACCAGGACCACTATGGCGACATCGTGGACATTGCCAAGCGCACGGGCGCTCACTGCGTGGCGCTCACCGAGATAGCCGGCGAGCTGGAGGGCCAAGGCGTGGAGCAGGTCACCAACCCCAACTTCGGCGGCACCGCGGAGTTCGACGGCGGCTGGGTGCGAATCGTCCCCGCGATCCACACCTCCACCACGCCGAACGGCACGGTGTCGCCGCCGGGCGGGCTCGTGATCAACCTCAACGGCACTGTGGTCTACCACCTCGGCGACACCTGCCTGTTCTCGGATCTGGCGCTTCCCGGTAGGCGCGACGACATCGACGTCGCGCTCGTGCCGATCGGCGGTCACTTCACGATGGACCGCCACGACGCCGCGGCCGCCGCGGGGCTCGTCGGCGCCAAGACCGTGATCCCCTGCCACTACGACACCTTCCCGCAGATCGAGACCGACGCTCAGGCGTTCAAGGAGGAAGTGGAGGCGAACACGTCCTCCCGCGTCGTGATCCTCCAGCCCGGTGAGACGCATGCGGTATAGCCCGGTAGCGCTGATGGCGCTGCTCATCATGGCCGGCTGTGGCGGAGGAGAGAAGCGCTCCTCGGCGACGGGCACCGCGCCGCAGGCCGCGGCGCCGACGAGCGCGGCGCCCACCACGACAACACCCACTCAGACCGAGACGGCGCCGTCGAATACCACGACACAGCCGTCCTCGACCGGCAACGGCGGCACGTCGTCCCCCGAGACCCAGCCGGGCGGGGCGGGCGACGAGGAGTCGGCTCGCACCGAGGTCACGTTCGTGGGGAATGGCGGCCGCATCACGCCCACGAGCGTGCGCGTGGCGCCGTTCATCCAGATCAAGGTGAGGCTGCTGTCGCGCGACAAAGCCCACTACGCGATCCAGGTCGCCGGCAGGACCCTGGAGGCGGGGCAGGGGCGCGGCGACAGCGCCCGGACAATCCCGGGCCTGCGCCAGGAGAAGAGCTACACGGTGGCGGTGACTGCGGGCAGCCCGAGCAGGCTGAAGATCACCGGATCGTCCGAGCCGGGGCCGTAGTTGGCCAGCCAGCCAAGGTCGGGTACCCTTGCGCTGACTCGCACCTGACCGAGGCCTGTAGGAGAGAGGAACCGCCGATGAGCGACGCCGTCAGCCGGACCGAACGCGACGACTACCAGGAGACGAGCGACCCCGCGCTCCTCGAGTCCGCGGACCGAGGCGAGGCCAACCTCCTGAGCTATCAGAAGCTGTTCGAGCTGTGGGAGCGCCAGCAGTGGCGGGTGCAGGACCTCGACTTCACGCAGGACCGGATCGACTGGCACGAGCGCATCCCGCCGGACGAGCGATTCCAGCGCATGTACGGCCTGTCCTCGTTCTTCATCGGCGAGCAGCGCGTCGCCTCCGAGCTCGGGCCGATGATGCGCGCCGCGCCGACCGAGGAGCAGCGCATGTTCCTCTGCACGCAGATAGCGGACGAGGCGCGCCACGTGCAGTTCTTCAACCGCTTCTACGCCGAGGTGGGCGTGCTCGAGTCCGACAACCTCGCCGACCGGCTCAGCGAGACGAGCGCGCACGTGTCCGACGACTTCCAGACCCTCTTCGACCAGATGCTGAAGGACCGAGTGGACCACCTGGCGCGCAAGCCCGAGGACACCGAGGTCCTCGTCGAGGCGATCACGCTCTACCACATGATCATCGAGGGGATGCTCGCCCTCACCGGCCAGCACTTCATCATGATGTTCAACGAGGAGCAGGGCACGCTGCCGGCCTTCGTCGAGGGCTTCAGCAACATCGCGCGGGACGAGCATCGCCACGTGGCCTTCGGCGCGCGCTTCCTGCGCGAGATGGCGAAGGCCGACCCGAAGTACGGCGACGCGATCCAGCGGATGCTCACGGAGTCGGCCCCGGTGATCGACGGCGTGCTGCGCCCGCCGTGGTACGAGGAGGGGATGGACATCTTCGGCTACTCGCTCGAAGAGACACGCGAGTTCGCCGCAAAGTGCCTCGAGCGGCGCCTCAAGGTCATCGGGCTGGCTCCGGTCGCCTGACGCACGGCGTCGCGGTCGTGTCAGCCGATCCGGTCACCGGGAGCACAATCCCGGTCCGGGCGAAGCAGTACCACTCCCTTCGCGTCGTCGAGCGCGCCGAGCACGAGCACCTCTGACTCGAAAGTGGCGATCCGGCGCGGCGGGAAGTTCACGACGCCGACGACCAGCGTGCCCTCCAGCTCCTCGCGCGCGTACTGTGTGATCTGAGCCGACGAGCGCTTCACCCCCACCTCGGGACCGAAATCGATCTCGAGCTTCCACGCCGGGTTACGGGCTTCGGGGAACTCCGCAACGGAGAGCACCCGCCCGACCCTCATGTCGATGCGCTGGAAGTCCTCGAAGGTGGCCAGAAGGCCGGTGATTCTACGGAGAGGACGGCACGGGGTCCGGCTCGCCGGCCACCGGCGCCGGCTGCTCGGCCGGGGCGGTTCCCTCGGGCTCGCCCGGCGGAGGCGTGGGCTGCGTGGTGGTGCTCGGCGGCTGCTGCTCGTCGGTATGCGAGCCGCCGCCGCCCTGGTCGCCCGGCGGCAGCGTGACCGTGGAGGTGCCCTGGTCGGTGCCGTCTTGCGGCGTGGTGGGGGTGGGCTGCGTGGTGGTGGCCTGCGGAGAAGCGGGCGGGGCCTGGTACTGCGTGGCGGTCGCATTCTGGTCGGCGGGTTTGTCCGCCGGCTTCGTCTCGCGGCTCGCCGGCTTCGGCCCGGCAACCGGGGCTTGGGGAACCGCCGCTACCGCCCGTGGCACCGCCACCGGCGCCTGCTGTGCCGCGGCAGCCGCTTGCGGCGCGACCGGCTGCTTGGCGTGCTTCACCTCGACCGCGCCGGCGGTCACGATCGCGGCCGCGGCAAGCCCAGCTGCCGCCTTGGTCGCGAGCGCGCCGACGCCCGCGGAAACCACGCCGCTCGCCGTGGCGCCGCCCGCCATCGCCGCGCCACTCGCAACCGCCGCGCCGCCGCCGGCGGCGGCACCGCCACCGGCTGCTGCACCAGCGCCCGCTCCGGCGCCGATGCCGGCCTTGGCGATCACGAACTTCTTCAGCAGCACGAGCGGACCGATCGGGTAGACGGCCGCCAGTGCACGGTTCGCGTTGCGCAGCTCGCGCTTGAAGAGCCGGCAGCGGTCGCACCCCTTCAGGTGGCGACGCACCGGCGCGGACGATTTGGCGAGGCCCTCGGCCACCTGCCCGAGCTCGAGCCGGACCTCGTCGCAGGTGAGGAGGCGCGCCTCCGCGGCCTCGCCCAGCGACACGCGTGCGCGCACGAGCAGCGACTTCACGCTCGGGATCGTGGTGTCCATGGCCTCGGCGATCTGGTCGTACGAGAGCGCGTCGATCTCGCGGAGCAGCAACGCGCTGCGCTGCGTCTCGGGAAGCTCCTGGACGTCGGCGACAATCTGGCGGAACTCCTCGCGCCGGTGAACCGTGTCCGCGGCGGACGCGCCGCCGTCGTTCTCGAACACGTCCATCGAGTCCTGACCCGGGTGCACGGGCCGGCGCAGGTGATTGAGGCAGCGGTTGCGCGCTATCCGGTAGAGCCATGGGCGCGCGTTGATCGGCCGGTCGTCGGCGCAGATCGCGTTGAACGCCGCGGTGAAGACCTCCTGGAGCACGTCCTCGGCATCCTCGGTCGAGCCGAGCATGTGCCGGCAGAAGGCCAGCAGGCGCGAGCGGTAGCGGTGGAACAGAGCCTCGAACGCGCCGTGATGCCCACGACGGATGAGAGCGACGAGTTTCTCGTCACTCTGGAGCCGGAGCAGCGGTGAGCGGCCGGTAAGCGCAGGAATCTGCGCGGTGTGTCGTAGAGCGGAAGCTTCCAAATCCCACGAAGGTGTCTACGTCAGCGGAAACAAGCTAGCAGCGGCGAAGTTGCGTGTCCGCGCTGCAGCGAGTCGCCCTGACGGGCCGTCGCTCGACTTAGACTTGCGCTGCCCGCCCGGGTGGCGGAACTGGTAGACGCGGGGGCCTTAAAAGCCCTGGCTCTTCTGAGCGTGGGGGTTCGAGTCCCTCCCCGGGCACTGCCTACCGCAAGGAGGGCGCTCTGGCCGCACCCTCAACGGCGGTTGAGCTACGCCGTCTCCTGCTTCGGATGGCTTCGGGGCGGCAGCTGAATCCCGTGCTCCGCGGGCAGCCCCGCCTGCAGCTCGCGTTCCCGCTCGAGCTCCGCATCGAACTCCGCGCCGAGCAGCACGGCGATGTTCGAGATCCACAGCCAGATCAGGAAGACGATCACGCCTCCCAGCGTGCCGTAGGTCTTGTTGTAGGAGCCGAACCGGCTCACGTAGAGCGCGAACAGCGCCGACGCCGCGATCCACAAGAGCACGGCGAGGATCCCGCCGGGGGTGATCCAGCGGAACTTCGGCTGCTTCACGTTCGGCGCCGTGTAGTAGAGCACCGCGAACATGAACATCACGATCGCGAGCAGCACCGGCCACTTCGCGACGTTCCACACCGTCACGGCGGTGCTGCCGAGGCCGATCTGGTCCCCGATCGCCTTCGCCAGCGAGCCGGTCACGACGAGGCCGATGAACACGATCGCCAGTAGCACGACCATGAGGATCGTCATGACGATCTGGAGTGGCCGCAGCTTCCAGAAGGGGCGGCCCTCCGGCACGTCGTAGATCTGGTTACACGCGCGCATGAACGCCCCGAGGTACCCGGACGCCGACCAGATCGAGCCGAGCAGGCCCACGCCGAGCAGCGCGCCCGCGCCGCCCTTCGACTTCACGACTCCCTCGATCGGCCCGCGGATCGACTGGACGGTGGACGCGGGCGCAACCTTGCCGATGATGCTCATGATGCTGTCGACAGTCTGCGGGTACTGGCCGAGCACGCCGAGCAGCGCAACCAGGCACAGCAGCGCCGGGAACAGCGACAGCACCGA
>JBJMLG010000129.1:0-2984 GCA_045805385.1 Thermoleophilaceae bacterium
CCTGGCCGAGCTCGTCGCGGAAGTACTCCGCCAGCGAGAGGCCGGACAGCGCGACGCGCATACGCGCAACGGGCGGCTCGTTCATCTGGCCGAACACGAGCATCGTCTTGTCGATGACGCCCGACTCCTTCATCTCGAGCCAGAGATCGTTGCCCTCGCGCGAGCGCTCGCCCACGCCGCAGAACGCCGACGGGCCGCCGTGCTCCTGGGCGAGGTTGTGGATCAGCTCCTGGATGAGCACGGTCTTGCCCACGCCGGCGCCGCCGAACAGGCCGACCTTGCCGCCCTTCGCGTACGGCGCGAGCAGGTCCACGACCTTGATGCCGGTCTCGAAGATCTCGGTGGTCGGCGTGAGGTTTTCGACCGTCGGCGCGTCGCGGTGGATCGGCCAGCGTTCCTGGACCTCGACCGGGCCCGCCTCGTCGATCGGCTCGCCGAGCAGGTTGAAGATGCGGCCGAGCGTGGCCTCGCCTACCGGCACGGTGATCGGAGAGCCTGTGTCGACGACCTCCATGCCGCGCGCCAGTCCGTCGGTGGAGTCCATGGCTACGGCGCGCACGCGGTCGTCGCCGAGGTGCTGCTGCACCTCGCAGATGAGGATGCGCTTCCCGCTCTCGCCGTGCTCGGGCTGGGCCTCCTCGCCCTTCGCCTGCTCCACGTCCGGGAGCTCGATGCTCACGGCGTTGTAGATCTCGGGCAGATCGCCGGGGAATACGGCCTCGATCACCACGCCGGTGATCTCCTCGACCCTGCCGACGTTGCCGCTGCGGCCGTTGGCGCCGTCCTGAGACTCGGGCGCGGCCTGCGTCTGCTCCTGGGTTCCAGCTTCCACTCTCGTGTTCTCCTTTAGCGGAGCCCCTCGGCCCCGGCGACGACTTCCATGATTTCCTGGGTGATCTCGGCCTGGCGCTCGCGGTTGGCCGCGAGCGTGAGGTCGGAGATCAGGTCCGAAGCGTTCTCCGATGCCGACCGCATCGCGGTCATGCGCGCGCCGTGCTCGGAAGCGGTCGACTCGAGCAGCGCCCGGTAGATCGAGATCTCCACGTAGTCCGGCACGAGCCGCGCGAGGATCTCCTCCGGCTCGGGCTCGTAGATCCAGAGCGAGCGCGACTGGTCCATCGCGCCTTCGCTCTCGGCCTCGGCGTGCTCCTCGTCCTCGCCCATGATGTCGGCCTGCTGGAGCGGGAGCAGCGTCTCGTGACGAACCTCCTGGGTCATCGCGGAGACGTATCCGTTGTAGAAGATCTCCACCCGGTCGACCTTCTCGTCGACGTACGCCGCGGTGAGGTCGCCGCCGATGTCGCGCGCGTCCGCGAACGCCGGGCGGTCGGTGAAGCCGGTGTACTCGCCGCTCGGCGTCTGACCGCGGAAGGTGAGCGACGACACGCCGCGGCGGCCGGACGCGAACCAGACCACCTGCTTGCCCTCGGCGTGCAGCTCGCGCGAGCGATTGAGCCCCGCGCGCAGGATCTGCGAGTTGAAGGCGCCGGCGAGGCCGCGATCCGAAGTGACCAGCATCAGCCCGACCGTCCGGATCTGCTCGCGCTCCTGGAGGACCGGCAGCCGCGGGATGTTCTCGGCCGCCTCGGCCGCGCGGCGCGTCATGCGCCGCAGGGCGTCCGCGTACGGACGCAGCGCCTCGATGCGCTGTTCCGCCCGGCGCAGGCGCGCGGCGGCGACCATCTCCATCGCGCGCGTGATCTTCTGGATGTTCTTGACCGAGCTGATGCGGCCCTTGATGTCCTTCTGGCTGGCCATTGGCGGTCGCTGGGTCGGGCGCCGGCGCTAGGCCGTCGCGCCCGCCTCCTCCTCCTCGCGCTCCTCGGAGTCCGGCGTCTCGCCGTCGCCGTCGCCGTCCCGGCTCTCGGCGGTGCGGCCCGGGCGCTGGCGCTCCTCCTCCGAGCGGATGCGGTCGGACTCGCCCTCCTCGAGCGGCTGACCCTCCTCGTCGAAGTCCGGGCCGAAGTCGTCGAGCGCCTCGGCGATCGCCTTGTTGAGCTCGTCCTGGATCGAGTCGTCCCACTCGCCGGACGCGATCTTCCGCATTAGCTCGTCGTACTCCGCGTGCAGGCGCGAGAGCAGGGACTCGTGGAACTCCCTGATCCGCTCGACCTTGATCCGGTCGAGGAAGCCTCCGGTGCCCGAGTAGATCGCCACGACCTGGTCCTCGATCGGCCAGGGCTGTCGCTCACCCTGGTTCAGGGTCGCAACGAGACGCTCGCCGCGAGCGAGCGTCGCCTGCGTGTCCGGGTCGAGGTCCGAGCCGAACTGCGCGAACGCCTCCAGCTCGCGGTACTGCGAGAGCTCGAGGCGCAGGCGGCCGGCCACGCGCCGCATCGGCTTCACCTGCGCGTTGCCGCCCACGCGCGACACGGAGATGCCCACGTTGATCGCCGGGCGCACACCCGAGCGGAAGAGGTCCGCCTCCAGGTAGATCTGGCCGTCCGTGATCGAGATGACGTTCGTGGGGATGTACGCCGACACGTCGCCGGCCTGAGTCTCGATGATCGGCAGCGCCGTGAGCGAGCCGCCGCCGAGGTTGTCGTTCAGCTTCACAGCGCGCTCGAGCAGGCGCGAGTGCAGGTAGAACACGTCGCCCGGATACGCCTCGCGGCCTGGCGGGCGGCGCAGCAGCAGGGACATCTGGCGGTAGGCCTTCGCGTGCTGGGTGAGGTCGTCGTACACCACGAGCGCGGCCTTGCCGTTGTAGAGGAAGTACTCGCCCATCGCGCAGCCGGCGTAGGGCGCCATGTACTTGATCGGCGCGGCCTCGTCGGCGGGCGCCGCGACGATGATCGTGTTCTCGAGCGCGCCGTTCTCCTCGAGCGTCCGCGCCACCTGCACGACCGTCGACATGCGCTGCCCCACGGCGACGTAGATGCAGAACAGGTCCTTGTCCTTGTTGTTGATGATCGCGTCGAGCGCGACGGCGGTCTTGCCGGTCTGGCGGTCGCCGATGATCAGCTCGCGCTGGCCGCGGCCGA
>JBJMLG010000130.1:0-7673 GCA_045805385.1 Thermoleophilaceae bacterium
AGATGACGATGGACTCGGACGTGGCGAACCGCTACTTCCAGGGCAAGGAGAACGTCGCGATGGCGATCGCGCGCCGGCGGATCAAGACGTCGGGCAACGTGAAGAAGGCGCTGAACCTGATCCCGATCACCAAGCCGGTGTTCGAGCGCTACCGGGCGATCCTCGAGAAGTCGCACCCGGACCTGCTCGCGTAGGCATTTCTGGTACGGCCTCGGAGGAGGGCCTTCCCCTCCGGGCTCCGTTCGCGCTGCGCGCTCACTCTTGACGCCCTTCGGGGAAGGCCCTGCCTCCAGGCCTGATCAGGCGTTGGCGGCTGCCGGCCCCTCACCCGTTATTGCTTCTCTTGTTCCTCCCGTGGGCTCCGACCGCGCTGAACGGCAGCAATAACGGCTGGGGTGCATTTGCTGCATTTCTTCCATCGCACGGAGCCGAGGCGCAGGCGTTGGAAGTCATGCGCCGCTGCGAGCAGGCCTGGAGGCAGGGCGTCCCCCGTAAGGCGTCAAGAGAGAGGGCGAAGCCCGAACGGAGCCTGGAGGGGGATGCCCTCCTCCAAGGCCGTACCGCAGCAAGACGCGCTAGAAGTGAACCCCCCGCAGCAGGTACGCCATCGCCACTGCCTCCGTCGACATCTCGCCGTCCTTGGACTGATCCGAGGCCCCGGCCTTCTCCTTGTCCCCCTTCGCGGCCTTCGAGTCCGGGAAGATCTTGTAGGCGGTGTTCATGATCTGGTCGACCACCTTCGGCGACAGCGAGTAGAGCACCTGCCCGAAGGTCCCGAGGCGGGTAGCGACGCGCTTGGGCTTGTCGATGATCGCGTCCGAGAGCAGCTGCGCGGCCTCCTCCGGGGACAGCGTCGGGAACGCGTCGTAGATCGAGGTCGGCGCGATCATCGGGGTGCGGACGAGCGGCATGTAGACAGTCGTGACCGACACGTTGTCCCCCACCACCTCTGGCGCCATGCAGCGTGAGAACGCGTCGAGCGCTGCCTTCGACGCCACGTAGGCGGAGAAGCGCGGGGTGTTCGTCTGCACGCCGATCGACGAGACGTTGATGATGTGGCCGGACTTCCGCTCGCGCATGCCAGGGAGGAACGCCATGATCAGCTTCAGCGCGCCGAAGTAGTTGAGCTGCATGGTCCGCTCGAAGTCGTGGAAGCGGTCGTACGAGGCGGCGACCGAGCGGCGGATCGAGCGGCCGGCGTTGTTGATGAGGACGTCGACGCCGCCGTGCTCGTCGAGGATCTCCTGGGCCACCCGGTCGATGTCCTCGAGATCGGACAGGTCGGCAGGGTGCACATGGGCCGTGCCACCGGCCTGCTCCACCTCGGCCGCGACCTCCTCGAGCTTCTCGCGCGTGCGCGAGATCAAGATCACCTCGCCGCCCGCCTCGCCGATCTTGCGCGCGGTCTCGGCGCCGATGCCGGACGAGGCGCCGGTGATCACGATCTTCTTGCCATCGACGGACTTGCTGAGCGAGCGCTCGCGGAACAGGTCCGGGTCGAGATTGCGCTCCCAGTAGTCCCAGACCTTCGCCGCGTAGGTGGACAGCGGTGGCACCGCGATGCCGGTGCCCTTGAGCGCGCGCTGGGTATCGCGCGCGTCGAAGTCGCAGCGGAAGTCGCGGTACTCGAGCACGACCGGCGGGATTCCAAGGTCGTCGAGGACCTCGTTGCGGATGCCCTTGATCGTCGGCACCGCCATCAGCCCGGCCTGCACCTGCTTCGGCAGGATGTTCGTGAGGTTCTGGTCGACGCGCATCGCGAATCGCGGCGCGTGCGCGGCCTTCGCGAACTCGTTCAGCACCTGCCCCGCCGAGAGCGGCTTGGGATCGACGAGATGGAACGTGTCGCCCGGAAGATCGTCGTCCTCCTGATGGGCGATGTGGTCGAGCGCCTTGGCCACGAAGTCGACCGGCACGATGTTCGCCTTCTTGCCTTCGGGCCCGGCGAGCGGGAACCACTCGGGCAGCGCGTGGCGGAGCTTCTGGAGCAGCTTGAAGAAGTAGTAGGGGCCGTCGATCTTGTCGATCTCTCCCGTCTCCGAGTGGCCGATCACGATGCCGGGCCGGTACACCCGCAAAGGCGCGCCCACGTGCTCACGCGCGAGCTTCTCGGACTCGAACTTCGTCTGGAAGTAGGCGTGGGGCAGCTCCTGCCCCTCGTCGAACATGTCCTCCCGGAAGAGGCCCTTGTAACGGCCGGCGACCGCGATCGAGCTCACATGGTGGAACCGCCCCAGATCCAGCGAGTTCGCGAACTGGATCGTGTTGCGGGTGCCGTCCACGTTGGCGCGGCGCATCGACTCGTCGTCGGCCTCCATGTCGTAGACGGCGGCGAGGTGGAAGAAGTGGTCGATCTTCTCGTCGAAGCCCTCGACTCCGAGCTTCTCCTTGGAGAGATCGCCCACCACCGGCACGATGCGGTCCTCAGCGCCGAGCCGCTTGCGGAGATCGTCGAGGCGGCCGCGCGAACCCTCGCGCACGAGCGCGTAGATCGTGCCGTCACGCTTCAGAAGCTCCTGCACCAGGTGCCGGCCGATGAAGCCGGTCGCGCCAGTGACGAAGTAGTTCACTCTTGCCCCCTCAGTGGATCTCCCTCTCCGAGCCGCGAGTCTATAGAGCGTGAGCGGTGCCCCGCGAGCGGGTAGGGAGCGCCACCAGCCGCGGTATTGACGGATCAGAGGACGGGCGGAACACTTGGTGGCCAGCCATTGGCAGCAGGCCGGGAAGCGGGAACTCACAGGCCCGCGAGGCGCGCAGCGCCGCCGGCCGACGTCGCGGGACGCTACGCCCGCGTTCGGCGGGGCCGTCGCTTACGGCCCCGCCGTTGTAGCTTCAGCGAGCGAATGACCGCCGAAGCCACAAACGGCAGATCGCGCGCCGCGCAGGGCGACGGCTGGACCCTGCGCGAGGTGGCGGACGAGGTCGGCGTGACGCCGGCCACGCTCAAGCGCTGGGTGTCACAGGGCGTCGTGCCCGGCGAGACCGACGGCACGCCGTGGCCGCCGGCCGCCGTGGCGCACGCGCGGATCGTCGCGCGGCTGAGGGAGCGCGGCCACTCGCTCAAGAAGATCAAGGAGGCGAACCAGGAGGGGCGCCTCGCGTTCGGCTTCCTCGAGGACCTGTTCCCGACGCCTAAGCGCCGCCGCTCGCTGAAGGAGGTCTCGAAGGAGACCGACCTCGAGCCGGAGCTGATCAAGCGGATCTGGGGCGGCATCGGCCTGCCGCGCCCTGAGTCCGACGACGACCAGGAGTTCACCGACGAGGATCTGCAGGCGCTTCAGTACGTGTCCGCCGTGCTCTCTGCCGGCTTCCCCCTGGTCGCCTTCCTCCAGCTCGTGCGCGTGTACGGCCAGGCGGTCTCGCAGATGGCCGACGCCGAGACGCGCCTGTTCCACCTGTACGTGCACGAGCCGCTCATGCGCGAGGGCGTGCCAGGTGTGGAGATGGCCGAGGAGATGGAGCACCTCGCGCGCGACCTGCTGCCGCTGTCGTCGCCGATGATGGACTTCATCCACCGCCGCTTCCTGCAGCACTTCGTCGAGCAGGACGTGATCGGGCACATGGAGGTCGACTTCGACGACGAGTCGGAGCTCGGCCGAGTGCGGGTGGTGATCGCGTTCTGTGATCTCGCCGGCTACACCCGCTACACGGAGGAGATGGGCGAGGAGGAGGCGCTCAACTACGTGGAGCGCTTCATCGACGCGGTCACCGAGACTCTGCCGGAGGACGCACGCGTGGTGAAGACGATCGGCGACGAGGTGATGATCGTCGGCTCCGACGTGGCCGCCCTGGTCGACTGGGCGGTGGGCTTTCAGCGCCTATTCGACGAGCGCCCCGCGCCGCGCATCGGCATCCACACCGGGGCCGCGATCTACCGCGACGGCGACTACTTCGGCCGCGAGGTGAATCTCGCCGCGCGCGTCGTGGCGCGTGCGCGCGGCGGCGAGGTGCTGATGACCGACACCGTGCAGGAGCTCGTCAAGGACAGCCCCCACCTCACGTTCGAGCCGGTGGGCGAGGTGAAGCTGAAGGGCTTCGACGAGCCGCGCAGCCTCTGCCGCGCCCGGCAGGCCGAGTGACGGCGCTCGAGGCGGCGCGCGAGAGCGGGCTCGTGCAGCCGGGCGAGCCGCTGCTCGTGATGCTGTCCGGCGGCGCCGACTCCGTGTGCCTGCTCGACGTGGCGCGCGAGCTCGGCGCGGACGTCTCCGCGCTGCACGTGAACCACGGGCTCCGGCCCGAGGCGGCCGATGACGAGGCGTTTTGCGTTGAGCTGTGCGGGCGGCTCGGCATTCCGCTCGCCGTCGAGCAAGCCAAGCCGCCGGGCAGGTCGAACCTGCAAGCCGAGGCGCGCGATCTCCGCTACGCGCTGGCCGAGCGCCACCGCGGAAGCGGCGACTACGCGGCGGCCCATACCGCGACCGACCAGGCGGAAACGGTGCTCTACCGGCTCGCGGTGTCGCCCGGACGGCGTGCGCTGCTCGGTATGCCGGCGCGGCGCGGGCACCTGGTGCGCCCGCTGCTCGAGGCCGGCCGCGCCGACACCCGCGCGTGGTGTGAGCAGCGCGGGCTCGCCTGGCGCGAGGACCGCTCGAACGACGACCCTCGGTTCGCGCGCGCGCGCGTACGTAATGAGGTGCTCGCCGTTCTTCGCGATTTGAATCCCGGCGCCGAGCGCAACATCACCGAGACGGCAGACCTTCTGCGCGACGAGGCCGAGGTGCTCGATTCCGCGGCGGACGAGGCGCTCGCGCGGATCGGTGGCGAGGCCGCCGTGCAGCTGGCCGAGCTGCTCGCGATGCCCCGCGCGCTCGCGCGGCTCGTACTGAGGCGCATGGCCGAGCGCACCGCCGGCATCCAGGTGTCGCTGTCGAGGCGCGACGCCGACACCGTCCTGAAGCTCGGGCAGCGTGGCGGCACCCGCTCGCTCGACCTGGGCGGAGGCCTCCGGGCGGTTGCCGAGTACGGCACGCTCAGGTTCACGCGCGAGGAGCGGCAAGGCGAGGGCCCGCCGCCTGAGCCGGCGCTGCTCACAGTTCCCGGCAGCGTGCGCTTCGGCCCCTGGGACGTCGTGGCCGAGCTCGGCCCTGGCGGTGAGGCTGAGCTCGCCGGTGCTGAGCTGGGCAACGCTGTGACCGTGCGCGCCTGGCGCGAGGGCGACCGCATGCGCCCGGCGGGGCTCGGCGGCTCGAAGAGCCTCCAGGACCTCTTCACCGACCGCAAGGTGCCCCGCGACATGCGGCACTCGCTGCCCGTCGTGGAGGTGGACGGAGAGATCGCGTGGGTGGCCGGGGTGGCGGTGGGCGAGCGATTTCGCCCCGATCCCGGCGGGGCCGGGGTGGTGAGCCTGTCGGCTCGCCCCGGCGGAAAATAGACTCGGGCTGGTGAACGACTCCTCGATCGGCGACACGCTCGTCCCAGAGGACGACCTCCGCCGCCGCATCACGGAGCTCGGCGAGCAGATCACCCGGGACTACCAGGGTCGCGACCTCGTGCTCGTCTGCGTGCTCAAGGGCGCGGTGTTCTTCCTGTCCGACCTGATGCGCGAGATCGACCTGCCGTGCGAGGTCGACTTCATGGCGGTCGCGTCCTACGGCTCCTCCACCGACTCCTCGGGAGTGGTCCGCATCCTCAAGGACCTCGACACCCCGCTCGATGGCCGCGACGTGCTGATCGTCGAGGACATCGTCGACTCCGGGCTCACGCTGTCGTACCTGCTGCGGATGCTGAACGCTCGCAAGCCGGCATCGCTCGAGGTGTGCGCTCTGCTGACGAAGCCGGACCGGCGCGAGGTGGACACGCCGATTCGCTACGTGGGCTTCGAGATACCGAACAAGTTCGCCATCGGATACGGCCTCGACCACGCCGAGCGCTACCGCAACCTGCCGTACGTGGCGAGCTTGTCTGATCCCGGCTAGTTTGGCTTTCGTAAGCCTTTGTATGCGTCCTGTCAGGCCTTAATCCAGCCCAGGTAACGCTGCTACGCTTGGCTTTCCCCCCTCGTAGTCTGGGGGCGTTCCACCGAAAGAGAGATCGTGAGCCGGTTCTTCAAGAGCGCCGCCTTCCCCATCCTGATCGTGGTGGTACTGGCCTTCTTCGCGCAGCGGCTGATCAGCCCGGGCGACCACACGCCCACTCCGACCTATTCGGACTTCCTGACGCAGGTCGACCAGAACCAGGTCAAAGACGTCACGATCAACACGAAGGACAACACGATCGACGTCACGCCGGTCGGCCCCAACGCGAAGAAGTACGCGACGGGCTTCCCGGACAACACGGAGCCGCAACTCACGAACCTGCTGCGCCAGCACAAGGTCCCGATCGACGTGAAGGGGAAGGGGTCGTCGGGCTGGCTCTCGGTGCTCACCTATGTCCTGCCATTCGTGATCTTCCTGCTGTTCTGGCTGTTCATCATCAACCAGATGCAGGGCGGAGGGTCGAAGGTCATGTCCTTCGGCAAATCCCGCGCGAAGCGAATGTCGGTGGACTCGCCGAAGATCACCTTCCGTGACGTCGCGGGGGTCGACGAAGCTGTCGAGGAGCTCCACGAGATCAAGGAGTTCCTGGAGAACCCGAAGAAGTTCCAGGCGCTCGGAGCGCGCATCCCGAAGGGAGTGCTCCTCTATGGGCCGCCGGGCACGGGCAAGACGCTGCTCGCCCGCGCCGTCGCGGGTGAGGCCGGCGTGCCGTTCTTCTCGATCTCGGGCTCCGACTTCGTGGAGATGTTCGTCGGCGTCGGCGCCTCGCGTGTGCGCGACCTCTTCGAGCAGGCCAAGCAGAACAGCCCCTGCATCATCTTCATGGACGAGATCGACGCCGTCGGCCGCCACCGCGGGGCCGGCCTGGGCGGCGGTCACGACGAGCGCGAGCAGACGCTGAACCAGCTCCTCGTCGAGATGGACGGCTTCGAGATGAAGGACAACATCATCTTGATCGCCGCCACCAACCGTCCCGACATCCTCGATCCGGCGCTGCTGCGCCCGGGCCGCTTCGACCGCCAGATCGTGGTCGACCGTCCCGACCGCAAGGGCCGCCAGAAGATCCTCGAGGTTCACACGCGTGGCAAGCCGCTCGCCAAGGAGATCGACCTCGACAACCTCGCCGCCCAGACGCCGGGCTTCACCGGCGCCGACCTGGCGAACCTCGTGAACGAGGCCGCCCTGCTCGCCGCCCGCACCGGCTCTCGCGAGATCACGCACATCCACCTCGAAGAGGGGATCATGCGCGTGATCGCGGGCCCGGAGAAGAAGACCCGCGTGATGAGCGAGAAGGAGCGCAAGATCACCGCGTTCCACGAGATGGGCCACGCGATCGTCGCCCACTACCTCGAGAACACGGACCCGGTCCACAAGATCTCGGTCATCTCCCGCGGCCAGGCGCTCGGCTACACGATCAGCCTGCCGACCGAGGACAAGTTCCTCACCACCCGCGCGGAGCTGTCCGACACGATGGCGATGACGCTCGGCGGTCGCGCCGCCGAGGAGATCGTGTTCGGCGAGGTCACGACCGGCGCTTCCAATGATCTGGAGAAGGTCACCGCGACCGCCAAGCAGATGGTCATGCGCTTCGGGATGTCCGAGAAGCTGGGTCCCCGGGTGTTCGGCCACGACCACGGCCAGCCGTTCCTCGGCCGCGAGTTCAGCGCCGAGCCGGACTACTCGGACGACGTGGCGCGC
>JBJMLG010000131.1:0-6965 GCA_045805385.1 Thermoleophilaceae bacterium
CTCGGCGATCGTCTTCAGCCAGGCCGGCGTCGGCGACTGGAGGATGTGGTGGTCGCCCACGCCGGTGTACAGGAACGCCATGCCCCAGAAGCTGATGAGCGAGAGCGTGTAGCTGTACAGCGGCGTGTTCGTGATGCGCGGGACGATGTAGTAGGTGATCGCGATCAGCATCGGTGTCAGCCACAGCCCGAACAGGTTGTGCGCGTACCACCAGTTGAGGATCGCGTCCGAGAGGCTGTTGGTGAGGGCGCCGGACGGTGCGCCCCACACGTGCCCAGGGCGCCAGATCACGTTGCCGATCGCGTAATCCACCGCGAGCCAGATGGGGCTCGCGATGAAGAACCAGACCGACACGTAGATCGGTCTGATGGTCCTCAGCGCAACGGTGCCGAGGATGTTGACGATGTTCGCGCACCAGATGATCAGGAGCGCGATGTCGACCGGCCAGATGAACTCGGCGTACTCGCGGCCCTGGCTGTGGCCGGTCAGCAGGCCGATCACCCCGCCGAGGAACATCAGGTTCCAGGCCCAAGCGCACCAGACTCCGAGCCGCTCGCTCCACATCCCCCGCGTACCGGTGAGACGGGGAAGCATGTAGAAGAGCGCCCCGAAGTACATCATCGTGAGCCAGGCCAGGATCACGCCGCTCACGTGCGACGGCCGGACGCGGCTGAAGGCGAGCCACGAGATGTTGCCGAACGCCTCCGGCGTCACGAACTGCGTCGCGAGGACGAGACCGAACAGGTCCACCACCGTGAGCCACACCACGGATGCGAGGATCCAGTGGCGCGCCGCACGATCGGGGTAGCGGAACGGCTCCACCGCGGGTGGCCTTGCGAGCGGCGCTTCTAGAACAGCCGCGCCCGAGCCTGTGGCGGTCTCCTCCATGCCCTCCTCGCCCAGATGCGCCGCAAGCGTACGCACGCCCCTCGGCGCCCACTAGCCCTAGATGACGGCGCCGTAATCTGGGGATGCGCCAGCGGGCGCGGGTGCTTACCCTCGCGCTTGGAGACATGCGCGTGCTCACAGCGGTGGACGACGCGCCGGATCTGCGGGTCTTGCTTGCAACGCCCGGACCCCGTGTCCTTGTCTTGCGCAAGTGACCCGCGTAAGGTCGCCGTCGAAGGGACTATCTGAGGGGACCATGGAAGTCCTTGTCATCGAGGATGAGCCGCGGATCTCGACCGTGCTCGCGCGCGGCCTCGAGGCGGAGGGCTTCGTCGTCGAGAGCGCTGACAACGGCAGGGACGGCCTCGCCCGCGCCGTCAGCGGCCACCACAACCTGGTGATCCTCGACCTCCTGCTCCCGCGATTCGATGGGCTTACCGTGCTTCGTGAGATCAACCGCCGTCGCCCGGAGCTGCCGGTGTTGATCATGTCGGCACGCTCCGACCTGCGCACGAAGCTGCGCGGCTTCGAGCTGGGCGCCTGCGACTACGTGGCCAAGCCGTTCGCCTTCGGCGAGCTGCTAGCGCGGATCCGCGTCCAGCTACGCGTGCAGGCCTCGGACGACGGCAACCTGCTTACGGCGGGTGGGATCGTGCTCGACCTCACCCGCCGGCAGGCGCGGATCGAGGGCCGCGTCGCCGATCTTTCAGAGCGCGAGTTCCGGCTGCTCCACCACCTGGTGCGGCACGCGGGCGAGGTCGTAAGCCGCGAGAGTGTTCTCGCTGCGGTGTGGGGCCGCCAGTTCGACCCGAGGTCGAACGTCGTCGACGTATGCGTCCGCCGGCTACGCAAGAAGCTCGGCGAGGAAGCTCCGATCGAGACCGTTCGGCATGCGGGCTACCGGCTTACGACGGCTTGACCGCCTCGAGCTCGCGTGGGTCGCCTTCGCGCTGCTCAACGTGGGCGCGATGCTCGCGTGGCCCACCTGGGAGACGATCCCGTTCCATCTGATCTGGTTCTCGCTCACCCTGCTCTACGGGTTCCGCGTGTGGGCCCTCAAGCCGACCTACGTCGTGCTGACGGTGCAGGGGGTAGTCACCGGGCTGCTGATCACACACGACGCGATGCTCGGCACCCAGGAATGGGGGGAGCTGTTCGAGGTGCCACTGATGTCGGCGATGTTCCTGGCGATGGTCTGGCACGCGCGCCGCCACCAAACCGCCGCGAAGGCGCTGGCGCGAAACACACGTGAGCGCGCCGCGATCCTCGAGCGGCAGGAGAGCTTCCTCCACGACGTCTCCCACGAGCTGCGCACCCCGATCACGATCGCGCGCGGCCACCTGGAGATCCTTCGGCGCGCGGATGGAAAGGGCTCCGAGCCCGAGGTCTCCGTCGCGATCGACGAGCTCTCGCGCATGGAGCGGATCGTGGAGCGGCTGCTGCTGCTCGTCCGTGCGGGCGAGGCCGACTTCGTCGCGCGCGCCGAGGAGGTGGATCTCGAGACCCTGATCGAGGACGTGGCGATGCGCTGGGCGGAGATCGCTCCGCGCGTCTGGCGCGTGGGCGAACTGGCGCGCGGAACCATCCGCACGGACCAGGACGCGCTCAGGATCGTGCTCGACGCGCTGATCGAGAACGCCGTGGCACACACGGAGGAAACCGACGCCATCGAGCTTCGCACGCGCTCCCTGAGCGGCGCGGTGGCGATCGACGTGGCCGACGAGGGCTGCGGCATCGCGCCCGAGGCGCTCGACAAGATCTTCGAGCGCTTTGCCCGTGCCGACCCGAGCCGTACGCGCGGGAGGGACGGTGTGGGCCTCGGACTCGCGATCGTCGACGCGATCGCCAAGGCGCATGGCGGGCGCTGCACCGTGAAGAGCTCGCCAGAGGGAACCACGTTCACGCTGCTCCTCCCTGGCTTCAGGAGTCCCACCACGCCGCACGAGCGCGCGGATGGGGACGGGCGCTTCTTCCCGGTACCGCTGGAGCGCGGTTCGCAGGCGCACGAAATGACGGAGCTGTGAACCTCGTCACGGTCGGCGTCTCGCACCGCACTGCGCCTCTTGCGCTGCGCGAACGGGTCGGGCTGTCCGAGCGGCAGGCCGCGGCGATGCTCGCCTCACTGACGCAGCACAGCGGGATCGACGAGGCGGCTTCGGTCTCCACGTGCAACCGCATCGAGCTCTACCTGGCGGCAACCGACGGAGGCCGCGCCGAGACGGCTGCGGCAGACGCGCTGGCGTCGGTGGGCGGCGAAACCATTCGCGGTGCGATCCGGACGCTGCGCGGGGCGGAAGCTGCGCGCCACCTCTTCTGCGTGGCCGCCGGGCTCGACTCCATGGTGCTGGGCGAGGCCGAGATCCAGGGCCAGGTCAAACGCTCGTACGAGCTGGCGCTCTCGCTCGGCACGGGCGGTCCCATGACCAATCGCTTGTTCCAAGCGGCAATTCGCGCCGGGAAGCGGGTACGAAGCGAGACCGGCGTATCGCGCCACGCGGCGTCGGTGGCCTCCGTGTCGGTGGAGCTCGCGCGCTCGGAGCTGGGCGATCTGAGGGGACGCAGTGCGCTCGTGATCGGTACCGGCAAGCACGGCACGCTCACCGCCATGGCTCTGCGCGAGGCGGGCGTGCGGACAGCATTCGTGGCGAGTAGGCACTACGAGCACGCCGCGGATCTCGCGCGCCGGTTCGCGGGCGCTGCCGTGGACTTCAGCGACCTCGCGAGTGAGCTCGGCCGGTGCGACCTCGTTCTCACCTGCACGTCGTGCCCGTACCGCGTGCTCACGCGCGCCGACCTCGTGGGTGCGGCCCGTGGGCGGCGACTCGTGATCGTGGACACGGCCGTGCCCCGCGACGTGGATCCCGCGGCCCGGGAGCTGCCAGGCGTCACGCTCTACGACCTCGACGACGTACAGCGCTCGGCTGAGCGCAACCTCGTCACCCGTGCGCAGGAGGCCAAGCGGGCAGAGCCGATCATCGACGAGGAGGTCGCCCACTTCGGCCGCTGGCTCGCCTCGCTCGACGTCGTGCCGACGATCTCCGCTCTTCGTCAGCGTGGCACTGCCGCCGTGGACCGCGCCCTCCGGGAGAACGAAAGCCGCTGGCGCGCGCTCACCGCCGAGGACCGCGCGCGGGTGGAGCTGCTCGCGCACGCGGTGGTGAGCGACCTGCTGCACGAGCCCACGCTCCGGCTCAGGCAGGCCGGCGAGCGCGGGACCTCGGCGCTCTACTCGGAGACGCTGAGCGAGCTGTTCGGCCTCGGCGCCTAGCTACCCGACAGGGCTTCGACCAGCTCGTCCTTCGACATCTTGGAGCGCCCCGGCACCTTCTTCTTCTGGGCGCGCTCGTATAGCTCCTCGCGGCTCATCTGCTCGAGCTTCGAGCGGCCGTCGCCCGAGGGCGCGCGCTTCTTGCCGCCACCGCCGTCGTCGCCGTCGCCCCCTCCGCCGCCGCGAGAGCGCTCCAGGCTCGCCTCGAGCGCGGCCATGAGGTCCGGCACGGCGGCGGGCGCCTCCGGCTCCTCGGGCAGCTCGATCTCCTGTCCCTTGCGCTTCCTCTGGATCAGCTCGAGCAAGCGCTTGCGGTGCACGTCCTCGTAGCGGTTCGGGTCGAAGTCGCGGCTCATCGCCTCGATCAGCGACACCGCGCCCTCGAGCTCGTCCTTGGAGGGCGCCTTCGCCTTGTCGGGCACCGCGCCGTCGAGCCAGTCGCGCCCGCGGATCTCGTCGTGGAAGAACATCGTGGTGAGCGTGAGCGCCCCGTCGCGCACCCGGATCGCGGCGATGCGCTCCTTGGTGCGCAGCACGAAGCGCGCGATCGCCACTCGGCCCGAGCGCTCCATCACCTCTCGCAGCAGGTGGTACGCGCGCACGACGCCCTCGTTCTCCTCGGGCACGAGCAGGTAGGGGCGGTCGTAGTAGATCGGGTCGATGTCCTCCTCGTCCACGAACGCCTCGATGTCGATCGTGCGCGTGTGTTTCGGATCGGCCGCCTCGAGCTCCTCGTCGGTGAGGACGACCATGTTGCCGTCCTCGAGCTCGTAGCCGTGGGCGATCTCCTCCCAGGCCACCTCCTTGTCCTCCGCCGAGCAGAAGCGCCGCACCTCGATGCGGGCGTTGTCCTTCGCGTGCAGCTGATGGAAGCGCACGCTGAGGTCGCGGGTGCCGGGCGCGAGTCGCACCGGCACGTTCACGAGGCCGAAGCTGACGGAGCCTGTCCAGAGCGAGCGCGGCATCAGGCCTTCGCCTTTTCCCGCTTCTTCGCGCCGCCGGACTTCGCCCCGGCACGCTTGCCGCCGCCGCGCTTCTTGGCGTCGGCGATCGAGGCCTCGAGCGCGCCGAGCAGGTCGGGCGCTGCCTGAGGCTCGGGCGGCGGCGGCTCGATCGTCTCGCCCGCCGCCTTGGCCTTCACGATCTCGAGCACGCGCTCGCGATAGGTGTCCTCGTAGTCCTCCGGGCGCCACTCGTCCACGAGCGACTCCACGAGCGTCTCGCCCATCTCGGCCTCGCGCTTGCTCACCGCGGTCTCGGGCCGGGGCAGGTCGATCTCGTCGGGCTCCACCACCTCGTCGTGGAAGCGCATGGTCTCGAGCCGCAGCACGCCGTCGGCCGGATGGAGAGCGACCAGCTGCTGCTTGGTGCGAAGCACGAAGGTGCCGATTCCCACGCGGCCGGTCCGCTCCAGCGCGCGCCGCAGCAGCTCGTACGCCTCGGCCGCGCCCTTTCCGGGGCCGATGTAGTAGGGCTTGTCGTAGAAGACCGGGTCGATCTGCTCGCCGGGCACGAAGTCGCTCACCTCGATCGTCTTGCCGCCGAGGGACTCGACCGCCTTCAGCTCTTCCTTGTCGAACACCACGTACTTGCCGGACTCGAGCTCGTAGCCGCGCACCACCTCGTCCCACGGAACTTCGACCTCTTCCTTCGAGCAGAGGCGCCGGTGCTCGATCGGCGCCGCGTCCTCGAGATGCACCTCGCGGAAGCGGATCTGCTTCGGCTCGACGGCGCTGAACAGCTTGACCGGTACGGTCACGAGACCGAAGCGAATTGCGCCGTTCCAGAGTGAGCGAGGAGCCATGTTGGTTCGAGATCGGTACCCGCCCCCTACCCTGCGCAATCAGTGAGCGCGGGCGGGGCAGACGACATATTCGCTGACGATCGGGTGAAACACCTCTATTCCGTTCCAATTGAACGGTTCGTTGCAGAGCGCGATGCTATTTCGCGCGATCTGAAGGCGGAGGGACGGACGGCCGAGGCGGCCGCCGTGCACGCGCTGCGGCGCCCGACCGTGGCCGCCTGGGCAATCAACCAGGTGCGCCGCCAGGACCCCGAGCTGATCGACGAGCTGATCGGGGCAGGGAGCGAGCTGCAGCAGGCACAGCGCGCCCTGCTGGCCGGCGGTGGATCGGCGCACCTCCAGGAGGCGGCCCGGGCCGAGCGCGAGGCCGTCGAGCGGGCGACCGAGGCCGCGCGCGCCGTGCTTGCCGAGGCGGGGCGGCCCGCGTCGGGGCAGACGCTCGACCGGGTGCGCGAGACGCTGCATGCGGCGGCGCTCGACGAGGGCACGCGGCGGCAGCTCGAGGAAGGCCGGCTCACGGAGGAGCACACCGCGGTCGGCCTCGGGCCGATGGCGCCGGCGCCCGGGGTGGGCGCACGCGTGAGGAAGCAGGGACGGGAGCGTGAACGCAAGCGCGAGCGCCGCGACGAGCAGCGCGCACGTTCGCGCGAGCTGACGGCCGCCGAGGCCGAGCTCGAGCAGGCCCAGGCGCGCGCCGCCCGAGCCGAGCGCGGGCTACGTGACGCGCAAACTCAGCTCGAGGCGGCGCAGCGCCGCGTGGACGAGCTCAGCGACTGACGTCCCCGCCGTCCCGCTCGCCGCCGTCCTTCGGCGGGGGCTGCGTGGTCGAGTCGCCGCCGGTCGTCTGCGTCGGCTGCGGCGAGCTGTTCGACTGATCAGTGCGCTGAGGCTGGGTCGCCGGAGGCTGGTATGACGGCGCGCTCGTGCCGCCGGTTCCCTCGCTCTGGTGCCGGGGTCCCGGCGACGGCCGAGGCGCCGGGCTCGAATGCGGCTGGCGCACGCGCC
>JBJMLG010000132.1:0-24216 GCA_045805385.1 Thermoleophilaceae bacterium
CGCTCGGGCACCCGCTCGGCTGCTCGGGTGCACGCCTGCTCACGACGCTCGTGCACGAGATGCGGCGGCGCGGTGCCAAGCGCGGGCTCGCCACGATGTGCATCGGCGTCGGGCAGGGCCTCGCGACAATCGTCGAAGCGGTCTGACGGCTCCGGCATCAGGACCGATGGCGGTCCGGAAACTCATCGCTCGGCGGATAGACTGCCGCCGCTGATGGACTGGCGGCTCGAACTCGTACAGGTCCCGAACACCGACGTGGACCGCGCGAAGGCCTTCTACACCGAGAAGGCCGGGTTCAACGCGGACGTGGACGTGACTCCGCAGGAAGGGCTTCGCTTCGTGCAGCTCACCCCGCCGGGGTCGCCGGCGTCGATCGCCATCGGCACCGGGCTCACCGAGATGGAGCCGGGCACCGTCCAGGGCCTGCAGGTGGTGGTGGCCGACGCGGATGCGGCACGCGCCGAGCTGCTGGAGCGCGGCGTCGAGGTGAGCGACGTACAGGAGTTCGCGTGGGGCCGCTTCGTGTTCTTCAGCGATCCGGACGGCAACGGCTGGGCGCTGCAGCAGCTCACCGCGCAGGCCTCTTGAACGGCCGGGTCGTGGCGATCACCGGCGGCGCGCGCGGGATCGGTGCGGCCATCGGCGAGGCGCTCGCGCGCGACGGGGCGCGGGTGGCGCTGGGCGACATCGACGGTCAGGCGGCGCGCACGGCCGCGGAGCGCATCGGCGGCGGGGCGATCGGGCTCGAGCTCGACGTGACCAGCCACGAGTCGTTCACCGCCTTCCTCGACGCCGTGGAAGGCGAGCTCGGCCCACTCGACGTGCTGGTGAACAACGCCGGGATCATGTGGGTGGGCCCGTTCAGCGAGGAGCCGGACAGCGCGGAGACGCGTCAGTTCGCGGTGAACACCCACGGCACGATGCGCGGCATGAAGCTGGCGATCCCGCGCATGCTGCGCCGTGGCAGCGGCCACGTGCTGAACGTCGCCTCGATGGCGAGCAAGGTCACGCCGGCCGGCGAGGCCACCTACACGGCAAGCAAGCATGCCGTGTACGGCTATTCGGCCGCCGTGCGAGCCGAGCTCGAGAGGACCGGCATCGAGATCTCGATAGTCATGCCGGCGGTGGTGGAGACCGAGCTCGCGAGGGGCACGAGCAGCGGCCGCACCAAGCGCCTCACCCCGGAGGAGGTGGGCCGCGCCGTCGCGGACGCCGTGCGCAAGCCCCGCTTCGAGGTGTTCGTCCCCCAGAGCCTGTCGGTGGTCTCGCGCGTCTACGCGGCGCTCCCGATCAAGCTGCGCGACGTGATGGCTCGCGCGCTGGTGCCCGACCAGGTGAAGGAGACCGACCGCGCGGTACGCGCGGCGTATGAGGATGCGTCGGTGGCCGCGCGCGACCAGTAGATTGCCCGCCCTGTGATCGACCTCGAGCTGACCGACGAGCAGAAGCTGATCCGCGAGACCGCGCGCGATTTCACCGACCGGGAGATCATCCCGGTCGCGCGCGACAACGACCGCAACGAGCGCTTCGACGAGGAGCTCGTGAAGAAGATCGCCGACATGGGCTTCCTCGGAGCGATCGTGCCGGAGGAGTACGGCGGCCGCGGCCTCGACTACATGAGCTACGGGCTGATCGTCGAGCAGATCGGCCGCGGCGACTCCTCCGCGCGCACGGTCGTGTCGGTCCAGACCTCGCTGGTGTGCTCGGCGATCGTTCGCTGGGGCAGCGAGGAGCAGAAGCACGAGTGGCTTCCGAAGCTCTGCAGCGGCGAGATCCTCGGCTGCTTCGGCCTCACCGAGCCGGACACCGGCTCCGACGCCGCAAGCCTGAAGACGCGCGCGACGAAGACGGACGGCGGCTGGGAGATCTCCGGCCAGAAGCAGTGGATCTCGAACGGCACGAAGGCGAAGCTCGCGCTCATCTTCGCCCAGACCGATCCGGAGCTGAAGCACCGCGGGCTGGCAGCGTTCCTCGTGCCCACGGACGCGCCCGGCTTCAGTGCGAGCCCGGTGCACGGCAAGCTCGGCCTGCGCGCCTCCGACACCGCGGAGCTGTCGCTCGACGCCGTCGAGGTCGGCGACCAGGCGCTCATGGGCGACATCGGCGACGGTTTCAAGGTCGCGATGTCCGCGCTCGACTCCGGCCGCTTCAGCGTGGCGTCGGGCTGTGTCGGAATCTGCCAGGGCTGCGTGGACTCGTCGGTCTCCTACTCCAAGGAGCGCATCCAGTTCGACCGCCCGATCGCCAGCTTCCAGCTCGTGCAGGAGATGATCGCCGACATGGTCGTGGACACCGAGGCCGCACGGATGCTGTGCTGGCGCGCCGCCTGGCTCAAGGACAAGGGCAAGCCGAGCACCACGGAGACCTCCGTGGCGAAGCTGTACGCGACCGAGGCCGCGGTGAGGGCCGCGAACACCGCGATCCAGGTGCACGGCGGCTCCGGCTACGTGGACGACTACCCGGTGGAGCGCTACCTGCGCGACGCGCGCGTGACGACGCTGTACGAGGGCACCTCGCAGATCCAGAAGCTGATCATCGGGCGTGCCGCGACCGGCATCAACGCGATGACCTGATGAGTCAGGCTCCCGTCGTCATCGTCGAGACGAGCGGGGCCGTGGGCATCGCGCGGCTGAACCGGCCCGATGCCCGCAACGCGCTCTCGCCCGAGCTGTTCGCGGAGCTCGGCGAGGCGATCCAGAGCTTCGACGGCGACGACGCCGTCGGCTGCATCGTGATCGCGGGCTCCGACGAGTGGTTCGCCGCCGGCGCCGACATCAAGTCGATGCGCGACCGCGCGTGGCAGGACGCGCTCGCCCAGCCAAGCAGCGAGTTCTGGCCGAAGCTGGCGGGCTGCCGCACTCCGCTGATCGCCGCGGTGTCGGGCTACGCGCTCGGCGGCGGCTGCGAGCTGGCGCTCGGCTGCGACATGATCGTCGCCTCCGAGACCGCCGAGTTCGGGCAACCGGAGATCATGCTCGGGATCATCCCGGGCGGCGGCGGAACGCAGCGCCTGGCGCGCATCCTCGGCAAGCAGCGGGCGATGGAGCTCGTGCTCACCGGGCGCCGCATCACAGCGCAGGAGGCGTTCGACTGGGGGCTCGTGAACCGCCTCGCGGGGAAGAATCAGTGGCTCGACGAGGCCGTCGAACTGGCCGAGGTGGTGGCGCGGCGCGCCCCGATCGCGGTGAAGCTCGGCAAGCAGGCCGTGCTCGCGGCCGACGAGATGCCGCTCAACGCGGGCCTCGCCCACGAGCGGCGGCTGTTCGAGCTGGCGCTCGCTACCGAGGACCGCATCGAGGGCATGTCGGCCTTCATCGAGAAGCGCAAGCCGCAGTTCCGCGGCCGCTAGCGCGCCCCCTAGCGGGAGCGCGCCGCGGCCGCGCGGCTGAACACCGTGGAGCCACCGCCCGACGGCGTCCACGACAGCCGCCAGAGGCCCGAGCGGTACTTGGTGTTCACGAGGAAGTAGCCCTTCTGGCTGCTCACCGTGATCGTCTTCACCACGTTCCACTTGCCGCCGCTGCGGTTCTCGATCAGAACGGTCTGGCTGGAGCTGTCTGCCGCCGGCCTCACCTGGCCGAACACGCCGACCTTCGAACGGCGCCTGACCACGTAGATCGGCAGGCGGTACGCGCCGTAGCTCGTCTTCGCCTTGCCTCCCACGAGCCGCAGGCCCGTCTGGAAGCTGTCGAGGTTCGGCTCGTCGTAGAGCTCGTACTGAGCCGCAGATGCGACGTGGTTGTTGCGGTAGGCGATGTAGTCGGACTCGTTGATGTACTCCGCCTGCCGGCTCCAGGACATGCCGAAGATGTGGTCGGGCGGGTTCGTCTGGAAGCCGAACTCGGTGTAGTAGATCGGCAGGTTGCTCGGGATGCGCCCTGCGCGGGCGCCCTGCGCGAGCACGCTCTGCAGCCGCGAGATCGTGGCGAGCGTGATGTCGCCCGAAGCGCCGCGAGTGAGCGGCGAGCCCGCGCCGCCGCGGTTGTACGGGTGGTGCGAGACCGCGTTGATCGCGAGCTTCGAGAACTTCGCGGGGCAGCCGCGCGAGGTCCGGGCGCTGCCGGTGAGCGGCCGGCCGTTCGCGCCGAGGCAGAGCATCTCGTGCCAGAAGGTGACCGGCGACGTGTTCCGCTTCGACGGGCTGCCCGTCCTCTGACCGAGGGGCGCGAGCTCGCCGAGCATGATCTGGTCGCCGCCGTGGCCGGTCGCCTGCAGCGCCTTGATGCCGGCGCCGGCGAGCGCGCGGTAGAGGTGCGGCGCGACCGGGACGGCGCGGCCATTCTTCACGACCGACTGCGGCTGGAGCCAGCCGC
The DNA here is from genome assembly GCA_045805385.1 of Thermoleophilaceae bacterium. GTDB lineage: Bacteria > Actinomycetota > Thermoleophilia > Solirubrobacterales > Thermoleophilaceae > JADGHQ01. Next base: position 4,314 of record JBJMLG010000132.1, read on the forward strand.
CGAGGTTGGCTTCGTTCCACATCGTCCAACGAGTCACGGCGGGCAGCACGCCGCCGCCCTCGTTCTCGTCGTGATAGCTCCCCGAGTAGCGCTTGCCGAGCGCGGCCACGAACTTGCCGAACTCGGTCGCGCTCGGGCGGCAGACCTGTCGCGTGTGGCCCGAGCCGCAGCCGCCGGCCCACGAGGGCGTGAAGCCGGTCGGCGTGAGCATCAGGCTCATGCCGCGCGTGTTCACGCTGCGCACCAGGTCGTCGAGCTTGTCCCACGCCTCAGGCGGGTACGCCGCCGGGTCGCTGCCGTCGAAGCCGCTCGGCTTCGTGCGCGAGTCGGCGTTCGGCGCGTAGCTGCGCCAGACGGCGAGCGAGTGCACCGTGTCGACGCCGAGGGACTGCATCTCGTTGAGCGCACCCTCGCGGGAGTCGGGACCGGTGTTGAGCAGAAGACGGTCGTCCTGCATCACGGACTCCTGCGTGGGGGAGGCGTGCGCGGGCGACGCGAGCGCGCCGGCGATCGCGGCGGCGCCCAGCAGGGCGGCCAGCGGGATCCGCGGGCCGATTCGGTTCAGTTTGAAGAGCATCTTGGAATCAGGCATCGATCTGAGAAACAGGCTCGGCCGGGAACAAGTTGCGGGGCGCCGCCTTAAAGAAGTAACGCGGCGGACACGTCCCTGTCGGTGCCGCGGATTGGGTCCCGTGCGCCCGCGAGAGCGCGGCGTACCGGCGGGACGGGTGACCCGCGGCGGCGGCGGATGCTAGCGAGGAGCCGCTTATCATGCGCCCCGCCGTGCCCCCGCCCGACTCCCCCACCCCGCAGCGACTCGGCGTGGTCGGCGCCGGCACGATGGGCTCGGGCATAGCGCAGCTCGGCCTGCTCGCCGGCATGGAGACCTGGCTGCACGACCCCTTCGAGGACGCGCTCGTGCGCGGCGTCGAGCGGCTGCGCGAAGGCCTGCGAAAGGGCGCTGAGCGGGGCCGCTGGAGCGAAGCCGACGTGCGCGCCGCGCAGGACCGCCTGCATGCCGCGCCGTCCGTCGGCGACCTCTCCGACTGCGAGCTCGTGATCGAGGCGGCGCCGGAGCGCCCCGACCTCAAGCGCGAGCTGTTCGCGCAGCTGTCCGAGGTGTGCGGGCCCGACACCGTGCTCGCAACGAACACGTCGTCGATCCTCGTCAGCTCGATTGCGACCGCCGCCGCGCGGCCGGAGAACGTGGTGGGCATGCACTTCTTCAACCCGCCGGTGCTGATGAAGCTGCTCGAGGTGATCGCCGCGGCGCAGACGGGCGAGCGAGCGCTCGCCGTCGCGCGGGCGACCGGCGAGGCGATGGGCAAGCACGTGATCGTGGCCGTCGACGGTCCCGGTTTCCTCGTGAACCGCTGCGGACGACCGTTCGGGGGCGAGGCGCTGCGGCTGCTGCAGGAGCGGGTGGCGACGGTGGAGCAGATCGACCGCATCTGCCGGCTCGGCGGCGGCTTCCGCATGGGCCCGTTCGAGCTGATGGACCTCGTCGGAATCGACGTGGGCTTCGAGGTAGCGAAGTCGTTCACCGAGCAGAGCTTCGGGGAGCCTCGCTGGAAGCCGAGCATGCTTCAGGCCCAGAAGGTGGCAGCCGGGCAGCTCGGCCGCAAGACCGGCAAGGGCTGGTACGACTACGAGCACGGCCCGCACCGGCCCGAGGACGAGGAGCCGCCGCCGCTCGGCGGCGGCGCGGGGCTGCCGGTGGCGATCGACGGGAGCGGCAGGCTGGCGAGCGCGCTTCGCGAACGCGCCCGCGAGGCGGGCTTCGACGCGCGCGAGGCCTCCGAGTTCCACGCCGAGGAGCTGTGGCTGCTGGTCGACGCCGAGTCGCCCGCACCCGTGGCGGACGAGGACCTGCTCGGCGACTCCCCGTCGGGGCCTCCGCTGCTCGCGATCTGCGCGGACCGCAGCCTTGCCGAGCGCGGGCAGCCGGAGGCCTGCGGCTTCCACCTGCTTCCCCCGCTGCCCGAAGCGAAGCTCATGGAGCTCACCCGCCTGCCCTCGACGCCCGCCCTCACCCAGGCGCGCGCGGAGGAGTTCGCGAGCGCGCTCGGCTACCGCCACGAGTGGGTGGGCGACGCGCCCGGGCTCGTGCTGGGCCGCATCGTGTGCCAGCTCGTGAACGAGGCGGCCTTCGCGATCGGCGAGGGAGTCGGCAGCGCCGAGGACGTGGATGCCGGGGTGACGCTCGGGCTCAACCACCCGCGGGGGCCCGTCGAGTGGAGCCGCGCGATCGGGCTCGAGCACGTGCTCGCGACGGTCGACGGACTCTACGACGAGCGCCGCGAGGAGCGCTACCGCGCGGCACCGCTGCTGCGCCGCGCCGTGGCGATCGACGCGGAGCTATAGGGTCGCGGCGATGCTGGCTGTGACCTTCCAGGAGCCCGGCCGGGTCGCTGTGGAGGAGCGGCCGGAGCCCGAGCCGCGGGCGCCGGACGACGCCGTCGTGGCCGTCGAGGCGTCGGGCATCTGCGGCTCGGACCTGCACATCTTCCACGGACGCGTGGGCGTCGAGCCCGGGTTCACGATCGGTCACGAGTACGTGGGCACGGTGATCGAGGCCGGCGACACCGTCACGAGAGTGTCGGTGGGAGACCGCGTGCTCGGGACGTTCCACACCGCGTGCGGCACTTGCTTCTTCTGCCGCCGCGGCGTGTTCCAGAAGTGCGACGACGCCCGCGTGTTCGGTCACGGAAAGCTGCTCGGCTCGCTGCAGGGCACCCAGGCCGAGCGCGTGCTCGTGCCGCACGCGAACATGACGCTCCGCGCCGTGCCCGAGGGCATCTCCAATGACGCGGCGCTGTTCGCCGGGGACGTGATGGGCACGGGCTACCACGCGGTCATGGCGTCCGGGCTGCGGCCCGGCGAGACCTGCGCGGTGATCGGTCTGGGGCCGGTCGGGCTCTGCGCCGTCATGGCTGCGCGGGTGGCGGGCGCTGCACGCGTGATCGGCATCGACACCGTTCCCGACCGGCTCGAGACCGCGCGTTCTCTCGGCGCAGAGCCCGTGCACGCCACCGAGGAGGACCCGCGCGCGGCGGCGAAGGCGGCGACCGAAGGGCGCGGCGTGGACGTCGCAATCGAGGCGGTCGGGACGGGCCAGACGCTCGACCTGGCACTGCGGCTCGCGCGCAAGGCCGGCACGGTCTCGCTGGTGGGCGTGCACGCCGAGCGCGAGGAGGTGAACGTGGGCATGGCGTGGCTGAAGAGCCTCACGGTGCTCACCGGGCACGCGAACGTGATGGGCCACCTCGACTCCGTGCTCGCGCTGATGGCGGCCGGGCGGCTCGACCCCACGCCGCTCGTGACTCACCACATGAAGCTCGAGCAGGCGCCCGAGGCATACGAGACCTACGCACGGCACGAGGCCCTGAAGATCGTGCTGAGCGCCTAGCCGTCGTGCTCCAGGCCTGCCTGAACGGCAACCGCTCGCGGCTCGAGCACGAGGCAGTCCCGATAACGCCCGCCCAGCTCGCCTCGGATGCGCGCGCCTGCCGCTCCGCGGGAGCGCGCTCGCTGCATTTCCACCCGCGGGAGGAGAACGGGCTGGAGACGCTCGACCCGGGCGCGTGCGCGGAGGCACTGCGGGCGGTGCGCGGCGTCGTGGCGACGGCTGAGCTCGGGCTGAGCACGGGCATCTGGATCGAGGGAAGCGCGGATGCCACGCGCGCCGCCGTGGAGAGCTGGCACGAGCTGCCCGACATGGTGTCGGTGAACCTGTCCGAGGACGGCGCGCTCGAGCTGATGGAGCTGGCGCTGCGACGCGGCATGGACGTGGAGGCGGGTCTGGCGTCGGTCGCGGACGCCGAGAAGCTCTTGGCGAGCGAGCTGGCGGTGCGCTGCCGCCGCGCACTCGTGGAGGTGGAGCCCGAAGATCCCGCCCAGGCAGTCGCCCTCGCGGCGGAGATCGAGCGGGTGGTGTACCCCACCGGTCTCGAGCAGCTCCACCACGGGATCGGCGCGGCGACCTGGGGCGTGCTCGAGGCGGCCCGCGATCGCCGCCACTCCATCAGGGTCGGGCTGGAGGACACGCTGGTGATGCCCGAGGGCAGCCCGGCGCGCAGCAACGCTCGGCTGGTGCGGGCAGCGGCCGCGCTGTAGCGGCGCGCTTCAAATCCGGACATCGCCGGTCCTGTTAGTGTCGGCACAGGACTGGCCTGGATGTCTGCTGCCGCCGCCTCCCCCGTCCCCCACTCCACTTCGCGCGTCGACCCGGCGGCCGTACTCGCGCTCGTCGCGGTCGCGCAGTTCATGGTCGTGCTGGATGCAACGGTGGTCAACGTCGCGCTGCCGACGATCAAGGGCGATGTGGGCTTCTCCGAGCAGAGCCTCTCCTGGGTGCTGAACGCCTACACCCTGGTCTTCGGCGGGTTCCTCCTACTCGGCGGGCGGCTCGCCGACCGCCTCGGGCGCAGGCGCCTGTTCGTTGCCGGGATCGCCCTCTTCGCGGGCGCCTCGCTGGTGTGCGGGGTCTCGCAGTCCGAGGGCATGCTGCTGGGCGCGCGCGCCGCGCAGGGCCTGGGCGGCGCGCTCGTGTCGCCCGCGGCGCTGTCGATCATCCTCACGACCTTCGCCGAGGGGACGGAGCGCAATCGGGCGCTTGCGGTGTGGGGTGCGATCGCCGGGGCCGGCGGCGCCGTCGGACTGCTGCTCGGCGGCGTCATCGTGGAGGTCCTGAGCTGGCGCTGGGTGTTCTTCATCAACGTGCCGATCGGCGCCGCGGTGCTGGCACTGGCTCCGCGGATCATCCCGGAGAGCCGCTCGGAGTCGGAAACGCGCGGCGGCTATGACGCCGAGGGCGCCATTGCGATCACGCTCGGCACGATCGCGCTCGTCTACACGCTCATCGAGGCCGACAGCTGGGGTTGGACGTCCGGGCGGACGTTGGGGGGCTTCGTTGTCGCCGCGGCACTGATCGCCGCATTCGTGGTCATCGAGCGCCGGCAGCCCGAGCCGCTCGTTCCGCTGCGGATCTTCGCGAACCGCGGCCTCCTCGCCTCGGACGTGACGATGCTGGTCGTCGCGGCGGCGCTGTTCGGGGTGTTCTTCTTCTGCACGCTGTACCTCCAGCAGGTGCTGGGCTATAGCGCGCTCAAGACGGGCGTCGCCTACCTGCCGTTGAGTCTGACGATCATCGGCTCCTCGGCGCTCGCCTCGCGCTTCGTCGACCGCTTCACGCCCAAGGCCGTGCTTGCGGCCGGGCTGCTCATCGCGACCGCAGGCTTCGTGCTGCTCACCCGCGTGTCGGGTCACAGCGACTACGGCAGCCACGTACTGCCGGCCATGCTCGTCCTCGGGACCGGGCTCGGGATGTCGTTCGTGCCTATCACCATCTCTGCCACGAACGGCGTCGCGGCCGCCGACTCCGGGCTCGCCTCCGGGCTGCTCAACACCACTCAGCAGGTCGGCGGCTCGCTCGGCCTCGCGATCCTCTCATCGGTGTCGAACAGCCGCGTGACGAGCGCGCTCGATTCCGGCTCACCACTGCCCGTCGCGCTCACACACGGCTTCAAGGGCGCGTTCGTGGTCGCGGCGCTCCTCTGCGCGATTGGCGTGGTGGTGGCGCTCGCGCTGCTGCCCGGTCGCCGGCGCGAGCGCGGGGACGAGCAGGCGGAGGCGGTCGCGCTGTCGTTCGCCCGCTGCCCGGGCGCCCCGTACTGCGGACACCTCGCGCGAGTGGTCGCCCTGGGGCGTCGCATGCGAAATCGCGCCAGGCCCGCACCCTCGGGGGGTAGCGTTTGAACGTGGACGACCGCACCAGTCGGATCAGCGAGCTCTTGCACGAGGCGGGCGAGGTGCACCACGTCGTCTATCGCATCACGGACGGGGCGGACGACGACTGGGCCTCCTTCTACGCGAACTGGCTGATCGACCACTCCGAGCTTCCCGACACGCTCGGAGGCGCACCGACGCGCAGCCACCTGGTCCACGAGCTCGTGGAGTCGGACCGCGCGTTCGCGGCCGGGCAACCGGCCGCGCGGTGGGAGGACTTCTACGCGGATCGCTTGGTGGACCGCTTCGGCTCTGACTGACGCGCCGCGCTTTGCGCGCTGGCACACTGGGCAGCCTGATGGCGGGGGCGCGAATCGGTGCGCACAAGTGGTTCGCGGGCGTGCTCGCGCTCGGCGTCGCGGCGCGGCTCCTGGTGTGGCTCGGCGCCTGGCCCGGGCTGTTCTATACCGACTCGTGGGCGTACGCCGACGCCGCCTACAAGGGCCAGTACCTGAGCGACCCGCTCCACCCCGCCGGCTTTCCGCTGTTCCTCCACGTGCTGGCGCTGCCTGGGCGCAGCCTCGCGGCGCTCACGCTGGTTCAGCACCTGATCGGTCTGGCGACCGGCGTCGTGCTTTACGCGCTCCTCCTCGCCCGCGGTGTGAAGCGTGGGCTCGCGGCCGCCGCGGCCGCGCTCGTGCTGCTCGACGGCTGGGCGATCGCGCTCGAGCAGCACCTGCTGGCCGAGGCGCTGTTCACGCTCGTACTCCTGGCGGCGCTCGCGCTCGCAGCGTGGCGCGGCAAACCCGGCTCAGCGCGCCTGGCGGGAAGCGGCGCGCTGCTCGCGGCAGCCGTCCTGATCCGCCCGGTCGCCCTCTTCGCCGTGCCCGTGTGGCTGATCTACCTCCTCTGGACACGGCCGCCGCTGCGCTCGATCGCCATCGCGGTGCTGGCGTGCGCGCTCCCGCTCGCCCTCTACTCGGTGGTCCACCACGCCAAGCAGGACAGCTACGGCTTCACCTCGGCGTCCGGCTGGCAGCTCTACGGGCGCGTGGGCGAGTTCGTTGACTGCCGCGGCGCGCGGGTCGCCCGCGAGGTGCGCCCCCTGTGCGTGCCGCCCAAGCCGGGCGCGGGCGCCCTCTACTACGTGTTCGACCCGTCATCGCCGGCCAACCGGCTGTTCCATGGCTTCAGCGCGGAGCCGGCGGCACTCGCCCACTCCGACCGCGTGCTGCGCCGCTTCGCGATCGCGCAGATCCGCGCGCACCCGCTCGACTACGCACGCGCGGTGGGCTCCGACTTCCTTCGCTTCCTGACCCCGGGTGCCGGCTCGCGCGGCAGCTCGGACCGCGCGCTCGAGCTCGCGACCGTGCTGAACCCGGCGGTGCGCGACCGCTGGTTCGCCGGCTACCGGGCGCCGCGCGCTTCCGGCGCAGCGCGCGACTACGTGAGGCTCGTGCACGCGCCCCGCTGGCTGCTCGCGCTGCTGGCCCTGGCGTCGCTGGCGGCGGTCGCCCTCCCAGGCGCCGCGGCTGCAAGGCGCGAGGTCTTCCTGCTCGCGGGGTCCGGCATCGCGATGCTGATCGGCGCCGCGGCCACCTCGGAGTTCGTGCTGCGCTACCTCGAGCCCTCGGTGCCTCTGATCGCCGCGGGCGGAGCGCTCGCGTGCTCGGCACTGGCCGCGCGGCGCGCAGATATGCTCGCGCCCGCGACGCCCGTCAGCCGACCCACGGAGGATCGAACATGGCCACGACCGTCCCCGAAACGCTCTCCGACCCAGCCCGCAGCTTCGTCCAGTCCGGACCGCACAAGCTTCTGATCGGCGGCGACTGGGTCGACGCGGCGGACGGCCGGACCTTCGAGACGATCGACCCGGCCACCGGCGAGCCGATCTGCGAGGTGGCTCAGGCGGGTCCCGACGACGTGGACCGCGCGGTGAAGGCGGCGCGCGCGGCGTTCGAGGGGCCGTGGCGGTCGATGCCGGCGGCCGGCCGCTCGGCACTGATGAACAAGCTCGCCGACCTGCTCGAAGCGAACGCCGAGGAGCTTGCGCAGATCGAGTCGCTCGACAACGGCAAGCCGGTCACGATGGCCGGCCTCGTCGACGTGCCGATGACCGTCGCGCACCTGCGCTATTACGCGGGCTGGCCCACGAAGATCGAGGGCGAGACGATCCCGGTGTCCTGGCCGAGCATGTTCGTGTACACGCTCAAGGAACCCGTGGGTGTCGCGGGTCAGATCATTCCCTGGAACTTCCCGCTGCTCATGCTCGGGTGGAAGCTCGGTCCCGCGCTGGCGTCGGGGTGCACGGTCGTGCTGAAGCCGGCCGAGCAGACGCCCCTCAGCGCGCTGCGCGTTGGTCAGCTGATCCAGGAGGCGGGCTTCCCCGCGGGCGTCGTGAACATCGTGACGGGCGACGGTGAGACCGGCGCCGCTGTCGTGGACCATCCGGGCGTGGACAAGGTCGCGTTCACCGGCTCGACCGAGGTGGGCCGCCAGATCGGCGAGAAGTGCGGCCGCTCGCTGAAGCGCGTCACGCTCGAGCTCGGCGGCAAGAGCCCGAACATCATCCTGCCCGACGCCGACCTCGAGGCCGCGATCAAGGGCGCCTTCCAGGGCATCTACTTCAACACCGGCCAGGCGTGTCAGGCGGGCTCGCGGCTGTTCGTGCCGCGCGAGCACTACGACACGGTCACGAGCGCACTGGCGGAGGCCGCCCGCGGCGCGAAGGTCGGTCCCGGCCTCGACCCCTCCACGCAGTTCGGGCCCGTCGTGTCGGCCGAGCAGTACGAGCGCGTGATGGGCTACATCGAGTCCGGCAAGGAGCAGGGTGCGGAGGTGGCGGCCGGCGGCGGCGGCGCCGACGGCCAGAACGGCTACTTCATCAACCCCACGCTGTTCACCGGCGTGGAAGACGACATGACGATCGCCCGCGAGGAGATCTTCGGCCCGGTGCTCGTGGCGATGCCCTACGACGACCTCGAGGAGGTCGCCCGCCGCGCGAACGAGACGGAGTACGGCCTCGCCGCGGGAGTCTGGACACGCGACGTGGGCAACGCGCACCGCCTCGCGCAGATGCTGCAGGCGGGCTCGGTCTACATCAACGTCTGGGGCCCGAGCGACGCCGCCGCTCCGTTCGGCGGGTACAAGGCCTCGGGCATCGGGCGCGAGATGGGCCACGCGAACCTGGACGCCTACCTCGAGATCAAGACGGTCTGGACGAACCTGGCCTGAGATGTCCACCGCGGACCTCACCGTGCTGGCGCTCGGCCGTCCCGAGGTGAGCGCGAGCGAGTACATCGCCGAGATACAGCGCCGCCTGGCGAAGCAGGACCGGGTGCGCTACCGGATGCACGCCATGGGCACCTCGCTCGAGGGCAGCACGCGCGACATCCTCGACGTGGTGGCCGAGCTTCATGCAGTGCCGTTCGACCAGGGCGTCCCGCGCGTCTACACGGTGCTGAAGCTCGACGAGCGCCGCGACAAGCCGGACCAGACGCTCGACGACAAGGTGCGCTCGGTCGAGGAGCGGCTCGAGCGCGGCTCGAGTTAGCCGCGTCCGGGCGCTCTCGCCGTGAGGTGCACGCCGTGGCGGTGGTGGTGCTTGCGCGCCGCCAGCACCGAGTGCCTGTGGTGATGCCGGTGGTGATGATGCGTGGTCGTTAAGTGGGTGATCTGCATCGCGACGAGCAGCGCGGTGAGCGCGACAGCGCCCCCTTGGAGCCACTGGCGCCGGGCGAGTGCCGCCATCGGCAGCACCCAGACCACGTACCACGGCAGCAGCCAGCTCGCCGTCACGAGCAGTAGCAGCAGCGCCCAGCCGCTCGACTCGAGCCACGAGCGCTTCAGCAGCGTGCGCAGCAGCAGCAGGGCGGTGCCGGCCACCAGGAAGGCGGTGAACAGGTGGGTATGCCGGGTGCCCGCGGAGCCGTGCCCTAGCTCGTAGCCGATGTAGCCCGGCACGCTCACCACCACGAAACGCAGCTTGTCCTGCACCTTCAGCGCGTCGAGCATGCCGGTGATGTGCGAGCCGAACTCGGCGTAGGTGATGCCGAGCAGCACCACTCCCGCGGCCAGCGCGCCGGCCGCCACGCGCCATCGCGGGCGCACGCCGAGGATGGCGAAGGGCAGCGCGAGCCCGGCCGTGAGCTTCACGGCCGTGGCGGCCACAAGCGCAGCCCCACCGAGGGCCGGGCGGCGCGACACGAGCAGGTACACGCCGAGCAGCAGCACGAACACCATCACGAGGTCGTTGTGCGCTCCGCCGACCGCCCACACGAGCACCAGCGGGTTGAGCCCGAACAACAGCGCGGCGGGCATCGGCGGGACGCGCAGGCGCTTGGCGCACAGCCAGATCAGCACCACACAGCCGAGGCTCGCGGCCGCCGTGATGCCCTTCAGCGCCCAGAGCTCGCCGTGGATACCGAGCGGCTCGAGCTCGTATGTGAGAAGCGTGAACAGCGGCCCATACGCACTCGGCGTGTGGTTCCACAAGTGTCCGACGAACGGGTAGACCGGATCGTGCGCGATCACGGCGGGGCCGTGCACGTACGGGTTGAACCCGTGGAGCTGGGCCGCGCGCGAGTAGGCGATGTAGTTGAAGACGTCCGAGGACAGCAGCGGCGGCGCGAGCGCGAACAGCAGCGTGAACGCACCGACCGCGATAAATCCCACGGCGGCCGGGATCGCCCGCGCGCAGATCACCACGATCACGTACAGCGCGGTGAGCGCGATCAGCACGCGCACGAAGTCGCGCAGCGGCAGCGGCGCGCCGTTTGCGTGAAACGGACCGCGCATCCAGGTGGGGAAGTGCCTGTGCCCCGACGGAACGAACAGCTCCGGCTGCACGAAGCTCGCCTGGACGATGCGCCAGCAGAGATAGCCGTACGCCGCCAGTGCCAGTACGCCGACGGACGTGGCTAGCGCGCGCACATCCGGGCGCCCGAGGGAGCGCGCGGTCCCCGCGCGCACGAGGCCGAGGCGTGCGGTGGCGTTCACGTGTCCGAGCCGTCGGCGGTCGCCACGGCGGCTGGACGCGCCACTTGCACCTGCGCTGGGGCGAGCAGCCAGGTGGCGGCTCCCACCGCCGCGAAGCCCGCCACGCGCACGGCTTCGAGGAGCGGCGTCGCGCCGAGCGGGTCGCCGAACACGACGAAGCCTGCGAGCACCGCAACCACGTTCGTGCCGGCCATCATCAACGCCGCGACGGGGATGGCCGGGCCCACCTGGAGTCCGCGCTGAAAGGCGAAGAAGCCCGCGGCCCCGAGCACGAGCGCGGCCTCGAGCCACGGAGACGCGACGACGGCCAGCGCATCGCCATGCCCGGCGTGCGCGAGCGCCTTGACCGCGACCATCGCGGCGCCGTAGAAGAGTCCGCCCGCAAGCCCGAGGCGCTCGCCGGTGCGGCGACCGCCGGGCAGGAGCACGAGCGCGATTGCCGCCGCCGCGGACAGCAGCGTGTACGTGGCGGCGGTCGCGGTGCTCGTCGCCTCGTGCCCGCCTGTGCCGGCGAGCGAGATGCACGCCAGGCCGACCACCATGATCCCTACAGCGGCCAGCTCCGCCGGCCGCAGCATCTCGCCCAGCACGCGGCGGCCTACGGGAACCGCGAGCGCGAGGCCGCCGGCGACGAATCCCTGCACGAGCGAGATCGGCGCGAGCACCAGCGCCAGCACCTGCATGGCCGTGCCCGCGCTGCCGAGCGCGAACCCGCCAAGCCACACCGGCGAGCCGAGCAGGGCACGGGCGGTCGCGACGGGCTGCAGCGGCGAGATCGCGGGGGCTCCGGCAGAGCCCGCCCGCTGGATCAGGTAGCTCACGTTGAGTGCGACGGAAGCGGCGACCGCCGCGAACAGGCCCAGCACGGATGCGCTCACTCGCAGAATCTGTCCGCGAGGCCGTTAGCGATCGCTTTCCCGATGTTGGGATCGCGTTAGCCCGGCACGGGCTCCCGCAATCGCTCCGCGGGACGCAGGCGCAGCGCGAAGCGAGCGCCCTCCGCGGAGGGCTCCAGGCACAGCGCTCCGCCCATGCGCTCGGCCAGCTCGCGGCCGATCGCAAGGCCGAGCCCGAACCCGGCCTCGTCGCCCGTCGCGCTGCCCCGCTGGAAGCGGTTGAAGATCAGCTCTCGCTCGTCCTCGGGCACGCCCGGCCCGGAGTCCTGCACCGTGAGAACGGGGGCGCCACCGTCGTCGGCGACGGTGACCGTGACAGGTTGCGAGGGCGGCGAGAAGCGGAGCGCGTTGTCCACGAGGATGCGCGCGATGCGGGCGACGGCACCCGGATCGCCGCTCGCCCAGCACGTCTCCGCACCCGCCTCGAACTGCAGCTCGGCTCCGCGTTCCTCGGCCACGCTCGCGAATTCCGCGGTCACCGCGCGTCCCACCTCCGCGAGCGGCACCGGTTCGCTGCGCAGATCCGCCTCGCTATCGATGCGGCTCAGGTCGAGCAGATCCGCCGCAAGTGACGCCAGGCGCCGCGACTGCGCGCCGGCGCTGGCGGCCTGCTCCCGGGCGTCCTCGACGTCGGGCGGCTGCTGGGCGAGATCCTCCTGGAGCAGTTCGAGCATCATGCGCAGCGACGCGAGCGGGGTACGCAGCTCGTGCGACGCCGTCGCCACGAAGGTGCGCCGCGCCTGCTCCTGCTCCCTCAGCCGGGCCTGCATCGTCGAAAACGAGCGCGCGAGATCTCCCACCTCGTCCGGGGAGTTGTCTGGGGTCAGCTCGACGGCGGGGCCGCGCCGGGCCACGAGTGAGGTCGCGTCACGCAGGCGCCGTAGCCTGCGCAGGACCCTCCCAGTGATGGCCAGGCCCAGCAGCACCGCGGTCACGAGCCCCGCCAGGCTTGCGACCAGGAATGCGTGCTTCACCACTCGCACCGCGAGCGGAGCGTCGTCGAGCGTCTTCCGCAGCACGATCACGTAGCGGTGATCCCGCACGCGTAGCGGCATCGCCACGCGCGCCACGTCGCTGTCCGAGGGGCTGGTGGCCACGCTCTTGACAGTCTTGCCGCGCACGGCCGCCTGGCCGACGTCCTCGAAGCGGTCCGGCGCCGGGTCGGTGTTCGTGAGCGCGCGGCCCTGGCTGTCGAAGACCGCCACCCGGCCGCCGGTGCGCCTGGCGAGCGCGCGCGACAGGCGCGCGAGCCTTGGGGAGCCGCGCGCGAGCTGCTTCGGTTCGAGGTCGAGGAAGCCGGGGCGCGAGGCGACCGCGGTGTCCGCGAGCGCCTGGAGCTCCTCGCGCTTCAGCCGGTGCTCGAGCGGCGGCAGCAGCGCGAGCGCCGCCACCGCGAGGGTCACCACCGAGGTGGCGATCAGCGCCAGCACGATCCGCGCGCGCAGCCCGTGCGGGATCAGCCGACGCAGCCTCACGGCGCCTGCAACCGGTAGCCCGCGCCTCGCACGGTCACGATCAGGCGCGGGGTCTGTGGATCCTCTTCGAGCTTCTCGCGCAGGTGCCGCACGTGCACGTCGATCGCTCTCGGGTCGCGGTAGGCGCTCTCGCCCCAGATCGCCCGCAGCAGCTCCTGCCGGTTGAACAGCCGCCCCGGCTCGCCGATCATCGTGTCGAGCAGCTCGAACTCGGAGAAGGTGAGCTGCACCGGCTCGCCGTCGGCGGTCACCTCGCGGCGGACGCGGTCGAGGATGACGCGTCCGGCGGTGAGGATCTCGTCGCCGAGGCCTCGCCCTCCCGCGCGCCGGAGCACCGCGCGGATGCGGCTGCGCAGCTCGGCGAGGCCGAACGGCTTCGTCACGTAGTCGTCGGCGCCGGCCTCGAGCCCCAGCACGGCGTCGGCCTCGCTGTCGAGGGCCGTGAGCATGATGATCGGCACCACGTTGCGGCGGGCGCGCAGGGTGCGGCACACCTCGTAGCCGTCCGGCCCGGGCCCGAGCGCCACATCGAGCAGCACGATGTCGAAGCGCTGGGTGCTCGCCCGGTCGATCGCGGCGCGGCCGTCGGCCACCGCCATCACCCGGTGCCCCTCACGCGTGAAGGACTGGCGAATTGTCTCCCTGAGGGGGGACTCGTCGTCGACCACTAGGATGTCGATGCTGCCGGTCTGGGTCATCGTCCGGGCAGGCTACGCTTGGAACTTCAACGGCTCGTGTGAGTTTTGCAGTAGGCGGCTGCGCGCGTCCCACCGGGCTGATTCCGACTCGATGCGCCCATCTGCTCTCGGCATAGCCGCTGCCTGCCTTCTCGCCTGCGTCCTCGCGGCCGCGGCCGGCGTCTTCGCACCGCCCTCAGCCGGCGTCACCGGCCCCTGCGGCCGCGCCGCCACGCGCGGCAGCAGCTACGTCACGCTGAATGTTGCAGGCATCGCCCGCACCGCACTCGTGCACGTGCCGCGCAACGCGAGCGGCGGCCACCGCCTGCCGGTCGTGCTCGCGCTCCACGGCTCCGGCGGAACCGGCAATTTCATGGCGAGCTACTCCGGGCTCGGCGCGCTCTCCGATCAGGCAGGCTTCGTCGGCGTGTTCCCGAGCGCGATGGCGCCCGCCCGGCACTGGAACATCGGCGACGACGCTCCCGGCGCTGCCGACGACATCCAGTTCATCCAGGCGCTGCTCGACCGGGTGCGGCGCGCCAACTGCGTGGACCCGAACCGCGTCTACGCCACGGGTGTCTCCAACGGCGGCGGGATGGTGGCGAAGCTCGGCTGCGAGCTGAACTCGCGATTTGCCGCGATCGCGCCCGTAGCGGGCGGCTACAGCCAGCTCGGGCGCTGCCGCGCGCGTCGGCCCACCTCCGTGCTCGAGGTCCACGGGACGGCCGACGCGGTCGTGCCGTACAACGGTCGCGGGCCCGACCACGACGGGAGCGTGCCGGAATACGTTGCAGGCTGGCAGCAGTTCGACCACTGTCCCGCCCAGCCCGCGTCGAAGCGCTTCCTGGCCTCGCGGGCGCAGCTGTTCGTGTGGCAGCCGTGCGCGAAGGGCGCGACGGTCGCGCATCTCAAGCTCTACGGTGGCGCCCATGCCTGGCCTGGTGCGAACCCGCCGGACCGCGGGCTGCCGATCGCCGTGAATGCCGCACAGCAGGTTTGGACGTTCTTCTCGACGCAGCGGCGCGCGCCCGCGCACTGATCCCCGCTCCCACTGCGTAGAGCTGGCCGCGCTTTCGCAGGTGCGCCTGCTTGGACACGTCGACGCCGTGGCGGCGCACCCAGCGCACCGCCGAAACGCAGCCGGAAGGCGTGCTCGGCGTGCATCTGTGGTCCATGATCACAGTGCGCACCTCGCCCCGGCGAACAAGCCGCGCAAGCTTGCGGGCGCTGGTGAGCGGCCTCCCCCTGTAGCTGGTGAGGAAGAGCATCCGCTGGGGATCGCGTGAGATCAGCGCGGCCGCCTTGCCCGGTGCCGCGGAAGCCACGAGGTACCTCGCGCCATGGCGATGCGCCGTCGCGTAGGCGTCGATCTTCGCGGCGCTCCTCGCGGTGAGGCCGCCTCCGCCCACGCCCGCGTCGGACGAGTGGTGTTCGGCGAGCTTCGCCGCGAAGGCCGTCGGGGCGGCGAGCAGAGCGATCGTTGCGGCGGCCAGCGCCGCGGACGGCCTCCTGAGCAGTGCGAGCGCCGCCGCCCCGGCCGCGGCGATCACGGCGAGCAGCGCCACCGCGCTTCCCACCGGAATCCTGAACGCGTACTCCGCCCCGACGAGGCCGAGCAGGCCGAGCGCCGCCGCAGCTACCACGGGACGCCCCTTCGCGAGCACCGCTGCGCCGGCGCCGAGCGCAAGTGCGACGGCGGGGGTCATCGCCTCGAGATAGCGCAGCCGCAGCGCACCCATGTGCGAGAAGAGCACGAAGCCGGTCAGGAGCCACACCGCCACCATCGCCGCGCCGCCAATCCCGAGGCGCCGGCCCTCTCTTCGCGTCCACAGGGCGACCGCGGCGACCGCGAGCGCGAGCGCGCCGGCCACCAGAGCGGGAAGCAGCTCCACGCCGATGCGCCCGGAGAAGGTGCCTGTGAAGAGACGGCTCACGCCGGGCGGCACGGCGGCGTGCACCGCCGTCCCCGGAGGCGGGCTGATCCGGTCGAGGCCGTTGTAGACGAACAGCACGTTCCAGACGCTGCCGTTCGTCGAGCCGATCGGGTACGGGCGGTCGCGCAGAGGAAGCGTGGAGATCGCCGCCGCCCACGAGAGCGCGGTCGCGACGAGCACCACGAGCGAGCCTCCGATGTGCGCAGCGCGGCGGCCAAGCGGCTCGCGCGCGGCCACCAGATACAGCAGGGCGATGGCCGGGAGCGGTACAAGTGCCTCCAGCAGCTTCACGTTGAAGTCGATGCCGAGCACCAGGGCGGCGAGGTAGAGCCAGCGCGCGCGACCGGTCTCCACGGCCCGCACCACCAGCCAGGCGGCGAGCAGCGCGAGCGCCATCATCAGCGAGTCCATCGTGTCGCTGCGCGAAGTGACGACCGAGATGGGCAGCACGGCGAGCGCCGCCGCCGCGCACAGGCCGGCGGCGGTGCCGAACAGGCGGCGCCCGAGGTCGTACGCGATCAGCACCGCGACCGATCCGGCAAGCGCCTGCGGCAGAGAGAGCGCGAGGCGGTTGAAGCCGAGCAGCTTCACGCTCGCGACCTGGAGCCAGAGGTCGATCGGCGGCTTGTCGACTGCCAGCGACGCGCCCGGGTCGAACGCGCCGACGAAGAAGTTGTGCCACGACAGCGACATGCTTCGAACGCTCGCGTCGTAGAAGAAGTTCTCGCGCATGCCGGCGAGGCCCGGCAGCCGCAATGCGGCGCCGACGGCTGCGATGGCGAAAGCCGCGAGCCATGGGCTCGCTACCGCCGATGGCAGCGCGCCGACGCGCCGGCGCGCGCTCAGCGCGACGCTGCCCAACCTACGCTCCGTGCTTGGTGGCTGGGGTGAGCACGCGATGGAGCTGGGCGAGCTCACGGAACGCGCGCGCCACTACGCGCGGGTTCGCGCCGCTGGCCCGGCCCGCCGGGCGCGGGAAGTGATGCACCCCGACCTCGGCCACGCGCCCGCCGGCGTCGATGCACTTCACGAGCAGCTCGGTGCTGATCATCGCGCCCGTCGAACGGAGCGTGAAGCTCTGGATCACCTCGCGGCGGATGAGCTTGAAGGCGCAGTCCACGTCGCGGATCGGCAGTCCGTAGAGCGAGCGCACGAGCCCGTTCCAGCCGGCGGCCGCGAGGCGGCGGCTGAACGGGTCCTGCCGATCGATCCGGTAGCCGACGATCACGTCCGCCTCCTCCGTGAGCGGCACGAAGTCGGCGAGCTCGCCGAGGTCGAACTGCAGGTCGGCGTCGGTGAGCAGCACGAACGGGAGCGTCGCGGCGCGGATCGCCGTGCGCAGGGCCGCGCCGTAGCCAAGGTTCACCGGGTGGAGCAGGAGCCGCACCTCGGGATGGATCTCCACGAGCTCCACGCCGATCTCGCCGGTGCTGTCCGTGCTGCCGTCGTCCACGACCAGGACCTCGCAGCGCTCGGCGAATCGGCGCCCCGCGCGCAGCGCCGCAGCGACCGCGTCGCGGAGGTTGTCCTCCTCGTTGAAGCACGGGAGGACGATCGACAGGCCGGGAAGCAGTCCTTGCGGGGTCATGCCAGCAGAGTCACCGCGGGCGCGTTAAGGACGGTTAGGCCGGCGGGTGGCTCGGGTTAGAGGGCCGTCTAACGAGATCCCAACAGAACGCGCGCAATCGCAAATGCGCCCCGCGGAAGCATCGAGGGGATGCAGGGAGCGGAGCTCAACGCGATGATCGAGCTCGACGATCGCCACTGGTGGTATCGGGGGAGGCGGCGCGTGGTGACGAGCACGCTCGACCGGCTGGAGCTGCCGGTGGGCGCCGAGATCCTCGACGCCGGCTGCGGCTCCGGCCGCACGCTCGACGACCTGATTCGCTACGGCTCGGTCACCGGCATCGACCCAAGCCGCAGCGCACTCGACGCCGCGCGGGCGCGAGGCCATTCGCGCGTATTCGCCGGCCACCTCGAGCGCCTGCCGTTCGAGGACGCGTCGTTCGACCTCGTCACCTGCCTCGACGTGCTCGAGCACACCGCGAGCGACGTCGTGTCCCTGCGCGAGCTGAGGAGGATCTCGCGCCCGGGTGCGCGCCTGGTCGTGACCGTGCCCGCCTATCAGCTGCTCTGGTCGCGCCACGACGATGCCAACCTCCACTACCGCCGCTACCGGCGTGGCACGCTGCGCGAGTCCGCGAACGTTGCCGGGTGGAGCGTGGAGCGCACGAGCTACTTCAACAGCCTGCTTCTGCCACCCGCGGCGCTGGTGAGGCTCGCCGAGCGGGTGCTGCCGCGCTCGCGCCGCGCTCGTTCCGACCTGCGGCTCACGCCGCGGGCGCTCGACCCGGTGCTGGCCGTGCCGATGTACGCCGAGGCGCTGCTGATGCGGGCCGGGGTCAAGCTCCCGGCCGGGCTCTCGCTCCTCGCCGTACTGGTGAACCGCCCGCCCGCGGGCCTGGTCGAGATCGAGTGGCCGCTGCCGGAGCCGGCGGCTGCCCCGCGCGCGGTCCGTCAAGCGCTCGGCTGAGCAGCCTCGCTTGCTTCAACTGGAAGAAATGCACCGAGGTGAACCGCGAAGAACTTCCATACCGACGCCTGGGCGCAGATCGGGATGGAAGAAATTCCCGCATAGCGGGATAAATCTCCATCGCACTGCTGCCGCCTTGTCGGGATGGAAGTAATTCCCGGTCTGGGACGGCGCCGCACCCCATCCCGCTCGCTTACTGCCCTGCGCCGGAAGGAACGCGCGGACTGATCAGCCCACGGCGGGCACGCGCAGCTCGAACCGCGCCCCGCCCGCGCGCCGGAGCGCGACGACGTCGCCGCCGCAGGCGCGCGCAAGGCGGCGGGCGAGCGCCAGGCCGAGCCCCGCGCCGCCTTCGGTGCTCGTTCCCGGCTCGAACAGGGTGTCCGGGTCGGTGCTGTCGAGGCCGTCCCCATCGTCCTCCACGACGAACGCGATCCCCTCGTCGCAGCGCGCGATCGCGACGTTCACCGCGCGGCGTGCGTGGCGCACGGCGTTGTCGAGAAGCGGCTGTAGAGCCTGCGCGACCAGGTCCTCCTCGGCGCCGACACGCCACTGAGCCGGCGCCGGTCCGATCTTCAGCTCCACCCCCTCGCGCTCCGCGATCGACCGCACGGCCTCGGCGGCCAGCGTGACGGCCGCGAGCGGGTCCGCCGAGCCCATGCCGACGCCGGCCTCGCGACGGGCGGCGGCGAGCAGCGTCTCGATCACGGCCTCCATGCGGTCCGTCCCCCGCAGGATCTGCTCGAGCGATTCACGCGCGTCGGGCGGCACGCTCCGCTGCTGGAGCGCGAGCTCGGCCTCCCCGCGGACGCCGCTCAGCGGCGTGCGCAGCTCGTGGGCCATCTCGGCCGAGAGGCGCTGCTCGTGGCGCAGGCTGGCCGAGATGCGACCGAGCAGGCCGTCGAGCGTGGACGACAGCGCGGTCAGCTCGTCGCGCGGCGGGCCGAGGTTGAATCGGCGCTCGAGGTCGTGCTCGCTCCAATCCGCCGCGGCCTCCGTCATCTCGGCGACGGGACGCAGCGCGTTGCCCACGGCGCGCCGCGCGAGGAGGGCGCCGAGCAGGAGCACGAACAGGTCGAGCGCGAGCGTCGCCGCGAGCGCGATGTGCTCGGTGTGGTCGTAGGGGACCATCGACAGGCCCACCACGACGGTGCCCATTCGCTGCCCGCCGGAGCCGTAGGCCGGCTCGGCTCGGAGCCGCACCTTGTCGCCCAGCGTGCGCTCGCGGGCGGACGGGACGTCCGCGAGCTGGGCTGCGGCCTTCTGCAGATCCGCTGCCGCGCGCGGACGCTGCAACACCCGCCCTCCGGCGAACACCCACGCCTGCTGGTCGAGCGCGGCGTCGTTCGGGGCGTCGCGCTGCACCACGCGTCCGTTGCGCATGCTGAGCGTGGCGAGCTGCGCCCCGGCGCGCTCGCGAAGGGCCGCGGACGCGTCATGGGCGAGCTGCCGCTCGAGGATCACGTTGATGCCGAACGTGAGCAACGCGAGCCCAACCGCAAGCACGAGCGCGGAAGCGAGGGTTACACGTCCACGCAGGCTGAGCCTGCTCATCGCAGCGAATACCCCACACCGCGCGCAGTCACGATCTTCTGCGTGCTGCCCGCGTCTCTCAGCTTCCGCCGCAGACGCGCTATGTAGGCGTCGAGCGTGTTGTCGTGCA
>JBJMLG010000133.1:0-4464 GCA_045805385.1 Thermoleophilaceae bacterium
CCACCGCTGCGTGGGCGCGAAGGTGAACGGCAAGATCGTGCCGCTCCACTACGAGCTCCAGTCCGGCGACATCTGCGAGGTGCTCACCGCCAAGCAGGAGCGCGGCCCGTCGCGGGACTGGCTCTCGCTGGCGAAGACCACGCGCGCGCAGTCGAAGATCCGCGCCTGGTTCAAGCGCGAGCGCCGCGAGGATTCCGAGCGCGCCGGCCGCGACATCCTGCACGAGTCGCTGAAGCGCCAGGGCCTGCCCGCGCAGAAGGTGGCCGGCTCGCCGCTGATCGCGGACGTGATCCGCGAGATGGGCTTCAAGAAGGCCGACGACTTCTACATCGCGCTCGGCCAGTCGAAGATCTCGGCGAACGTCGTCACCAACAAGGTGATGCAGCGGCTGAAGCAGGGCGAGTCCGCGGTCGAGCCGCAGGGCGCCGCCGGCAACCTGCTCCAGCGCAAGGAGACGCCGAAGCCCACCGGCAGCTCAACCGGATACGGCATCAACGTCGAGGGGATCGACGACGTGATGCTGCGCCTCGCGAAGTGCTGCCGTCCGGTGCCCGGCGACGAGATCGTCGGCTACATCTCGCTCGGCAAGGGCATCACGATCCACCACGCGCACTGCAAGAACGCCCGCGCCCTGATGAAGAACCCGGAGCGCTTCACGAAGGTGGAGTGGGACGGCGCCGGGGCCACCTCGTTCCGCGCCGAGCTGCAGGTGGACGGCTGGGATCGCACGCGGCTGCTCGAGGACCTCTCGCGCACGTTCGCCGAGTCGGGCATCAACATCGTCGAGGCGCGCTGCACGGTGGTGCCGCCGATGGTGAAGAACCGCTTCGTGGTCGAGGTGGGGGACACCCAGGCGCTGAAGGCGTGCGTGTCGCGCCTGCGGAACATCGATTCGGTGTTCGACGCCTACCGCATCACCCCCCAGGGCTGACGCTCGCACGAAGGCCGATTCTCGGGCCAGCACCATTGTGGTGGCCGGCGCCGGCCGTCAGCCTTGTCCACATGGAAGTGACCGCCCCCAAGACGAGCAAGCGCAGCCCGTGGGCGATCGTGGCCGCGTCGTTCGTGGTGCTGTTCGCCCTGGCCGTGCTGTCCGCCGGCGTGGCAATCGACTGGGCCAATGCCACCAAGCGCGACCCGGCCGGGTACTTCAGCACCAAGTACCACCGCTATGCCACGGGCACTCGCGCGATCGAGTCCCAGACGCTCAACGTGGACGCGGGCGTACCGAAGTGGATCTTCGACCGCCATTTCGCGAACGTGCGGATCACCGCCCGCTCGGCGGACCCGTCGAAGCGCGTGTTCATCGGAATCGCCAAGCGCGACGCGCTCGACTCCTACCTCGCGTCGGCGTCACACGCGACGATCAAGCACCTCGACTTCAACCCGTTCTCTGTGTCCTACACCAACGTCGCCGGCGGGGCGCTCCCCGGTTCGCCGCCCTCGGAGAGCATCTGGGCCGTGAAGGCGTCCGGCGCCGGCACACAGACGCTCACGTGGAAGGCGACGAGCGGCAAATGGGCAGCCGCGATCATGAACGCCGACGCCTCGCCGCGCGTCGCCGTTGACGCCAAACTGGGCGCGAAGGTGGACCTCTTCAACTGGCTCGGCATCGTGCTGACGATCGTCGGCGGCATCATGACCATCGGGGGCGCCGTGCTCGTGTACCTCGCGATCCGCGAGTAGCGGCGGGCCCCGGCCGGGGCATACCCTCCAAGCGGGCGTGTAGGAGGGGTACGCTCCCAGCGTGTCCGAGGCCCGCAGCGCCACGCGTGTCGGACGCCCACCGGCGGCGACGCGGGAGCAGGTGATCGAGGCCGGGATGGTCGCCTACCTGCGTGGCCGGCGCGTGGACGTCCAGGCGATCGCCGCGGAGCTCGGCCTTGGCCGGACCACGATCTACCGCTGGTTCGGGTCGCGTGAGGGACTGCTCGGCGAGATCCTCGTACGCGCCGCCGACCCGCTGCTCGACGCCGCCCGCTCCGGCGCGCGGGGCAAGGGCGGCCGCGCGCTCCTCGACACGTTCGACCGCTTCAACCGCAGCCTCGTGGAGGCGCCGGCGCTGCGCACGTTCGTGGAGCAGGAGCGCGAGCTCGCGCTGCGCGTGATCACATCCGGGGCGGGCGTCGTCGACCCGCATCTGGTTGGCCGCATAACCGCCCTGATCGAGGAGGAGGTCGCGGCGGGGAACTACGAGCCTCCGCTCGAGCCGGCCACGCTCGGCTTCGCGATCGTGCGGCTGGCCGAGGCGTTCCTCCTCAATGACGTCGTGGCCGGCATCCGCGGCGACGTCGGCCGCCTGCGCGAGGTCGAGGGGGCGTTGCTCGGCGTCCGCCCCTGAGCGGAGCGATTGGAACACGCCGACGGTTGTGTGTTGAACTTTCCGCCGCGGTTCGTCATCGTTCCGGCGGAAGGTCGCCGCGGGGGTGCGACCGGGATCGCAGGGGAGGCAGGGACATGGCCGGACGGGGAATGGCGCTGCGCGCGCTGGCGGCGACGGTCGCGCTCGGCGCGATCGCGCAGGGCGGAGTGGCCTGGGGCGCCGGGCCGCAGCCGGGCACGCCGGAGTACATCCAGCGTGACAACCAGAACATGCAGGACGCCTACGGGCGCCAGACCGCTCCCGACGGCCAGCTCAGCCAGAAGTACATCCAGGCGGGTGGCGCGAACGTGTCGGCGTCGTATCTGCAGCAGGTGGCCGAGCAGGCCGCCAACCCCACGAGGCCGATTCTCGACCCGGGCCAGCTCGTCCCCGGCTGGAACGGCGGCAACCCCTACCGCCTGAACTGGGACGGCACCCGCGGGCAGCGGATCCGCATCTCCTTCACCAATCGCTACGGCGCGCTGCTCCGGGGCGACGTGTACGCGCCGTTGCCGGGCGCGACCGATCCCTACACCGGCGCGGAGCTGCAGGGCCCGTTCCCGGCAATCGTGATCACCACGGGCTCGATCCAGGGCTCGGAGAAGATGTACGAGTGGCTGGCCGAGGACCTGGCGGAGCGCGGCTACGTGGTCCTCACCTACGACGTGCAGGGCCAGGGCACCAGCGAGACCCTGCCGCACCAGGGACCGCAGGCCGACTTCCCCTACTGCGATCCGAGCGCCACGCCGGCTCCAGGCGAGCAGAACGGCTGCCCCGGCGTGCCGTTCCAGCAGACCTCCAACTTCGTCTACGGCACCGAGGACGCGCTCGACTTCCTGCTCTCGACGCCGGACGCGCCGTACGCGAACCCCGCCGCGGGCTCGGCGCAGGTGAACCAGTTCAACCCGTTCTGGAAGCTGATCGACCGCAAGCCGGATGCCCATTCGGTCACGCCCGGGCGCACGACCAAGGTGGGGATCATCGGCCACTCGCTTGGCGCGGCCGCCGTGTCGTACGTGCAGGGCATCGACCCGCGGGTGGAGACGGTGGTGGCGCTCGACAAGCTGAGCGCGGGCGCGAACCCCACCTTCGGGGTCAACCCGAACCCGGTCGTGCCGGGCCTCGGCATCCAGTCCGAGTACGGCTTCAACGTCGAGCCCTACTGGATGATGGGCGGCTCGTCGATCTCGCCGACGCCGCAGTCGCCGAGCCAGGCGCCTGATCCGAAGCGCGAGGAGAAGACCGGGTTCGACGGCTGGCGGCAGAAGGGCGTCGACTCGATGGTGATCGTGCCGCGGGCCTCCACGCACCTCGAGTACACCGACATCGCGTACGCGCTGCCGGCGAGCCGCTACGGCCAGGACGTGGCGAGCTGGTACACGCAGGCCTGGCTCGACAAGTACCTCAAGCACGACAAGACGGCCGACGACCGGCTGCTCGCGACCAAGTTCACCTACCTCGAGCCGGTGGGCGACAACAAGTGGGCACCGGTGGAGCTCGACCGCGCCCAGCGCCTGAGCTTCTACTTCTGCTCGGGCTTCGGGTTCCACGCCGGCGCGAAGCTCGTGGAGAACAAGGACATCGCGGGCGTCGGGGGCTGCTGAGCCGTGCTGCGGCGCGCCTGCGTCCTGGCGGTCGCGCTCGCCCTGCTGCCCGCGGCGAGCGCGGCCGCGTCGCCCCTGCCGGGGCCGGTGGATTGCACGGGTCCGGCAGGCGACGCCGCGCCCGGCACCCCTGAGTGGACGGCGAGGGAGGCCCGCGAGGCCTACTGCGGCGAGCAGCGCGCCTTCGACACGGCCGCCAACCCGCTCTTCCAGGAGAGGGGGGCGGAAAACACGGCCGCCGACGGCGGCGTCAGCGTGGGGGACCCGTTCCGCGACCCGGCGCGCCTGAACGGGTCGCGCTTCCGCTACGAGAAGCTGAGCTTCGCCGACCCCGGCGGCCGGCAGCTCGATGCGCGCCTGTTCCGCCCGTGCGACAGTTCCTGCCGCGATCTCCCGCGTGGGCTGCGGAGGTTCGAGCCGCCGTATCCAGCGGTCGTCGTGGTGCACGGCGGCGGCGCCGACCAGGAGATGTACTGGTGGGGAGCCGAGTCGCTCGCG
>JBJMLG010000134.1:0-11772 GCA_045805385.1 Thermoleophilaceae bacterium
CGCGCCGGGCGGCGCGAAGTACCGCGAGCTCAAGCAGATGATCGACGGCGCGTCGCTCCACACCGTCTGCAAGGAGGCAGCCTGCCCGAACATCGGCGAGTGCTGGCAGCGCGGCACGGCCACGTTCATGATCCTCGGCGACACCTGCACGCGCCGCTGCGGCTTCTGCAACGTGAAGACCGGCAAGCCGACTCACAACGACCCGCTCGAGCCGCTGCGTGTGGCCCAGCAGGTGAAGCGGATGGGTCTTCGCCACGCGGTGATCACGAGCGTGGACCGCGACGACCTGCCGGACCTCGGGGCGAGTGCGTTCGTCGGGGTGATCCGCTCGGTCCGCAAGTTCGCGCCGGGCTGCAAGGTGGAGGTGCTCACGCCGGACTTCCGTGGCGAGGAGATGCCACTAGCTCGCGTGATCGCCGAGCGCCCCGACGTCTTCAACCACAACGTGGAGACCGTGCCGCGGCTCTACCCGCTCGCTCGGCGTGGCTCCAGGTTCCTGCGCTCCTGCCGCGTGCTCGCGAACGCGAAGCAGATGGGCGGCGACGAGGTCGTCACCAAGTCCGGCCTGATGACCGGCCTCGGCGAGACGAAGGAAGAGCTGGTCGAGACCTTCGGAATCCTGCGCGAGCACGACGTGCAGGTGCTCACCGTGGGGCAGTACCTGCGGCCCACGCAGAACCATCTACCGGTGGTGCGCTACTGGCATCCCGACGAGTTCGCCGAGCTCGAGGCAGCCGCCTACGAGCTGGGCTTCGAGTCCGTGGCCGCCGGCCCGCTGGTGCGCTCGAGCTACCACGCC
This sequence comes from Thermoleophilaceae bacterium, assembly GCA_045805385.1. Taxonomy (GTDB): domain Bacteria; phylum Actinomycetota; class Thermoleophilia; order Solirubrobacterales; family Thermoleophilaceae; genus JADGHQ01. The sequence goes on from JBJMLG010000134.1 coordinate 800, forward strand.
GAGCAGACGCTCGAGCAGGCGCGCTCGCTGTAGTAGGCGATTGCCACTCCGCCGCGCAGGGGAGTATGAAACCCTCCGCCGGCCGTGATCCCGCTGCACGACAACATCCCGACGCGTCGGACGCCGATCATCACGATCGCGATCATCGCGATCAACGTGTTCGTGTTCCTGTTCCTCCAGCATCCGCAGGGCTTCAGCAGCGTCGACAACAAGATCGTGGTCGAGTGGGGCACGATCCCGTACGAGCTCACGCACCCCGGGAAGGAGTGCGCGCTCTTCAGCCAGGACGTGATCTGCGCGGGCGAGAAGGCGCAGGACTCATCCGGTCAGACCGTCACGGTCACCGAGCGTGACATCAAGCGGCAGGACCCGAATCAGCCGCCGGCATGGGTCACGATCTTCACCTCGATGTTCATGCACGGCGGCGTTCTCCACATCGCGGGCAACATGCTGTTCCTCTGGATCTTCGGGAACAACATCGAGGATTCGATGAGCAGATGGAGATTCGTGCTCTTCTATCTGCTCGGCGGCGTCGCGGCCGTCGCGGGTCAGACTGCGATCGATCCGAACGCGACGGTGCCGAGCCTTGGGGCGAGCGGCGCCATCGCTGCGGTGCTCGGCGGCTACGCGCTGCTGTATCCGAGAGCCAGGGTGCTCACGATCATCCTGATCATCTTCTTCTTCACGTTCATCGAGCTTCCGGCCCTGGTCGTACTCGGCCTCTGGTTCCTGCTCCAGGTGTTCTACGGCGCATCGCAGGTGGCCTCACCGGTTGGGTCGGGCGGCGGCGTCGCGTACTTCGCGCACATAGGCGGGTTCCTGTTCGGCCTGTTGGCGATAAAGCTGTTCGCCAACCGCGTGAACCGCGACTATGAGGGCGGGTCCCGCTTGCCGGTCTACTGATGGCGAGAGACGGTGCGCTGCTGGGAGCGGTCATCGTGATCGGGCTCCTCGCGGTCGGCATGGTCAGGTGGGTGATGGACAACGGTGTGAATGCTCTCGTCATCATCTCGGGCGTGATCCTGGTGATCCTCGTCGTCGGCGTGCTCGGCGCGCTCGGCACACCTCCGAATGACCGTCGGTAGCCCCCTGCAGGGAGGCGGCCGGCGCCGCCGCACGAGGCGGCCGTTCGTCGTGGTGCTGTTGCTTGCGCTGCTAGCCGGCGCCGCCGCGTACGCATACACGCAGAACGGCAGCGACCTCCTCGGCGGCTCGAAGTCGAAGGCGAGCGGCACCGAGCGCCGCGGCACCGCCGGGCAGCCGGGCGAGCATCCGCCACCGGTGCCGGGGTCCCCGTACGCAGTCGCGCTCGAAGCCGCCGACGTGTTCCGCCTGTCGTTCCACCAGCCGCCGCGAGCGGGGCTCGTGTTCGATCTCCGTAGCGGGCGGGTGCTCTGGCGGCTGCACCCCTACAGGCGGCTGCCGATCGCGAGCCTCACGAAGATCATGACCGCGCTCGTGGTGACCGGTCACACCACCCCACGCGAGAAGGCGCGCGTGACGAAGGCCGCGCTCGACTACAGCGGCTCGGGAGTGGGCCTCCTGCCCAAGGGACGGCATGTGACGGTCTGGTCGCTGATGAACGGCCTGCTGCTGCCCTCCGGAAACGACGCCGCGCTGGCGCTCGCGGACCACGTGGGCGGCAGCGAGCGCGGCTTCGTGCGCTTGATGAACTCGACCGCCCGGAGGATGGGCCTGCGCTGCACGCACTACGTGTCTCCGCACGGGCTCGAGCCGGGCAACCGCTCATGCGCGGCCGACCTTGCCGCGATGGCGCGGGCCGCGATGCGCAAGAGCGAGATCGCGCGCATCGTGGGCAGGCGTCAGAACGTGGTCCGCTTCCCGATCAAGGGCGGGCGGCTCTACCTGAACACCACGAATCCGCTGATCCGCTCCGGATACGTCGGCACGATTGGCCTGAAGACCGGCGATACCGACGAGGCAGGCCACTGCTTCGTGGGCGTGGTCCGGCGCGGCGGAAGGACGCTCGGCGTGGTGCTGCTGCACTCGCCGAACGTGCTCGCGCAGTCGAAGAAGCTGCTGTCGAAGGGACTCCGCTCGAACGCCTGATCAGCTGTCGCTGGCGTCGTAAGCCTGCGCCGCAATCTTCTGACGGATCTGGTCGTCGCTGAGGTCCTCGTCCGGATGGTCCTCGTCCACGTGCCGGCGCACGGCGTCGAAGAGCTCGTCGTCGTTCGCCGCGTGAAGGGTGGCGCCGCAGTCGCATTCGATAACCCGCACGTCTTTCTCCCTGGTCGCCTCGGTCAAGCGAAGCAGATACCCGACTGGAGCGCGTCCACGCCCAGACGTTCAGCCCTGCACGAGCGCCCGCGCGCCCTCGGCGAGATGCCTCACGCCGAGAGCGGCGAACTCCCCCGCCGCGCGGTCGAGGGCTTCGCCGGCGCGCACCGGGTCCTGCTCGAGCAGTGCGCGGCCGACCAGCATGGAGCAGCGCGCGGCGTCGAGTGGGCGGCCGAGCTCCTGCCAGGCCGCGCGTGCCTGCTCCAGGCGCTCGATGCCATCGCCCGGGTCGGCGCTGAAGCCGTCCGCCTCGAGCGCGGCGGCGCGTGCGACCGGGTAGTGCAGGCGGTCCGCTAGCTCCATGCTCTCGATCGCGGCCTCGCGCGCCTGCGCGCGCTTGCCCGCCAGGCCCAGCACCACCGCGCGCTGCGAGATCGCCTGGATGGACTGTGCGATCAGGCCTGCCCGCTCGCACACGTCGAGTCCCTGTGCCAGCGCCGTGACCGCCGCGCCGTAGTCGCCCCGGTCGCGCAACTCGGTGGCGAGCGCGAACAGCGCCGAGAACGCCACCTCCGACCAGCCCGCCTGCTCCGCGAGCTCGTGGGAGCGGGTGAACTGCTTCTCCGCCTCGTCGAAGTGGCCCTCGCGCCAGGCGAGCAGGCCGCGCAGGAGGAACGGCAGCGACAGCTTGCCCGAAAGCCCCTCGCGCTCGGACAGCTCGGCGCTTGCCTCGCCGGAGGCGCGGACCGAGTCCCAGTCGGCGCGGTACACGGCGAGCCACGCGAGCGCCGCGTGCAACTCCACCTGCGCCGGCACGTCGCCCACCTGCTCGGCGAGCGACAGCGCCTCCTGGTAGGCGGCATCGGCGCCGGAGTAGTCCGCCTCGGATACCTCGAGGTGCTGGCCGAGTGCGAGCAGCGCCAGGATCGTCTCGCCCTCGTCCGACCCTCGTGCCAGCTCGACCGAGCGCTCGAGGTTCTCGCGGGCGCGCTCGGTGTCGCCGATGCGACCGAACACGCGGCCGAAGATGCCGTGGGCGCGGCTGGCCGCGCGCGTCTCGCCGAGCCGCTCGGCCAGGCGGAGCGCCTTCTCCGACGCGTAGATGGCGAGCATGTTGTCGCCCGTTTGCATGTAGAGCCAGGCGGCCTCCTCGTAGAGGCGCACCAGCTCCATGCAGGGCGGGCCGTCCTTCAGGAGGTTGATGCCCTTCTGGTGGTGCTCGATCGCCTGCTTGCGGTCGCCTGCGTGCCAGAAGGCGGCGCCGATCTTGCGGTGAAGGTCCGCGACCCGCTCGAGGTTCTCCTGGCGGCGGTGGTGGTCGAGCGCCTCGCCCCAGACCGAGATGGCGCTGTCGATGCGCCCGAGGCGAAGTGCGGCGTCGCCCTGCTTCTCCCCGATTCGCGCCGCCGATTCCTCGTCACCGCCGAGCTCCCGCGCGGCCTCGTAGTGGGCGAACGCCTCGCGGTTCGAGAAGAAGCTGGCGGCGGCGTCGCCGGCGGCCTCGAGGAAGCGCAGCGCCCGCGCGCGCATGTCGTCGAGCTCCCCGATGTCCACGCGTGCCTCGCGTCCCAGGGTGGCCGCGCGGCCGTAGTGCTCGGCGAGGAGCGCCACCACCTCGTCGGTGCGGTCACCCGCGCGCGCCTCGATGAAGTCGCCAACCTCGAAGTGCTTGCGCGCGCGCACCGCCTTCGGAAGCATCCCGTACGCCACGTCGCGGATGAGCACGTGCTTGAACGCGAGCTCGGGCTCGCCGGCGAGGGTGCCGGCCTCACCGGGCACGAAGATGTCCTTCGACTGGAGCGCCGACAGCGTGGACCCGAGCTCGGCGCCCTCCTCCTCCGCGACCCGCACCAGAGCGCCCTCCCAGAAGGTCCTGCCAACCACCGCGGCGTGCTGGACGATGCGCCGCTCGAGCGGCTCGAGCGAGTCGAGGCGAGCGGCAAGCAGCGCCTGCACGGTCTGCGGAAGCTCCCCACTGGACACGGTGCCGCCGTCCACGAGCAGCCGCACCATCTCCTCGGCAAACAGCGGGTTTCCGCCGGCCCGCTCGGCCACCGCCGGCACGATCTCGGTGTTTGCGTCCTCCCCGGGCATCAGCGAGGCGATCAGCTCGCGGGTCTCGGAGTTCGTGAGGGGCTCCAGGAAGATCGACGTCGCGCCGCGGCGGCCACCACCCCAGCCGGGGCGCCGCTCGAGGAGCTCGTCGCGAGCGAGGCACAGGATCATCACGGGCACACGCGCCCATTGGGCGATGTGCTCGATCAGGTCGAGCATGCCCTGGTCCGCCCAGTGGATGTCCTCGAAGGCGAGCACGAGCGGTGCGTCGCGAGCCATGCCCTCGATCGACGAGCGGATCGCCGCGAAGAAGGTCTCGCGCATGCGCTGCGGGTCCTGGCCGTCCCCGGAGGCGAGCTCGACGGGGGCGTCGATGCCGAGCAGGCGCCCGATCAGCGCGGCGCGGCGCTCGCCCGCCTCCTCCCCCTCGCCCCAAAGCTCGAGCAGTCGAGCGGACAGCTTCTGCCAGGCCGTGTCGGACGGGTCGCCGTCGACGATGCCGCATTCCGCGCGCAGCACCTCGCCCAGCGGCCAGTAGACGATGCTCGAGCCATAGGGCAGGCAGCGGCCCTGGCGGAACACCTGCGGGCCCTCGGCGCGCAGCGACTGCTCGAACTCGCGCAGCAGGCGCGACTTGCCCACGCCCGCCTGGCCGACCAGCGTGATCAGATGCGGCCGGCGCTCGCGCCGGACACGCCCGTAGAGCGACTGCAGCAGGTTGAGCTCGTCGTCGCGGCCGACGAGCGGCGCCTCGCTCCGCGCGAGGTCGCGCCGTACCGGGTGAGCGGTGAACAGGCCCACCACCTCGAACGCCTGCACCGGCTCGGCCTTGCCCTTCAGCTCGAACGGCTCCAGCGAGAGGTACTCCACCACGTGCGAGGTCGTGGCGTGCGTGCGCGGCCCGACCGTGACCGTACCCGGCCGGCCGGCTGCCTGCAGCCGTGACGCGACGTTCACCGTGTCGCCGATCACCGTGTACGCCTCGCCCACAGCCCCGGCGAGCACCTCGCCGGTGTTCACGCCCACGCGCAGCTCGAAGCTCACGGCGTGCGAGATCTCGAGCTCGGTGTTGATCTCGCGCATCGCGTCCTGCATAGCGAGCGCAGCTCGTATGGAACGCTCGGCGTCGTCCTCGTGCGCGACAGGAGCGCCGAACACCGCCATCACGTTGTCGCCGATGTACTTGTCGACGGTGCCCCCGTAGCGCTCGACCTCCTGGCTGAAGCGGCGCAGGCAGCGGTCCACGAGCGCCTTCACCGTCTCAGGGTCGAGCCGCTCGGCGACCGCGGTGTAGCCCGACAGATCGGCGAACAGGACCGTGACCTGGCGTCGCTCCTCGGGCAGTGCCGGCGGGGCGGGCGGGGCAGGCACGGTCGATGGCTGCGGCGCGGAGCCGTCGAGCGCCGAGCCGCACGCCATGCAGAAGCGAGCCTCGGCGGGCGCCGGCGTACCGCAGGACGGGCAGGCTCGCTCGAGCGCGGTGCCGCAGGACATGCAGAAGCGGGCCTCGGCGGGGTTGTCGAACCCGCAGGTCGCGCACGCCTGTAGCGCCATAGACCCACGATACCCCGCGATCCGGCTCCCGGTAAGGGTGCTGGCCCCACCCCCACATGCGTGCCGGAGGCCCCTTCGCGCTAGGTTTTCGGCCGAGACGGGCGACGACTGTGGGAGGTCAGGGTGAAGGAGTACAGGGACGAGGCCATGAAGTACGTGGATGCTGCCGAGCGCGCGGCAAACGGCTCCACCGCGGACCCCTCCTACCAGCTGAACGCCGCGATCGCCGCGGCGCTCGTGGACATAGCCGAGACGCTCCACGGCATTCGCGCCGAGCTCGAGGCGCAGCGCACGGCGCAGGGCTAGCGGTCCCAGATGGGCGGGGGCAGCCTGGGGCGCACAGGCCGGGTGTCCGCCTGATGGAGCTGCGCCAGCTAGAGCACTTCGTCGCCGTCGCCGAAGAACGGCAGTTCACGCGCGCCGCGCGGCGCGTGCACATCGTGCAATCCGGGCTGTCGGCCTCGATCCGCTCCCTCGAAGAGGAGCTCGGCTCGCGCCTCTTCGAGCGCCGTGCCCGCCACGTCGAGCTCACGGAGGCGGGCCACGCCCTGCTGGACGAGGCCCGCTCGGTGCTGTCGGCCGCGGAGCGGGGGCGCGACGCGGTCGCCGCTGTGCAGGGACTGCTGCGCGGCCACGTGCACTTGGGCTTCATGCAGGGCCAGCCTGCGCCCGAGCTCCCGCGAGCGCTCGGCAAGTTTCACGAGGATCATCCGAAGGTGGACATCCGCATGTTCCAGAGCGGGTCTGGGCCGCTGGCCGAGGCCGTACGGACGGGGCGGCTCGACTTTGCGTACGTCTCGCTCCCGCGGACCGACCTGAACGGGCTGGAGGTGCGCCCGCTCGGCGAGCGGCGCATGATGCTCGCCGCCGGGGACCAGCACGCGCTGGCGAACCGAAAGGCGGTGACGCTCGAGGCGCTGCGCGACGAGACGTTCATCGACGTGTCGCGCGACTGGGGCACTCGGATCGTGACCGACCGCGCCTTTGCCGCGGCCGGAATCGAGCGCCGCATCGCCTTCGAGCTGAACGACCTGTTCGCGGCCGAGGACCTGGTGGTCGCCGGCCTGGGAGTGGCCGTCATGCCGCAACTCGACGTCACCCCAAGCGATGGCTACAGGCTGATCCCGATAACGGGCTCACGCATGGTCTGGGAGCTTTCGATGGTGAGCCGCGCGGGCGACCTGAGCCCCGCCGCCGAAGAGCTGATCCGGCGCCTGCTCGAGGCGAGGGACGACCCGCTTCCCATCTCCACCAGAGATTGATCGGATCAGTCGTTTTCGTTGGACGATTCCCAACGAGACGCCGACACTCCGCGAGTGAGTTCACCCATTTGGAAGGTACGCTGCCCCCGTGCGCGCTCGTGGGGATGACCTCCCGGCGGCGCGCCGGACGTCGCTCCTGTCGGGCCGCGAGCGCGAGGTGCTCGAGCAGGTGGCGCTCGGCAAGTCGACCGATGCGATCGCGCTGGACCTGGTGCTCAGCCCGCACACGGTGCGGGCGCACCTCAAGAACATCCACCGGAAGCTCGACACGGCGAGCCGGGCGCACGCGGTGGCGCTCCTCATGGAGGAGCGCGGCGACACCGAGGCAGCGGGCGCCCCAACCGAGCTCGACCCGCGGAAACCGGTGGTGGAGGCGCTCACACGCGCGCTCGACGCGCGCGATCCCTACACCTCGAGCCACTGTCAGGACGTGACCGCGTTGGCACGCTTCGTGGCGCAGGAGCTCGGCCTCAGCAGGGCCGAGATGCGCGACGTCGAGGACGTCGCAGCGCTGCACGACATCGGAAAGCTCGGGGTGCCCGAGTCGATCCTCTGGAAGCCCGGCCCGCTCGACCCCGTGGAGCAGACCGTGATGCGTCGGCACGCGGAAATCGGCGCCGGCATCGTCGCTCACGTGGAGCCGATCGCGCACCTGGCGACGGCGGTCCGCGCCGAGCACGAGCGGTGGGACGGCGCCGGCTACCCCGACGGTCTCACCGGCGACGAGATCCCCGTTGCAAGCCGCATCGTGCTCGCATGCGACAGCTACGACGCGATGGTCACCGACCGTGCCTACCGGCGTGCGATGAACCCCCTTCGCGCCCGCGATGAGCTGCGGCGAAACAGCGGAACGCAGTTCGACCCGCAGGTCGTGGACGCGCTGCTGCGCGTGCTCCAGCGGCGCGCCTGACGCGACTCTCTCCGAGCCCCGGCGCGACCGGATGGAGCCTGCCGGGATCGAACCGGCGACCTCCTGCTTGCAAAGCAGGCGCTCTCCCAACTGAGCTAAGGCCCCTCGCGCGCAATGGTAGGCGAAGGGCCAGCCCGGGTAGGCCCATTGCGGGCAAGACGCGCTGCATCGGTTGGCGCCGGGATGGCGCCACTGAAAAGATGCGTCGAAGAGGGAAGGAGCCTTGATGACAACGGAATCGGCGGGAACGAAGGAAGACCTACACGGCAACGGTCACGGGCCGCCCGACAAGTCGCCGCGGCCCGCCAACCTGACAGAGCGCCCGCAGCGCGCGGAGATCTCGAATCTCGAGATCGTGAACCACTGGTTCTCCCTCGCGGCCGAGCGGCTGGGCCTGCGCGAGGACATCGCGGCCGTGCTGCGCTCCTCCTACCGCGAGGTGCAGGTCCAGATCCCCGTGAAGCTCGGGGACGGCAAGATCCACGTGTTCTCCGGCTACCGCGTGCAGCACAACGGCGCGCGCGGCCCGTACAAGGGCGGGATTCGCTTCCATCCCGAGGTCGACCTCGACGAGGTGCGCGCACTCGCCTCGCTCATGACCTGGAAGACAGCGGTGGCCGGCATCCCGTACGGAGGCGCCAAGGGCGGCGTGAACGTGCCGGCCTCGGATCTGAACCAGAACGAGCTCGAGCGTGTCTCGCGGTCGTTCATCGACAAGGTCGACAAGATGCTCGGGCCCACGCGCGACATCCCAGCGCCGGACGTGAACACGAACGCGCAGACGATGGCGTGGATGATGGACGAGTACGGCAAGCTGCACGGTCACACGCCCGCCTGCGTGACCGGAAAGCCGATCGCGCTCGAGGGCTCATACGGGCGCGAGGCGGCGACCGGGCGCGGGCTGATCTACCTGTTGCGTGAAGCTGCCCCGCGGCTCGACCTCACGCCCTCGGGCACGCGCATCGTCGTGCAGGGGTTCGGCAACGTCGGCTCGTGGGCGGCGCGCATCGCACAGCAGCTCGGGTGCCGGATCGTTGGCGTGTCGGACGCGCAGGGCGCAATCGCCGACGAGGCGGGGATCGACGTGGAGGCGCTGTACCAGCATCTCCAGCTCGGCGGCCTGATCACCGAGTTCGAGGGCGTCGACCACATCACGCCCGACGAACTGCTCGCGCTCGAGAGCGAGGAGATCATACCGGCGGCGCTCGGCGGCATGATCCACAAGGAGAACGCCGACCTGCTCAACTGCCGCATGGTGATCGAGGGCGCCAACAGCCCGACGACGCCTGCCGCGGACGAGATCCTCGGCGAGAAGGGCATCTACGTGGTGCCCGACGTCCTCGCCAACGCGGGCGGCGTGATCGTCTCCTACTTCGAGTGGGTCCAGAACCTCCAGCACTTCCGCTGGGACGAGCGCGAGGTGAACGACCGGCTCGGCACGATCATCCGCAAGGCGTTCCGCGAGGTGGCGGCGAAGGCGCGGGAAGAGGACGACACCCTGCGCGTTGCGGCGTACCAGCTCGGCATCGAGCGCGTGGTTGAGGCCGCGACGACTCGCGGCTACATCTCGTAGCGAGCCGTAAGCAACCCGTGGCGAGCGGGGACCGCATGCCCCGCGGTCCCCGCCCGCCTCAGGTCGGCGGCATCCTGCCGCTTCCAACGACGGAACCCTCCATGCCGTCGTGCCCTACTTATCGTCCATGCGGGCACACCCACGCAGGGGCTTTCGCGCAAAACCGATCAAATGTCCAGACGCGCTCCAGGCGCGCGGTGATCAGTCGAAGTCGAAGTCGCGCGGCGGCTTCTGCTCGAACCAGAGGCGGTCGTGCTCAGGGGCGTCCTGGAGGAACTCGGGCGTCTCCTCGAGCACATCCTCCTCCGAATCGTCATCGCCGGATTCGTCGTGGAGGTTCTCCGGCTGACGGCCGTGCGGAAGCAGGTCCTCGAGCTTGTCGCCCTGGTCCTTGAGCGGTTCCTCTTCGGGCTCCGCGGGCGGGAACTCGGGCAGCGGCGGCAGGCTGCTGGCCGGCTCGCGCGACGGCGGTGGGGGCGGAGGCTCCACGGGCGCCGCGACGTACGTCTCGTCCGTGCGCGAGGGCTCGGTGTCCTCCTCGAGCTCGTCCGCCGCGGGCTCGGCCGCCTCGACCTCCTCGGAGCTGGGCGGCTCGTAGATCACCGTCTCTTCTTCCGGGTATGCCGCGGGCTCCGCCGGTTGCGTCGGCTCCTCCGCGTCCACGGCGGCGTCCTCGTACGCAAGCTCGTCTTCGTCCTCGTACGCCAGCTCTTCCTCTTCGGCGACATCCTCCGAAGGGAGCGGTGCCATGGGCTCGGCGCCGGCGAACTCGCGGCGCGCCGGCCCGAGCGCCTCGTTCTCCTGCTGCTGGATCTCCTCGTCGCTGGCGCCGTGGCGGCGCTTCAGCTCGAGGTGTTCTCGAATCGCGTCGTCGAGTAGCCCCATGCCGCCACAGGCTACCGGGCTGCCGCCGCAGACTCGGCGCGCTCGACCCGGTTCTTGCCGCCCCGTTTCGCGCGATACAGCGCCTGGTCCGCCGCCGCGATCAGCCGGTCCTTGGTCGACGCGGTGCCGGGCAGCGACGCGACGCCGAAGCTCGCCGTCACTCGCAGCAGGCCGTCATCGTCCACCCGCCTGATCTCGAGCTGCTCGATCGCCGTCCGCATGCGCTCCGCGGCGAGCTCGGCGCCCGACACATCGGTCTGCGGGAGGATCACCGCGAGCTCCTCGCCCCCGTAGCGCGCCGGCTCGTCGATGTCACGCGAGAGCTCCCGCAGCACGCGGCCCACCTCGAGCAGCACCAGGTCGCCCTGCTGGTGGCCGTATGTGTCGTTCACGTGCTTGAAGTTGTCGATGTCCATCATCACGAGGCTCACCTCGCTCTGGAAGCGCCGAGTGCGCTCCACCTCGTAGTCGAGCGTCTGGTGGAAGTGGCGGA
>JBJMLG010000135.1:0-4093 GCA_045805385.1 Thermoleophilaceae bacterium
CCTGCGAAGCGGCGGTCAGCCGGCCGACCCGTCGAAGGGCGTCTCCACATCGCTCGCGACGCTGCGCGTGACCCTTCGCCAGGCCGTGTTCCTCACAGCGGCCCAGAGCTTCGCGCGGGAGCTGCGCCTGCTCCCACGGCCCCCGGGCGAGCGTCGCCGCGGATTGCGGATCGAGGCCTCGCTGTAGCTTGCAGGCGATGCGCCGCCACACCTTCGGCTCACTCCTGATCGCCTCCTGCGCTCTGAGCTGGGGCTTCATCGGGATCATCGTGCGCGAGGTCGACCTGCCGCCGCTCGTGATCGTGTTCTTCCGAGTTGTGCTGTCCGCGGCGGCGATCTCCACGTTCCTCGTCCTCACGGGACGCCGCCATCTGCTGCGACTGCCGAGCCGACCGGTCCTGGCCCTGGGTCTCCTGCTCGCCATCCACTGGTCGTGCTACTTCGCCGCCATCAAGGAGACGTCGGTTGCGAGCGCGGTGCTGATCACCTACGCGGGCCCGGTGTTCATGGCGCTGATCGCGCCCGCGCTGATCGGCGAGCGCGTCCCGAAGGTGACCGTGGGCGCACTCGCGGTCTCGGTCGCCGGCATCGCCGCGATCTCGTTGTCGGGCGGCTCCGGCGGCGACGCCGTGCGCCCGCTCGGCGTTGGCCTCGCGCTGCTCGCCGCGATCACCTTTGCGGTGCAGGTCGTGCTGCTCAAGCGCTACACGCTCCAGATCGATCCACTGTCGGTGCAGCTCTGGGAGTCGATCGCGGCGGCGGTCGCGCTGTCGCCGGTGGCGGCGTTCAGCAACTGGACGCTGCACGGCTCGGACGTCGGCTACATCGTCCTGCTCGGCGTGGCCCTCACAGGCCTGACGGGCGTTGTCTACATCGGGTCGCTGCGCTGGGTGGCCGCCACCACGGCGGGCATCCTCGGCTACCTCGAGCCGGTGACCGCCGCGATCCTCGCGGCACCGCTACTCGGCCAGGACCTGACGGCCGCAGTGGTCGTAGGCGGCGTCGCGATCGTCGCGGCCGGCGTCGCCGTGGTGCTGAAGGCGCCGGAGCCCGTCCCGATCAGCATCGAAGAGCCAGTCGCCGCCCGGTGAGCCGCCTGCGCCACTTCGGGCCCGGCGCGCGCGCCGCGGTGCCGCTCGCCGTCGCCGTCGGCGTGTTCGGCGTCTCCTTCGGCGTGCTGGCGCAGAAGGCGGGAATGGGTGTGCTCGCGCCGATCGTCATGTCGATCACCGCGTTCGCCGGCTCTGCGCAGTTCGCCGCCGTCTCGCTCCTCAGCACGGGCGCGGGCGTCGCAGCCGCGTCCATCGCGGCAATCCTCCTGAATCTGCGCTACCTGCCCATCGGGGTGTCGGCGGCGTCGGCGCTCCAGGGTGGCCGGCTCAAGCGCCTGCTCGAGGCACAGCTCGTGGTGGACGAGTCGTGGGCGCTCGGGCAGCCCGATCCCGGCCGCTTCGACCGGCACCTGATGATCGGCGCGGGGCTGCTCATCTACGCCGCCTGGGTGATCGGGACCACTATCGGCGTGCTCGCGGGCGACCTGCTCGGCGATCCGAAGAACCTCGGGCTCGACGCGGCCTTCCCGGCACTCTTCCTCGCGCTCCTGGCGGGCCAGTTGCGCTCGCGGCGCGCGGTGGTTGGGGCGCTCGCCGGCGCGGCGATCGCGCTCGCGCTCGTGCCGGTCTCCCGGCCCGGCGTTCCGCTCATCGCGGCCTGTGCCGGCTGTCTGATCGGGGTGAGGCGGCGATGAGCGCCGCCTGGGCCACCGTGATCATCGTCGGCGTCGCCACGATCGCGATCAAGGGCGCCGGCACGTTCGTACTGCATGGCCGCAGCCTGCCGGCCTCGCTCGAAGGGCCGATCTCGATGCTGGCGCCGGTGCTGCTGGCTGCGCTCGTGGCCACGCAGACGTTCGGTGGGAATCACGCGCTGGTCGTCGACGATCGCGCGCTCGGAGTGGGCGTCGCGGCCGTCCTCGTCGCCGTCCGCGCGCCCACTCTCGTGGTCGTGATCGCCGCGGCTGCCGTGACCGCACTCGCGCGCGCGATCTGAAAGCCTGCCGCGCCGTGACTCGATTCGGCCTCAACGGACAGATCATCGCCCAGCCCGGCAAGGGCGATGCCCTAGCGGAGATCCTGCTCGACGCGGCCCGCGGGCTCCAGGCAAACCCGGAGTGCGAGCTCTACGTGATACACCGCTCAGACGAAGAGCCCGACTCCGTGTGGGTGACCGAGGTGTGGAAGAGCCGCGGTGCGCACGCCGCGTCGCTCGACGATCCGGCCGTGAAGGAGCAGATCCAGCAGGCGAGGCCGCTGATCGCGGGCTTCGGCGAGCGCCGCGAGCTGCTGCCCGTCGGCGGCAAGGGCCTAGCGGATTAGAACTACGCGGCCGCGGTTTCGAGCGGACCGCTCGGCTCGCGCTCTCGCCGCTCCACCAGCACCGCCCGCGTCCCGCGGCCCGGCGCCAGCACGATCGCGCGCCGCCGGGTTCGCTCACCCTCTGGGCGCTCGGGCTCGAGCACCGCGCGCGAGGCAATCGCCTGCATCACGACCTTCATCTCGAAGGCGGCGAAGCTCGCCCCAAGGCAGCGCCGAATGCCGCCGCCGAACGGGATCCAGCCGTACGTGTCGGGCGGGCGTTCCAGGAACCGCTCGGGCCGGAACTCGTCCGGCTCGGGGTAGAGGTCGGGCCGGCGGTGCGTGAGGAAGATGCAGGGCGTGATGAACGCGCCGGGCGGGATGTCGTACCCGCCAACCTCGAACGGCGCCACCACGTGGCGGGCGACGACGGGGATCGGGGCGCGCAGCCTCAGCGTTTCCTTCACCACGGCGTCGGCGAAGCGCTCGTCGCCGAGCCGCTCGAGCGCGCCCGGCGTTCGGAACAGGCGTTCGAACGCCCACGACAGCGCGGTGGCCGTCGTCTCGTGGCCGGCGAGGAGCAACGTCATCAGCTCGTCGCGCAGCTCGACATCGGTCATCGGCCGGCCGTCTTCGTCGCGGGCGAGCATGAGCATCGAGAGGATGTCGTCGCGCTCCTCGAGCAGAGGGTCGCTGCGGCGCTCCGCGATCAGTCGGTAGATCGCCGCATCCACCTTCTGCCGCGCCCGCCGGAAGGTCGCGTAGGGCCCGACAGGCCAGCGGTCGTCGCGCATCACGGGGAGGAGCGCCCAAGGCCGCGTGCTCACGGCCATCATGTGCTTGAGCAGGCGCCGCACGTCCTCCGTCCGCCGGCTCTCCTCCAGGCCGAAGATCACGCGGAGAATCACGTCGAGCGTGATGTCCTGCATCGACGGCTGGAGCCTGAACGGCCGCTCGAGCGCCCAGGAGTCGACCACGCGGTCGGTGATGCCGCGCATCAGCTCCTCGTAGCGCACGAGCCGCTCGCCGTGGAACGGCGGCAGCATCAGCTTGCGCTGGCGCAGGTGCTCGGCGCCGTCGAGCAGCAGCACGGAACGCTGCCCGAGCACTGGCTCGAGCGAGAAGTTCGCTTCGCCGGCGCGCAGCACGTCGCGGTCGGCGGTGAAGATGCGCTTCAGCTCGTCCGGGTTCCAGACGAACACGAGCGTGCCGATCTGGGCGAGCCGCACGGTGAACACCTCGCCGTAGCGCGCGGCCGACTCGCGCATGAACGCCTCCGGCCGAACGATCCAGTTGAAGGTCTGGACGGCTGCGGGCATGCGTGGCCCCGGCGGCAGGCTCATGTGGAGAATCTACCGCCGAACGTGAGCCCGCCGGCAACGAGCCGCAGCGCCATCCGGGCGCCGCGGCTCGACGGGAGTGCCGGCGGACACGCTGACCTCAGGGGAGAGGCCGGCGGCCACGCGAGAGCGGCCTAGGCCGCTTCGCGGAAGCTGTCGAGCTCGCCGCTCGCCGCGAGGTGCGCAAGTGCGCGCTCCTCGAGCTGGCGGACTCGCTCGGCCGAGAGCCCGAGCAGACGCCCGGTCTCTCGCAGCGGGGTGGGCTCGCCGTCCACACCGAAGCGAAGCTCGACCACGTCGCGCTCACGCTCGGGGAGACTGGCGATCGCACGCCTGACTGCCTGCGTGCGCATGTCGTCCACGACCTCCTCGTCGGGACCCGGGCGGTCGGCGGGGAGC
>JBJMLG010000136.1:0-10478 GCA_045805385.1 Thermoleophilaceae bacterium
CTCCTCGCGGCGCCTCAGCTCCTCGACTTCGGGTTCCCAGCTCACGGGCGAGGCGCAGCATACGGTCCGCCCCTCAGTCCGTGTCGATCTTGTTGCCCTTGGCGTTCAGCACGTACCAGGGGGCGCCGAACTGGTTCAGGCCCTGCCCGGTGTGTGGTTGCGCTTCTGGACAGGAGGACGCTTCGGAACCTCTCGCGCGTTCGCCGCCCCTTAAAGATTCCTGAGGCGCGGAATGCCTGGATAGGCCACACTTACCTTTCGGTCAGTTCATGGCGGGATTGGAAATCACATGAAGGCCGGGCTGGTGCTCGGGGCGGGAGGTGTGCTCGGCGGCGCCTGGCTCGTCGGTGCACTGGACGCCCTCGCGACCGAGACAGGATGGGACCCGGCCGCGGCCGACACGATCGTCGGCACGAGCGCCGGCTCGATGGTCGGATCGCTGCTGGGGGCCGGTGTGCCGCCGTGGTTCATGGTCGCCCATTCGGCGGGCGAGGTGTTCGACGGCCTCGTGGACGCCGAGGGACAGCCGGCGGCCGAGGCCGACCGCTCGGCGGGCGCCGTATTCCGGCTCCATCGCGCGCTGCCGCCGATCGGCCCCGGGTCGTGGGGGCTTGCCCTGCGGAGCGCCGCGCAGCCTCAGCGCCACACGCCCGCCGCCGTGGTGGCGGGCTGGCTGCCGCGCGGCATGATCTCCACCGAGCCGCTCAAGGAAACGATCAGGCGCGTGGTCCCAAGCGGCTGGGCGGAGCACCCGCGCCTCTGGGTGGTGGCCTGCGACTACTCGACTGGGCGCCGCGTGCAGTTCGGCCGCGAGGGCGCTCCGACGGCGGAGCTGGCCGACGCGGTGGCCGCGTCGTGCGCGATCCCCGGCTTCTACCACCCGGTCGAGATCGCAGGCCGCCGCTACGTGGACGGCGGGCTCTACTCGAACTCCAACCTCGACGTGCTGCGCGACCACGACCTCGACCTCGTCGTGTGCCTGAACCCGACCTCCACCCTGCATCCCACGCGCGCCTACAACCCTGCCGAGTGGATCGCGGGCGCGGCGCGCTCGCTGGCGGGGCGGCGGCTCGGATCCGAGGCCAAGAAGCTGCGCGAAGCGGGTACGAAAGTGGTGCTGATCCAGCCGACCGCCGAGGACGTCGAGCTGATGGGGCCGAACCTGATGAGCACGAAGCGCAGGCACGAGGTGATCGAGACCGCAATCCGGACGGTAGGCGAGCAGCTGCGCGAGCCCGGCGTGCACGGGCTGCTGAGCGACCTCCCGCCCGGGGAGCCGGAGCGGGTGCGGCGACCGGCGGGGCCGCCCTCCACCTGGCCGCTGCCCGGCAACACGGCCTACAGGGAGGCTTCGTGAGCGACGGCGGCGCCACCGCCGAGGAACTGGAGTCGCGCGCGTCGCGGAACGGCGCGGGCTCGGCCCGCTCGCTGCTCGAGATGACTGGCCGCGTGGCGGGCGCGCTCGCCGAGGAGCTCCAGCGCCGCATCCCGACCGCGGACCTCGACGAGCGCGATCCCGACTTCATCCGCGAGCGGCTGCCCGGCTCGTGGCTGCTCGCGAGCCTCTACTTCCGCGGCGAGGTGCGGGGACTCGAGCACATCCCGGAGGAGGGGCCGGTGTTGCTCGTGGGCAACCACTCGGGCGGCAACCTCACGCCCGACACGACGGTCTTCACCCTCGCCTTCTACACCTGGTTCGGCGTGGAGCGGGCCTTCTACCAGCTGGCCCACAACCTCGTGGTGTCGTGGCCGGGACTCGGCTGGTTGCGGAAGTTCGGCACGGTCGCGGCCTCACCGGAGAACGCCGAGCGCGCCCTCGCATCCGGTGCCGCCCTGCTCGTGTACCCCGGCGGCGACTACGAGGTGCACCGGCCGTCGTGGGAGTCGGCCAGGGTGGACTTCAACCGGCGCAAGGGCTTCATCCGGCTCGCGCTCGCGAAGGGCGTGCCGATCGTGCCGGTCGTGGGCATCGGCGGGCAGGAGACGGCGCTGTTCCTGTCGCGCGGAGAGCGGCTCGCGAAGCTGCTGCTGCTCGACAGGCTGCTGCGGCTGAAGGTGCTGCCGATCTCGCTCGCGCTGCCCTGGGGCCTCAACGTGGGCGATTTCCTCGGTCACTTCCCGCTGCCCGCGAAGATCACGATGCAGGTGCTGCCGCCGATCGACGTGGCGAAGGACTTTGGCCGGAACCCGGACCTCGACGAGGTCTACGACCACGTGATCGGGCAGATGCAGGCGGCCCTCGACGTGCTGGCCGAGGAGCGGCGGCTGCCGCTGATCGGATGAGGGTCGAGGAATGCATCGTGATCGACGCCTCTCCCGAGGAGATCTGGGAGCGCATCACCGATCCCGATCGCTACCGCGAGTTCATGCACGGCATCACTCGCTGGGAGGTCGAGGGACGCAAGAAGCGCGGTAAGGGCGCGCGCTACCGCCTGAACATGGCGGTGGGCTCGGCGCAGGTGGGCGGGCTCGTGGAGATCGTCGAGTTCGACGAGGGGCGCGACATGGCCTGGACGAGCGTGCTCGGGATCGACCACCGTGGCCGCTGGCGGCTGCGCGAGGCCGACGACGGCCGCACGCGCGTCACGCTCCGGCTGAGCTACCAATCGCCGAGCCAGATCCTCGGCTTGATCGCGGATCAGGTGTCGGCGCCGACGGTGCGGCGCAATCTGCGGCTGTCGCTGCGGCAGCTCGCAGCGGATCTCGAAGGCAGGCGACTCAGGGGGGCAGAGATGGGAGAAGATGCCGGTGTGGTGAAGACGGTCACGCAGCGCCTGTGGAGCGCGCAGGTGCTCGCGCGCGCGGGCTTCATGCGCCTGCACCGGCCGGACCAGCTGGCGCGCGCGCTCGCGACGCTGCGGCGCTGGGGTCCGACGCCCGCCGCCGGCTACAAGACCGCTGCCCTGCTCTACCCCGACGAGGACGCTGTGATCGACGAGCTCGGTCATCTGAGCTTCCGGGAGATCCACGAGCGCTCGAATGCACTGGCGAACGCGCTTGCCGACCAGGGCATCAACGAGGGCGACAACGTGGGGCTGATGATGCGCAACCACCGTTACTTCGTGGAGGCGGTCGTGGCGCTCTCGAAGCTCGGCGCCAACGCGCTCCTGCTCAACACCGCGTTCGCCGGGCCGCAGCTCACGGACGTCGTGCAGCGCGAGAAGCCGGTCGCGCTGATCTTCGATCAGGAGTTCTACGGCCTGCTCGAGGATGCGGGCAGGCGCCGCAAGCGCTTCGTCGCGTGGGAGGACGAGCCCGACGAGGTGAAGGACCCGACCGTCGAGTCGCTCATCCAGGAGGGCGACACCTCAGATCTGATCCCACCCGAGGACAAGGGCCGCGTCGTGATCCTCACCTCGGGCACGACCGGCACGCCGAAGGGGGCCTCGCGCAAGCAGCCGGAGACGGTGGACCCGGCGGCGGCACTGCTCTCGAAGATCCCGCTGAAATCGCGCGAGAAGTGGCTCATCGCCGCGCCGC
Source organism: Thermoleophilaceae bacterium (assembly GCA_045805385.1). Classification (GTDB taxonomy): domain Bacteria; phylum Actinomycetota; class Thermoleophilia; order Solirubrobacterales; family Thermoleophilaceae; genus JADGHQ01. Next base: position 3,481 of record JBJMLG010000136.1, read on the forward strand.
TGTTCCACTCCTGGGGCTTCGCCCACTTCACGCTCGGCATGCTGCTGTCGGCGACGCTCGTGCTCCAACGCCGCTTCGATCCTGAGCAGACGCTCGCGGGCATCGCCCAGCACCAGGCGGTGTCGGCCCCAATGGTGCCCGTGATGGTGCAGCGGATCATGGAGCTGCCGGAGGAGACGCGCCGCAAGTACGACACCTCCTCGCTGCGCGCCGTGCCGCTGTCCGGGTCAGCGCTGCCCGGCGAGCTCGCCGAGAAGTTCATGGAAGAGTTCGGCGACATCATCTACAACCTCTACGGCTCCACCGAGGTGGCCTGGGCCACGATCGCCACCCCGGCCGACCTGCACGCCGCGCCGGGCACCGCGGGCCGGGCGCCGCGCGGAACGATCGTGCGCATCTACGACGAGCAGGGGCGCGAGCTGCCCGCCGGCGAGACCGGCCGCATCTTCGTCGGCAACGAGATGCTGTTCGAGGGCTACACCGGCGGGGGCGGCAAGGACGTGATCGACGGCCTGATGGCCACAGGCGACGTGGGCCACCTCGACGACTCAGGGCGGCTGTTCGTGGAGGGGCGCGACGACGAGATGATCGTGTCGGGCGGGGAGAACGTGTTCCCCGCTGAGGTGGAGGACCTACTCGCGAAGCACGACAAGATCGCCGAGGCGGCGGTCATCGGCGTCGACGACGAGAAATTCGGCCAGCGTCTGAAGGCGTTCGTGGTCACGCGCGGGAGCGCGTCGATCAGCGAGGACGAGGTGAAGAGCTACGTGAAGTCGAACCTGGCGCGCTACAAGGTGCCGCGCGAGATCGAGTTCCTCGACGAGCTGCCGCGCAACGCCACCGGCAAGGTGCTCAAGCGCGAGCTGAAGGACGACGGCGACGGCGACGGCGACGGCAGGGACGGCTCGTCGCGGTCGCGCTCCGCGTCGAAGGCAGGCTCTTAGGCCCTGCCCCGGAGGGGCGGATGACTTTACGCGCCCTATAGCGTCTGGGGGACGCCGCCCCGTTATTGCTGCTGTTGGGCGGCGCCGTCGCTGCCCTCGGACGAGGATCCCTCCCGGTTGTCCGGCGCCTCCGGGTCCGTCGGCCCGCCTGGGATCGGGTCGCCCTTGAACTCCTCTGGGTTGTCGACCTTCTCGCCCTCCACGCTCACGTCGCCATCCTCGTGGTGGCGCACCGACGACGGGCCGAGCTTCGCCTCGGGGCCCTCGTCGTACGAGTGCTCGCCCTCCGGCCCGCCGTAGGTCTCGTACTTGGCCGCGTCGTCGGGCCAGTCCTCGAGCTTCTCGGGCGGGTCGCCCTCCTCGAGCTCGTGGATCTTCTCCTTGGCATGGTCGCGCTCGTCGGCCTTCTCGGCCGCCTTGCCGGCGGCCTCGTCGGTCCTCTCGCTCGTCATGTCGCCTCCCTCACAGTCGACCAGAGGAAGGCATACCCCGGACGCGCCGGATCACTCCACGTCGTCGTCTTCGGGCTGGTTGTCGGTCGCGCCCTCGTTCGGGCCCTCGATGTCGAGCTGCTCCTCCGTCGGCACCTCGTCGGGGTCGTGCTCAGGGTGCTCGTAGGCGGCTGTCATGTCGCTTCCCTTTCGATCGTCTCCGCCAGCTCCGGCAGCGTCTGGACCACGATGTGCGGCTCCACGCCCAGCACCGGCGCGAGCTCTCGCCCGCGTGCCAGCCACGCTGTGGTCATACCCGCGAGCCGCCCGCCGGCCACATCCCAGTCGTTCCCGCTCACCAGCAGTACCTGCTCGAGCGGCGCATCGAACGCGCGCGCCGCGAGGCCATAGAGCTCCGGCGCCGGCTTGTAGCGCTTCACCTGGTCGGCCGCGAGCAGATGCTCGAAGCGACCGCTCAGCCCGGCGTTCGCGACGAGCGCCTCGATGCCGTCCGTCGTGCCGTTCGAGAGCACGGCGAGGCGACGGCCCGCGAGGGCGTCGAGTCCCGTGAGCACATCGTCCTTCAGCGGCAGCCGCCTGAGTCCGGCGAGCGTCGCCTCGACCTGCTCCTCACCCGCCCCGGCTGCGCGCGCAGCAGCCTCGGCGACCTCGGGCAGCGGCCGGTAGGAGCCAGCGGCGGTTACGAGCCACGTCCACGGTACGAGCCGGCTGGTGAACCCGTCGAACGCGTCGCCGAGCAGCGGCGCCAGGGCATCCAGATCGAAGAGGGTGCCGAACGCGTCGAACGCGATTCCGGCCGGCTCCTCCAATCAGTGCCGCTCCTGCTGGGCGAGCGCGTCGCGCACGGTGTCCGTCGGCAGCTCGCTCAGCTCGTGCCAGCGCCGCGGAGGGCGGCGACCCTCCACCGCCACCGGCGGCTCGCCGAGCGCCAGGTCGAGCTCGCTCATCAGGAACGAGTCGGTGAGCTTGAGGATCTCGTGGCGCAGCCACTCGAGCATCTGCTGCTCCTCGCGGCGGATGTCGCGCGCCAGGTCGGCGGTGCGCATGTCGCCCGCGCGGTCGCCGAGCTGCTCGAGCGCCAGGTAGGTCGCAATCACGAGACCCTCGGTCGCGCACCCGAACTGGGCGCTCGCCAGCATCTTCGTCTCGTTGCGGCGGCGCACCGCGGCAAACGGCGCGAGCAGGCGCCCAAGCAGACCGCTTGGCGCGGTGCGCAGCCTCGACGGCCGTTCCCCGAGCTCCGCGAGCCGCTCGCCCACGCGGCGCACGTGCGAGCGCGTCTCGCGCAGGTAGCGCTCCAGCCCGGCGCGGTAGGCCCCGCGGGGCGCCGAGGCGATGTGGGAGCGGAGCCGTCGCGCGAGCGCCAGCTCGTCGGCCAGTGCCTCGCGAAGGAGCGCAACCATGCGCTCTCGAGCTTCTCCACGCGGCGACTCCCGCCGCTCGTCCCCTGCGCCCATCGACCGGGAAAAATACTCCCTCAGCCGCGCGTGTCGAGCACTACGCGAGGCGCCGCTCCATCACGGTCTCGAGCTTGGGATGCGGCCAGTCCTCGGGCGTCGTCTTCTCGAGCTTGAAGTTCACCGACGGGCCCTCGAACTCCAGCGAGGCAACCTGGTTGTCGAACCAGTGGTCGTCGATGCGCCAGCGGATGGGCGGGTCCTCAACACCCGCCGATCGCGCGAGCGCGCGCGCGAGGCGGCCGAAGGGCTTCGTCATTGCGAGGTTCACGGCGGCGCGTTCGCGCCTGTTCAGCGGGTTGCGGAATGGGGAGCACACCAGCTGGTGCACGCGGCTGCGCACGCCCGAGCCCTTCGGGAAGGCGACGTCGGCGATGTAGGCGTGGTGCACGTCGCCCGAGAGGGTGAGGACGGTGCTGGGCGGCTCGCCCTTGCGACCGGCGCCCACGTCCTCCACCAGCTTCACCAGCCGCCTGAAGGAGCGCTGGAACGCGGCCCAGTGCTCGAGGTCGAGGCCCTGCCGGATCTTCTCGCCCTCACGCGCGGCACGGCGGCCCCACGCGCCCGCGCACACCGCCTCGTTCCAGGCCTCGAGGTGGTGCATGCCCGGGGCGAGGAGCAGCGGGAGCGACGTGCCGATCAGCAGGTGGTCGAAGCCACCGGTCGCCTCGCCCTCGATCCACTGCCACTCGTCCTCGTCCACCATCGAGCGCTCGTTCTCCTCGAGCAGCCGCCCGCCGCGCGAGTCGATCATCACGAGTCGCAGGTTGCCGGAGAAGTCACGGCGGTAGCTCCACTGCGCGCCGTCGGGACTCTCGTCGGCGCGCACGGCGAACTCGTAGAGAACGCGCGTCGGCTCGTCGGACCTCATCACGCGGTCGTAGACCTCGTCGGTGCCGAGGTGCTCGGAGGCGAGGTTCCCGAGGTGCTGATAGATCCAGTAGCTCATGTAGGCGCCGGTGATGCGCGACCGCCACCAGGGTTTCGCGCGGTACTCGTCGCGCCACGCCTGCGAGGTATTCCAGTCGTCGTGCACGTCGTGGTCGTCGAACACCATGCAGGTGGCCACGGTGGACAGCAGCCAGCGGATCACCGGGTCGCCCCACGACTCCCAGTAGAGGCGCGTGTACTCCTCGAAGTCGGCCACCTGGTAGCCGGGCGGCTTCGACGGGTCGCGCCGCGAGCGGATGAACTCCTGCGTGGCGGGGGACACCTCGTCGGCGTACATCTGGTCGCCCAGCAGAACCAGTGCGTGCGGCCACTCCTCGCTCGGCGTGCCCTTCATGCGCAGCGCCAGCGCGTAGAGCGCGTCGACCTCGCGGCCCTCCTTGCTCTCGTCGCTCGGCTGCACGTACGGCTCCTCGTGCGGGTAGCCGACGCGGCAGGAGCCGAACATGAGGCGGAACGGGGCGCCGTCCGCGTAGGTGCGGATCACACTCGGCGGGAACTGGGAGCCGGGCTCTGGCCACACCTTGTCGCCGTCGAGCCGCACCTCGTACTCGTACGTCCGTCCCGGCTCGAGGCCCTTCACGCACGCCAGCGCGTAATGGTGCCCGGCGATCTCGAACGTGCGATCGCGGCAGTCGAGCACCTGCACCTCGCAGGGGGAGTCGGTCTCCACCCAGATCGTGGCCTCGCGGTCGCTCGTGTGGCGGAGCAGGGGTCCGAGGACGAGTCGGGCCATGAACCGGTCCTACCCCACATGCGGGACGGGTTATGCCGGCGCGCCGCTAGAGCTGCTTGAGCTCGGCGAGCACCGCCTCTACGGACGACTTCGCATCGCCGAACAGCATCGAGGTCTGAGGCTCGTAGTAGAGCTGGTTCTCGATGCCGGCAAAGCCCGGGTTCATGCTCCGCTTCAGCACGATCACCGACTGCGACTTGTCCACGTCGAGGATCGGCATGCCGTAGATCGGGCTGTCCGGCGTGCTGCGGGCGGCCGGGTTCGTCACGTCGTTTGCGCCGATCACGAGCGACACGTCCGTCCGCGGGAACTCCGGGTTCACCTCGTCCATCTCCTTCAACTGCTCGTACGGCACGTCCGCCTCGGCCAGCAGCACGTTCATGTGGCCGGGCATGCGGCCGGCGACCGGGTGGATCGCGTAGGAGACGTCCACGCCTCGGCGCTCGAGCTCGACTGCGAGGTCGCGCACAGCGCGCTGCGCCTGCGCGACGGCCATGCCGTAGCCGGGCACGACGATCACCTTCGAGGCGTACGCAAGCTGCACGGCTACGTCGTCGGGGCTCGTGGAGCGAACGGTCTGACCCTCGGCGAGCGCCGGGCCACTCCCGCCGGCCGGGGCGCCTCCCCCGAAGCCGCCCGCCACGATCGCTGGGATCGACCGGTTCATCGCCTGGGCCATCAGGTTCGTGAGAATCGAGCCCGAGGCGCCCACGAGCATGCCCGCCACGATCAGCGCGGTGTTGTCGAGCGCGATTCCGGCTGCGGCGGCCGACAGCCCGGTGAACGCGTTCAGCAGCGAGATCACCACCGGCATGTCCGCGCCACCGATGGGCAGCACCACCATGTTCCCGAGGATCGCGGCGAGCACGAGCATCAGGACGAACAGCCCCTCGGACTTGGAGCCGGCGGAGAGGATGACCGCGATCGTGACCGCGCCCGCGAGCAGCACCGCGTTGATCACGTGCTGGAAGGGGAGCATGACCGGGCGCCCGCTGAGGATCTCCTGGAGCTTCGCGAACGCGATGTTCGAGCCCCAGAACGAGATCGAGCCGATGATCGCCGAGAACACCGTGGGCACGATCACGCTCGTGGCGAGGTCGCCGCCGGAATGGCGGAACTCCGCCCAGGCGATCAGCGCGACCGCGCCGCCGCCGACGCCGTTGAACAGCGCCACCATCTGCGGCATCGCGGTCATCTTCACCGAACGCGCAGCCGGGATGCCGATCGCGGTGCCCAGCCCGATGCCGAGCGCGATCAGCCCCCAGTTCGCCATCCGCGGATCGAGCAGCGTGGCGCCGACCGCGATCGCCATTCCTCCGGCGGCCACCCGGTTGCCGTGGAACGCCGTTCCCGGGTTGCGCAGCATGCGCAGCCCGATGATGAACATCGAGAACGCCACGATGTAGAGGCTGTTGATGAAGTCCGGGTCCTGGACCCAGGATGTCGCGAGCGGAAGGCTGCCCACCTAGGCCGCCTTCTTCTCTTCTTCGACGGGCTCTTCGCCCGGTCTCTTCGGCTCGGGGCGCTTCCTGAACATCTCGAGCATGCGCTCGGTCACCAGGAAGCCGCCGACGACGTTGATCGTCCCGAACGTGATCGCGATCGTGCCGAGGATCTCGTTGACGGTCTGGCCGTCCGACTCGCCGATGATCAGGAGACCTCCGAGGAGCACGATGCCGTGGATCGCGTTGGTGGCCGACATCAGCGGGGTGTGAAGCGTGTTCGGCACCCGCGATATCACCTCGAGGCCTACGAAGGCGGCCAGGACAAGGATCGCTATCTCGGTGACAAGGTTCATGAGCCTCCCTGTGCCGCGCCGGTCGCTTCGCGGGCGCCTTCGTGCACGATTTCTCCATCACGCGTGATCACGGCGCCGGCGACGACCTCGTCCTCGAAGTCGAGCTTGAGCGAGCCGTCCTCGTCGCTGATGAGCTCGATCAGCGCCATCAGGTTGCGCGCGTAGAGCTGCGAGGCGTGCTCGGGCATGGTTGCCGGCAGATTGATGGGCCCGGCGATGGTCACGCCCTCCTTCACGACCGTCTGACCGGGCTCCGTCAGCTCGCAGTTGCCGCCGGCCTCGGCGGCGAGGTCGACGATCACGGCGCCGTGCGGCATGTTCCGGACGCCCGCGGCGGTCACGAGGCGCGGCGCGGGCCGTCCCGGCACGAGCGCCGTGGTGATCACCACGTCGAAGCGCGAGAGCGCCTCGTTCAAGGCGGTCTGCTGGGCCTGCTGCTCGTCCTCCGTCAGCTGGCGCGCGTAGCCGCCGGCCGCCTCGGCGTCGCTCTCGAGGCCGAGGTCGAGGAACTTCGCGCCGAGCGATTCGACCTGTTCGCGCACGGCCGAGCGCACATCGAACGCGGTGACCACCGCTCCGAGCCGCCGCGCGGTGGCGATCGCCTGCAGCCCCGCCACTCCGGCGCCGAGCACGAGAACCTGCGCGGGCTTCACGGTGCCGGCC
>JBJMLG010000137.1:0-12044 GCA_045805385.1 Thermoleophilaceae bacterium
GATGTGCTGCTCGACGGTGGTCTCGACCCGGGTGCGCTCGTATACGGCCTCGGGGTGGAATACCGCGAGGAAGCGCTTGACCGCGAGATCGTAGATGCGGATCTCGTCGCTGCCCATCTTCGAGGTGTCGTGTTCGGAACGGGTCGGGATGATGGCGTGGTGGTCCTCGACCTTCTCGTCGTTGACCACGCGCCCGAGCGGCAGCTCTGCGAGCCCGACCACGTACTGCGCGCCCCTCGCGTATGCGGGGTTCGAGGCGAGCAGCTCCGCGGTCGGCTTGATCTCGGCCACGAGGTCGCCCGACAGGTAGCGCGAGTTCGTTCGCGGATAGGTGAGCGCCTTGTGCTCCTCGTACAGCCGCTGCGCCGCCGCGAGCGTGCGCCGCGCGGAGAACCCGAACAACGTGTTCGCATGGCGCTGGAGCGAGGTGAGGTCGTAGAGGAGCTGCGGCTTCTCGCGCTCCTCCTTCTTCTCGAGCTTCGTGATCTCGCCGGGCTGGCCCTCGACCTCGCGGACGATCGTCGCGGCCTCGTCCTCCTTGATGCGCTTGCCGCCCATGTAGCGGCCGCTGTAGCGGCGCTGCGGGTCGGCCTCGAAGCGCGCCTCGACGAGCCAGTAGGGCTCGGGCTTGAACTCGCGGATCTCGAGCTCGCGGCGGACCACGAGGGCGAGCGTGGGTGTCTGCACGCGGCCGAGCGACACTGCGCCGTCAAAAGCCGAGCGCAGGCGAATGGAAGCCGCGCGGGTGGCGTTCATGCCCACCGCCCAGTCCGCCTCGGAGCGCGAGCGCGCCGCATCCTCGAGCTTCTTCATTTCCTCGCCCGGCCGCAGGTGCCGGAACGCCTCCTCGATCGCCTTGCGGGTCATCGAGTTGAGCCACAGGCGCTGGACGGGCTTCTTCACCTTCGCGGTGTCGTACACGTAGGCGAAGATGAGCTCGCCCTCGCGCCCGGCGTCGCACGCGTTCACCACCAGGTCGACGTCCTCGCGCGCCATCAGCCGGTGGATCGCCGACAGCTGCTTGTTGGCGCGGTCGTCGTTGGGGACGAGCTTGAACTTGTCCGGAAGGATCGGCAGGTCGGCGTAGCGCCACTTCTTCAGCTTCGGGTCGTACGCCTCCGGCTCGGCCAATCCGACCAGGTGACCGACGGCCCACGTGATCACGTAGTCGTCGCCCTCCAGGTAGGTCTTGTCCTTCACGGATTTGAACGAACCGGGCAGCGCGGACGCGATGTCGCGCCCCACCGACGGCTTCTCTGCAATGACGAGGGTCTTGCCCATTAGTCCTTTCACGATACGCACAGCGTCCGAAGCCCGTCCACGACAGTCACCGAACGGTTGTGCGGTTTACAGCTTTTTTACTCAGGGAACGCTGCTTCCATGCGGCTCACGGGAGGAGCCCTCGCAGTGATCGCTGCGAGCTTCGCACTTTGGGCAGGGACCGCCCCCGCTTCGGCTGCCACTACGCCGATCACCGACTATTTCCAGGCCGGGTCCGGCTATCCCTGCACCGCGCCGAGCAACGCGCCCGACATGCGCGTGTGCTCCGGGCACGTGCCGAGCTTCGACGGCGCCCTGCTCGACGTGGACCTGACCATGCCGGCGAACGACAGCGGCGGACCGCACCCGCTGATCGTGATGCTCCACGGCTTCGGCAACAACAAGCACGAATGGGAGTCGACGAGCGACGAGGGCGACGGCGCCGACAAGTACCACTGGAACAGCCACTGGTTCGCCACGAAGGGCTACTACGTCCTCACCTATACGGCGCGCGGCTTCCGCGACAACGGCACGGATCGCAGCGACGAGCCCGGCACCGCGTCGTTTTCCTCGGCCGACTCGCAGAACGCGACGATCCGGCTGAAGAGCCGCGACGTGGAGATCCGCGACACGCAATGGCTGTCGGCGCTCGTGGCGAACTCGTTCGACGTGGACCCGCACCGGCTCGCGGTGACCGGCGGCTCCTACGGCGGCGGCGAGAGCTGGGTGCAGGCGAGCCAGTCGCGCTGGACATTCCCGCACGACCAGGACTCGAGCCTGCCGGTGCTCGATCTTCAGGTGGCCGTGCCGAAGTACCCGTGGACAGACCTGGCGTACAGCCTCGCGCCGAACGGCCATGGCGGCGGGCCGAGCGGCACCGACATCTACGAGTCCTCCCAGGGCCACCCGGACGACCCCAATGGGCTGGGCTTCCCCGGAGGGATCGTGAAGACGAGCTATGTAGGCGGCTTCTTCGCTCTCGGCACGAGCAAGGGCGTGTTCGAGGAGGGCACCAGCACGACGCCCACCAGCGAGGGGCCGATCAACATCCCCCTCTGGAACACGCGCGTGACGGTCACCGGCGACCCCTACGACGTGAACGGCACGCCCACAGACCCGGTCGTGGAGCAGACGCTGCGGGGGCTGACCGAGTACCGGAGCTCGTACTACCAGGACGAGGGCTGGGCGCAGCAGGACGAGCCGGGCGCGCGCAAGGTCGCCGTCTACTCGATCCAGGGTTGGACTGACGACCTCTTCCCGGCCGTCGAGTCGTTCCGCCAGTTCAAGTACCTGAAGCGGCTCGACCCGAACTGGCCGGTCGAGGTGGCGGTCGCCGACATCGGCCACAGCCGCGCGCAGAACCCGCCGGGGCAGTGGCAGTACCTCAACCAGCAGGCGAACCAGTGGCTCGCCGCGCACATCGGCGGCTCGCACGAGCAGCAGACCGGCGTGTCGAGCCTGCGCACCGTGTGCGGCCGGAACGTCGACCAGAAGCCGCAGGTGATCAACGGGCGGACGCCCGAGGACCTGGCAAGCGGCACGCTCACCGTGAACTTCACGAGCCCCGGCGTGCTCGCGCCCGGCGCCGGCACGGGCGACCCGGACAACCTCGCCACGGATCCGGTCGTCGGGTCGCAGATCGGCCAGGACGCGTGCCGCACCTCGCAGGCGGACACGTTCCCCGGCCGCTACACGGCGCTGTCGTCGCCGCTCACGGATCCCGCCACCTACGCCGGGCTCGGCTACGTGAACGTGCACTACACGAACTGGACGGGTGACACCTCGGCGCAGCTGCTCGCGCGCCTATGGGACGTGGAGCCCGGCGGCGCGACGCGGCTCGTGACTCGCGGCGTGTACCGCCTCGACGCCGGAACGAACTTCGACTCGCCGATCACGGGCAACCTGCGCCTGCCGTTCTTCGGCAACAACTGGCGGCTCGAGCGCGGTCACCAGTTGCGGCTCGACATCACACAGGTCGACACGCCCACGTTCCGCCCGAGCCAGGTGCCCGACAGCATCTCGTTCGACCCGCCGAAGCTCGTGCTGCCCACGCACGAAGCGGGCAGCCGCGTGCTCGCGGGCGGCTGAGCGTAGGGAGAGGAACCCCCGCTACTTCTGGCCGAGATAGCGCAGATACACCTGCTGGAGCGCGCCATCCGGCGCGCCGTCTCCGGTCAGGCTCTGAACCGGGCCGGGCACGATCGCGTCCGGGTCGATCAGCTTCGGGATCGCCGACTCGCCTATCGAGCTCGATAGGCGCGCTGCGATCGCGAGGTCGATGTTCGGGTCGGCCGACTCGAACGGCACGTAGTTGCCGCGCGAGCTCGTGGCCGGGTGCTGCGACGGGGTCGAGAGGTAGCCGTTCGCCGAGTTGCGGGACTCGAGCGACACGTTGCCTGTCGGCCGGTTCCAGAGGAACACGTCGCGCACGCCGTTCGAGTCGTCCGCCACGCTGGCCGACGGCTTCAGGTTGTTGGCGTCCGAGTCGAAGAGCACGAACTCGCCCGCGCCCGAGATGACCGGGTGGTTCGAGGGGCCGTTGCCGAGTCCGCTGAAGTTCGAGCGCGAGACCCAGGCCTGCTTCACGGTCTTGCCGTTCACGCTCGCCTCGAGCACGTCCGACACGCCGTTCGCGTCGCCTGCGCCCAGGTTCGATGCGAGCGTCTCGTACGCGACGTAGCGCCCATCGTCGCTCGAGACGGGATGGCTGGAGGCACCGTTGCCGGCCGTGTGACCGCCGCCCGCGGACACGAGGGTGGTCTGGAACGTGAACGTCTGCACGCCCTTCCCAGCTACGTGCATGTACTTGCGGTCGAAGCTGCGCTCGTAGATGTCCGACGTGGCGTTGCCGTCGCCCTTCGTGAGGTTCGAGGCGTTCGAGGCGAACACAACGTCCTTGCCCGCGCGGGCAAAGTCCACGCCGAAGCTGTCGGCGTTGCCGGCCTTGCCCTTGGCGGACGCCGAGCCGAGGAAGGTGAGGCCCTTGAAGCCGGCGTCGTGCTTCGTCCCCTTGATCACGTGCACGTACACCTGCTTCACACCGGGCTTGGTGCCGCTCGTGCGAGCGCTCCTCCAAGCGGCGTTCTTGGTCCCCTTGAGCGCCAGGTTGGTCGCGTCGGACACGAACGCCGCGCGCTCGCAGGCTCCGTCGACTGCCACCTCGGACGTCGTGCCGTTCGACTGCTTGCCCGCGGAGTCGACCGACACGCGGGTGATCTTGCCGCTGTTCAGGTTGTAGACGAACGCGTCGGCCTTGCCGTTCGTGTCGCCGGGGACGAGGTTGGAGGCATCGGAGACGAATGCGACGCAGCTCGGCTGGTGGTGCGAGTCGCCGTCGACCGCCGGGCGGTAGGAGCGGCCGTTGGCCGGCTGGCCGCCGAGGCCCTTCGAGACGAGCGTCGTCGCGCCCATGGTCCAGAACGTGCCGTTCTGGCCCCACGGCGCCGCGCGACGCACGACGAACACGTCGGTCGCGCCGTTGGCGTCGCCCGGCGTGAGGTCGGATCCATCCGACTCGAAGGCGATCACACGCGCAATGCGCTGGTCGTGCGAGACCGCGGGGTTGCGCGAGGGCCCGTTCGGAATGGAGCCGCTCAACGAGCGGGAGAGGAGGTAGGTGGTGCGCTCGGAGTCGGGGTGGTCGGCGAGTGCAGTGCCGGCCGGGATCAGGGCGGCCGCGAGCGCGGCGGCGGCCACCGTCTTGAGCGAGAAGGTCATGACCCTCTCATCGGCATCCCCCTACCCCACTTGAGGTTGGCGCGCTTACACTCGTCAACGTGCGCAGGGCCCGGTGGAAACCGAGCTGCCGGCGCGGCGCAGAGCGCTTTCCACCACGGAATCGGGTACGCCGAAGCCGCGCTCCTGGCGGTCGCCGACCGCCGCCGCAAATACCGTCGCGACGACCCTCCCGCCCGTATCCACGACCGGGCCGCCTGAGTTGCCGGGCCGCACCCGCGCGCGAAAGCTGGTGATGCTGCGCTGCACCGGGCCGCGGCCGTAGGCATCCTCGCTCGTCACGGTCGCGGTTGGGCCAAGCCGCGCCGGCTCCACGTCGAACGGCCCGTTCTCAGGGAAACCCAGCACGGCGCCGCTCGTGCCGGCGCGCGCGTTCGTATGGAGCCGAAGCGCCGGCACGCCCGCGAGGGCGCTCACGCGCAGGATGGCGAGGTCGTTCCCCGGATCGAACCAGATCGCGCGAGCGGCATTCCGGGGGCCCTGCCCCTGGAGCTGCACCGACGTGTCGTTCTGCCCGGCGACCACGTGCGCGTTGGTGACCACAACGCCGTCCCCGGCGACCCAGCCCGAACCCTCCACTCCCAGGCCGCATGCCGTTCCCAGGATCTTCACGACGCTCGCTCCGGCGCGCCGCACGTCGGGGTCTCGCGCCACGCGCGAATTCGGCGGGGGCACGTCCGCCAGCGGGCCGCGGATGCTCGGAAGCGGGTCGAAGCGCGCCAGCGCATTGAGGAGCGGCCCCGACGGCGGGAGCGCGTCGTTGAGCGCCGACAGGATCTTCGAGCGCTGGATGTCCTGTCTCAGGTTCCGCGCCCCTGGCGTCTGCAGCGCCACAGCCCCGACGAGCCATGCGATGCCGAGCCCGACCGCCCCTACCAGCACAGCCCCGGCGGCGCCGTCCAGGCTGCCGAGCGTCGGTCCCAGCTGACGGCGCAGGTGGAAGCCGACCACCTCGAGACCGGTGGCGAACAGGGCGCCGAGCGAGAGTGCGGCCACCAGAGACACGAGCGGCGCGTACGGAGAGTGCGATCCCTGAGTGAGGAGGAGCGGCGCCAGCCGCGAACCTAGAAATGCGCCGCCCACGAATCCGGCGAGCGAGAGTGCCCCGACGATGAGGCCCTGCGCATAGCCCCACACCGCCATCAGCAGCGTGAAGCCGATGATGATCCAATCCACCGCCGTCAAGAAGGCGGAGACGTTAGCGTCGGGGTGCCATGACTGAGCCGGGCGGAAGACGGGCATCCTCGTCGTCGGCAGTGATCACTCCGCCGCCGACCGGATCGCCGACGCGCCACACCCGGGAGCTCGCACGCCGGCGGCTCGCGATCCTGGCCGGCGTCGCAGCGATCTCCCTGATCGGGGGACTCGTCATGGGGGCCCGCCACGTTTCGCCGGCGCAGCGGACCGGCGAGCAGTTCGCCAACGCCTGGGTACGCGGCGACTACGGCGCCATGTGGCGGTTGCTCGATGCCGGCTCGCGCAAGCACACCCGCCCGGCGCGCTTCTCGGCCGCGTACGAGCATGCCCGCCGGCTCGCCACCGTGGAGAGCTACGAGCGCGACGGCGACGCTCGCGATCGCGACGGCTACATCGAGGTCCCGCTCCTGGTAACCACCCGCTCGTTCGGCACTCTGCGCCTGCCGCTGCGCCTTCCGGTCAGCGAAGGCCGCGTGAGCTGGTCGCCAAACCTCACCTTCCCGGGCGTCGCCAAGGGCGAGGCGCTTCGCCGCTCACTTCGGGCGCCCGATCGTGCGAGCCTCCTCGCGCGCGACGGCAAGGTGCTCGCGGAGGGACCGGCCGGGGCGCGCAGCTCGCCGCTCGGCGCCACGGCGAGCGCCATCGCCGGCTCGCTCGGCGCGCCTGAGACGGACAGCGAGCGCGCCTACCTGTACGAGCACGGCTTCTCTCCGAGCTCGCCCATCGGCCGCTCCGGGCTCGAGCGGGCCTTCGACGAGCGCCTGCGCGGCACGCCTGGCGGACAGCTCTACGCCGGCCACACGCTCCTGGCCAGCTCGTCCCCGCGGGCGGCCTCGAAGCTCAGGACGACGATCGACATCAAGCTGGAGGCTGCCGCCGTGCAGGCTCTGGCCGGGCGCCTCGGCGGCGTCGCCGCTCTCGACCCGCGAACGGGCGAGGTCCGCGCGCTCGCGGGCATCGCGTTCTCAGCGCCGCAGCCCCCGGGATCGACCTTCAAGATCGTGACCGCCACGGCCGCGCTGGAGGCGGGACTCGTGAAGCTCGACACGCCGTTCCCCGTGGAGACCAAGGCCGTCATCGACGGCGTGGACCTCGAGAACGCGAACGGCGAGTCGTGCGGCGGCACGTTCGCGCAGAGCTTCGCCCACTCGTGCAACTCGGTGTTCGCGCCGCTCGGCGTGAAGATCGGCGCGAAGCGGCTCGTGGAGACGGCCGAGCGGTTCGGCTTCAATCGCGACCCGAAGATCCCGGGCGCGGTGGCCAGCACGATTCCGAAGCCGGCCCAGATCTCGTCGCCGCTGGCGGTCGGCTCCTCGGCGATCGGCCAGTTCCGGCTGCTCGCGACCCCGCTTCAGATGGCCCAGATCGCGCAGGTGGTGGCCGCGGGCGGCGTGCTTCACCCCGCCACGCTGTTACCCGTCGACGGGCACGCGCGCGGGCGGCGGGTGATGCCGCGCCGCGTGGCGAGCCAGCTCGAGAAGCTGATGATCGGCGTCGTCGATTACGGCACCGGCACGCGTGCGCAGCTCGGCGGTCGCACCAAGGTCGCCGGCAAGACGGGCACGGCGGAGCTCGAAGCGACCGTGAAGCGCGACCAGCCCGGCGCGCCCGAGATGCAGCCGACGCCCTCCGAGACCAAGGAGCCGCCCGAGAGCAAGACCGACGCCTGGTTCGCCGCCTACGCCGGCGTGCGCCACCCGAAGGTGGCCGTCTCGGTGATGCTGGTGCGCGCCGGGGCGGGCGGCGACACCGCGGCGCCGGCCGCGAAGACGGTCATCCTCGCCGCGCTGTAGCGACGCTCAGATGTCGAGCTGCACGCGCTGCTTTTCCGGCACGTTCTGAGTGCCCGAGGCGCCGATCTGCAGATCCAGCGGCCGGTTCTCGACCGCCGCGTTCGGGATCTTGAACAGCAGCAGCGAGCCGGACGTGGGCCCGATCTGCGCCATGCTCCCGAGCGTCGGCAGGCAGCGGTGCGGCGCGACGATGTCCGGCTTGTAGCGGTAGTCGTTGGTCGCGGGTAGCGGGACCGGCTGGAAGTGATCGCCCTGGGTGTCGACAACCGTGAAGTCACCGGTCGCGGGGAGCGGCTTGCTGCCCTCGTTGCACACCTGCAGGAACACGCCGTAGTAAGCCGAGCCGGGAGGTGCCTCGGGGCCCTTGAAGTACGACTTGTCCTCGGAATCGCGCAGGTTGAGCTCGCGCGTGATGAAGACCGTGTACTTCAGCCCGTTCACCTCGAGCCCGAGGCCCTCGCGAATCGGCAGGTTGCGCTTCTTCGAGCACGCGCCGAGCGAGGTGACGAGGGCGAGCGCGAGCACGCCCGCCGCGAACATCCTGAGCAGCCGTCGGGACATCGGGCGCGGAATATATCCGCCGGTCCGGGCCCCGCGCGTGCCGGCGCTCACCCCGCTCCTCGCTCGCGGATGTGGCCCCCGAAGCGCGGCGCCTGCCAGGTCTCGTAGCCGGCCACGCCTGCCCGCCTGAGCGGCTCCTTCGACGGCTCCTCGAAGATCTTCCGCAGCCTGTCGAGCGCCGTGGTCAGCCGCCGCTTCGTCCATCCCCGCTGGCCGAAGGACTCCTTGGCGCTGTCGATCCGGCGCTCCGGCTCGGTCCACACGGTCAGCTCCACGCGCGTGACGCCGCGTGTGTGCGGCTCGAACACGTACTCGGCCCATCCCGGCACACGGTTGTTGCGACCCATGCGCAGCTCCTCGAAGATGCGCCGCGGCCGATCGAACTCCACGATCGCGTTCTCCACGTAGCCGTGGTTGAACGGGGCGTGCGCCTCCCAGCGCGCGGCGGAACCCTGTCCGTAGGTGACAGGGCGGGTGAGGCGGAACTCGTCCTGGAAATGGTCGCACCACGCGACTCGGGTGGCCATGTCGGCGACGAGGTCGAAGACCTCCTCGCGTGGCGCGGAGATGTGCGTGCGAACGGTTACCGGGCGCATCGGCCGCGCATTGTATGGACGCGCGGCCGGCGGCAGCCCGTACGTCAGGCGGCCCGCGGAACGGCGAACACGTGGCGGTCCGCCATGTGCACGCGCTCGGAGCGGAGCGGCCGGCGCTCCGCCTCTGGCAGCTCGCGCGCGCAGAGCGTGCACAGCGTGCGGCCCGACTCGAAGACGTGCATCAGCTCGCCGGCGACCGGCGTGCGGTGGCAGCGCGAGCAGCTCGAGCCGCGGTTCTTCGAAAGCGCGCCGATGCTCTTGCGCATGAGAACGGAGGCGATGTCGTTGGGCATGCCCGGGGATTTCGCTGGGCCCGCGCTCTACTCCTGCCGCTGAAAGAACCCGCCCGCGCTACCGCGTATGTGGGATAGCGGGGCTTTTCTACAAAATGGCCCAAAAACCATGTGCGTGTGTGCCATCAGCGTGAATCGGCGCGCTATTTGCGGGTTTTTGGCGGTTGAACCCACGCGCAGCTTCGTTATCATCCGCACGATCACCGCCCTGGGAGAGACAAAAATGCAAGCCTTCACGTCGGGCACGCTCGCCGGAGCGGGCTCGTTCCGGTGCGAGTCCTGCGGCTTTGCCGTAGCTCTCCACGAACGGGACGAGGTGCCGTCCTGCCCCCGCTGCGACAGCGGGCGCTTCAGGCGAGCGTCGATATTCGAGGACCCGACCGCGCTCGAGCCCTTCGGGCCGCGCGAGGTCGAGGTGCCGGGCTGGCTGGTCGAGGCGCGCGACATGCTCGCGGCTCCGGGCTGGTACCTGGCCCATGATTCGAACGGCCGCGTGCGAGTCGTCGCACTGCAGGATGGCTGGACCCGGATCGGCCGGAGCCTCGCGGCGCATGTGCGCTTCGACGACCCGACCGTCTCGCGCCGCCATGCCCTGCTGCACTGCGACGAGCATGGAGCGCGCATTCTCGACGACCGCAGCCTCAACGGCGTGTTCCTCAACGGAGACCGGATCGACTGGCACGAGCTCGAAGACGGAGACGAGATCGTGATCGGGCGCTTCCGCCTCTATTTCCTTAGCCTGACCGGTGTGGAGCCGCGCGCGGCGAGTGGAGAGGTCGGCACAGCCGTCCGCTGATCCGCCGCGAGCGCCGGCATTCCCCCCTGCGGGGGTGAGCCGGTTGAGGGAGGAGTGACCGAGGCCCCGTTCGCCGGGGCCTCGTCTATTGCGGGGGCACGGCAAGATGACAAGCCGGCTTCGTGGACTACGACAGCCTGTTCGCACTACGCGCTGTTGGCGCAAGGACTCCCGCGGCGACCGCCTCGCGGAGCGAGTTCGATCGCGTCGCCGCCGCCTCGTCGCGGCTCGCCCAGCGCACCTCGCCGATCTCGCCGGCGTCGACGGTGAGCTCGCTGCCGCCGATGTCCGCCCCGAGGAAGAAGACGGTCTCGCGCTTGCCGTAGTTGCGCGACTGGAAGGTCGCGAGCTCACGCCAGCCCTCGAGCTCGAGCCCCAGCTCCTCACGCATCTCGCGCGCGGCGGTCTGCACCGCCTCCTCCCACCGCCGCATGCGCCCGCCGGGCAGCGACCACTCACGCGAGCCGTAGGTGTGACGCACCAGCAGCACGCGCCCGTCGCGCTCGAGCACGCAGCGGACACCGCGCGTCTTCGGCCGCGCTAGGCGCCACCACACGCGCAGGATGCGGTGGGCGACGCGGTAGAACGCCCGTTTGGGGGCCGACCCCATGCGTCGAGCTTAAGCCCGGATCCGGCGCTAGCGGCGCCGTGCGAGCAGCCGCGTCCCGATCAGTGCGATCGCGAACACGAGGCCCGCGACCAAGCGTGCCGGGCCGTGCGCCAGACCGAGCACCCGGCTGTGGAACAGCAGGTAGCGGATCAGGAAGAGGGCGATGAGCAAGAGGCCGGCCGTGGCGCCGGCGTTTGGGTTCATGACCCGGGTATAGCGCGCGAACCTAATTACTCGGTTGAGACCGACGGATCGGTCTGCTCGCGCATCGGTATCGACATCACGAAGTGCGGGCGCGGGTCCGCCGCGAGGTCGAGGATGCGCAGCGCCTCGTCGGGCTGCCCCGTCTGCCGCAGCTCCTCCGCGTAATGGCCGAGCAGCTCCTGCACGTCGAGCATGCCTTCGGCGTCGAGGTCCTCCAGCGACACCTTCGCGCCCTTGCCCTTGCGGAACGCGAGCGCCTCGCGCGTGAGCCCCCACGCATCGTTCACGCGCAGGTACACGCGGCCGCCGGTCTGGCCGGCGCAGAACCACGGGCCCGGATCGCCGAGCACGACCGCGCGGCCCGCGGTCATGTACTCGAACGCGAAGCCCTTGATGTTCGCGCGGTCGGCGATCCCGCCAACCTGGTCGCGCAGCGGTCCCTCCGGCTCACCGCCGATCACCACATCTGCCCCCGAGAGCCGGATGCAGAAGCGCGAGTCGGCGCTGCCCTGCACGAAGAGCCGGCCACGCTGCGCCCCGTAGGCGAACGACTTGCCCACGGAGCCGTTCACGCGCCTCCCCGCCCGGTTGCGTCCCTTCATGATCGACACCTTGCCGCCGAGCATCGTCTTCGCCGCCCCATCCTGGGCGCCGCCTTCGACGGTGATGTCCACGCCGTAGACGTTGAAGGCGCCAAGCCCCTGGCCAGCGACCGAGCCGCCGTCGAACTGGATGTGCGCGAGCGTGTCATCGGTTGCCTCCGGCGCGCCGCCGAAGATGCGCGCGCGGGCGAGCTCGCCGGACAGCTCCGTGCCGAGCACCCGGTCGTGGGCGTCCGCGGTACGCGGGAACTGGCGGCGCACGCGCGTGCCCGCGACGACCTCCGTCGCGAGCGCGGCCACCTCGTGCGACGCCTCCTTCGGCTTCATCCGGATCGGCCTCGCCACGACGAGCCCCGGCTCCTGCCGCTCGTCGGCCGGCGTGGGCAGGTCGAGCGGC
>JBJMLG010000138.1:0-9165 GCA_045805385.1 Thermoleophilaceae bacterium
ACGATGCGCCAGTTCGCCGGCTTCGGCACCGCCGAGGAGACGAACGAGCGCTTCCGCTACCTGCTCGACCACGGCCAGACGGGCCTATCGACGGCGTTCGACATGCCGTCGCTGATGGGTCACGACTCCGATCACCCCCGCTCGCTCGGCGAGGTGGGACGTGAGGGCGTCGCCGTCGACACGCTCGACGACATGGAGACGCTCTTCCATGGCATTCCGATGGACGAGGTCTCCACGTCCATGACGATCAACGCACCGGCGGCGATCATGCTCGCGTTCTACGTGGTCGCGGCGGAGCACCAGGGCGTGCCACCCGAGCAGCTCGCCGGCACGATCCAGACAGACATCCTCAAGGAGTACATCGCCCAGAAGGAGTGGTGCTTCCCGATCGACCCGGCCATGCGCCTCGTCACCGACATGGTCGAGTGGTGCTCCGAGCGCATGCCGCGCTGGCACCCGATCAGCATCAGCGGCTACCACATCCGCGAGGCCGGCTCGACAGCGCAGCAGGAGCTCGCGTTCACGCTGAAGGACGGCTTCACCTACGTGGAGCAGGCGATCGAGCGCGGGCTCGACGTCGACGGCTTCGCGCCCCGGCTCAGCTTCTTCTTCAACGCCCACCTCGACTTCTTCGAGGAGATCGCCAAGTACCGCGCTGCCCGCCGCATCTGGGCGCGCGAACTGAAGGACACCTACGGCGCGAAGAGCGAGCGCTCGCTGCTGATGCGCTTCCACTCGCAGACCGCGGGCGTGTCGCTCACCGCTCAGCAGCCGCTCAACAACATCGTGCGCACCGCGGTCGAAGCGCTCGCGGCGGTGCTCGGTGGCACCCAGACGCTGCACACGCACTCCTACGACGAGGCGCTCGCCCTCCCCACCGAGGAGGCCGTGCGCATCGCGCTGCGCACGCAGCAGGTGCTGGCCCACGAGACCGGTGTGACGAACACGATCGACCCGCTCGGCGGCTCGTACTTCGTGGAGGCGCTCACCGACAAGATGGAGGAGGCCGCCTACGACTACTTCCGCCGCATCGACGAGCTCGGCGGGATGGTCGACGCGATCAAGCAGAACTTCCCGCAGCGCGAGATCGCCGACGCGTCGTTCGAGTACCAGCAGGAGGTCGACTCGGGCAAGCGCATCGTGGTGGGCGTGAATCGCTACCGCAACGTGGACGAGCAGCCGCTCGAGATCCTGCGCATCGACCCGGCGCTCGAGCGCAAGCAAATCGACCGTGTGCAGGCGGTGCGCGGCCGCCGCGACGCCGGCGCCGTCGAGGCGGCACTCACGAGCCTCAACGAGGCGGCGTCGGCGGGCGCAAACCTGATGGAGCCGCTGCTCGACGCGGCGCGCGCCCACGCGACGGAGGGGGAGATCGTTCAGTCGCTGCAGAAGGTCTTCGGCACCTACACCGAGTCCCCGGTCTTCTAGCCGGTGTAGCGTGTTGTCCCAGGGAGGCCCCGCGCCGGGCGGGACGAACCAATCGTCCAGGCGCGTCACCTCAGTTGTAAAGCCGTTTCAAGGAACTCACGGAAAGAGGACTTGTTCATGCGCAAGCTCGTAGCCATGCTCGCGATCGCATCGCTGATCGCAGGTGTGACCGCCGCGGTCGCGTTCGGCGCCACCAAGACGGTGAGGGTCGGCGACAACTTCTTCAGCAGAAAGTCGCTCACGATCAGCCGCGGAACCACGGTCAAGTGGAGCTGGCAGGGAACCGAGAATCCGCACAACGTCGCGGGCAAGGGCTTCAAGTCCGCGGTCAAGGCGTCGGGGAGCTACAAGCACACGTTCCGCAAGCGCGGCAAGTTCACGATCATCTGCCAGATCCACCCCACGCAGATGCGAATGACCGTCAAGGTCCAGTAGCTTTCGCCCCGTGGAAGGCAGCGCTCAAGCGGCGGCCGAGGCCGGGCAGGGCTCCGGCCGAAAGATCAGGGTCGTGGTCGCGAAGCCCGGCCTGGACGGGCACGACCGCGGCGCGAAGATCATCGCGCGCGCCCTGCGCGACGCGGGCATGGAGGTGATCTACACGGGCCTGCACCAGACGCCCGAGCAGATCGCCGAGACGGTGCTCCAGGAGGACGCCGACGCTGTCGGCCTGTCGATCCTGTCGGGCGCTCACATGACGCTCGTGCCGCGCGTGGTGGAGCTGCTCAAGGAGCAGGGCGCCGACGACGTGGTGATCACCGTGGGCGGCACGATCCCGTCCGACGACATCCCCGAGCTCAAGCAGCTCGGCGTGTCGGAGGTGTTCACCCCGGGCTCCTCCACGCAGGAGATCGTGGACTTCATCCGCGGCGCGGTCCAATAGGGAGCCGGAACTGCGGTCCAGCCACGGCCGGTCGCGACGCCTCGCGGCCGATCGCCGGCTGGGACCCCCCTGATCGGGGGGTTTCCAAAACTCGCCTGTTACCTACGGGCCGCCCCGGTGATCTTCAGTGCGTGGGCTTCCCGGCAGAGACAGCGAGCTTCCGCGCCAACGACGCGGACTGCCTGGTGGCGGCGTCGCTCGCGTGCCCGGTGTGCCTGCACGGAGACGCCGTATGGAGCCTCGGCGGCGACTTCTGGGACACGTGGGCGGACTGCTCATGCCCGCACTGCGGGCACTCGCGCCGCGTCTTCCTCGCGGGAGACCAGGCGCTGCGGCTCTCCCTGCACGTGCAGCGGCCGCTCGACCCGGAGCCGCACCCGGGAGAGCTCGGCATTCCGCTATAAAGCGATCAGGGCGGGGGCCACTGTGATGAGCCCTCAAGCGCAAGTGACTGATGCACGGAACGACGCGCTCGACCTGCTGGTCGAGCTGCTGTCGGACGTGGACGCCGCAAAGCCCTCCCGCGAGTTCTACGACCGCATCTGCGAAGCCGTCTGCCGCCTCACCTCGATGGAGCGCGCGGGGCTCTTCGTGTACGACGAGGCCGTGCGCTGGGTGCGCGCGGCGGGCTCGCACGGCGTCGACCCTGCGCTGATCGCGGATGTGCACGCGATGCTCGAGGAGACGCCGCTCGCGCAGCGCTCGCTGTCGAGCGACGAGGTGGTCGTCTCGAGCGCGCCGCTCGAGCAGGAAGTTCCGCCGCGCTACGCACGGCTGCTCGACGTGAAGACGCTCAGCTGCACGCCGGTGTCCGCGGGCGGCCGCTGGTTTGGCGTGATCCTCGCCGACCGCGGCGGAGAGCCCTTCGAGGTGACCGACGAGGAGCGGCACACCATGCTGTCGCTCGGCAAGATGGCCGCGCTCGCCGCGGGAGTGCGCATCTCCACCCGGCAGCAGGAGCGCGCGCGCAGGCTGGCCGAGCGAATCGAGCTGGCGCGCGAGGTGCACGAGCGCGCGCTGCAGCGGCTGTTCGGCCTCTCACTCGTCCTCGGCGGCGACGACGATCTCGTGGAGGAGGACCGCCGCCGCTGCGCCGCCGAGCTCACCGCCGCGCTCAAGGAGCTGCGAAGCGCGCTCGAGCGGCCCCTCGCCCCGCCCGAGCGCGAGACGGCGTCGACCCTTCGCGAGGAGCTCGTCCGGCTCGAGCAGCGCTACCGCGATCTCTCGATCAAGGCCGAGTGGCCAGACGGCGCGGAGGTACCGGCGGAGCTCGAGCCGCTCGCCCAGGCAGTGCTGGCTGAGGCGCTCCTGAACGCGCACAAGCACGCGCGCGGCTCGAACGTGTGGGTGCGGGTGGAGCCGGGGGCGGACACGTTCGCGATGGAGGTCGAGAACGACGGGCTGCGCGATAGCCCGCCCGGAGGCGGCATGGGTCTTCGACTCACGGCCTATCAGGCAGTGCATCACGGAGGCGTCGTCGAGTTCGGCCAGTCGCCGGATGGCAGGTGGCGCGTGCGGCTCGTGGTGCCGAGGGCGGCCGCATGACCGACGGCCCGCTGCGCGTGCTCGTGGTCGACGACCACGACGTGGTCCACTGGGGCTTCCGCCTGCTGCTCTCCCGCCAGCCCTGGGTGGAGCGCTGCATCGCCGCGCGCAGCGCCGACGAGGCGTTCGAGCTCACACGCCGCTACGAGCCGCACGTGGCGCTCGTGGATCTGTTCATGGGCGACGAGTCTGGGGCGGACATCTGCGAGGCCATTCGCGCGGAGTCACCGTCGACGCGTGTGCTGCTGATCTCCGGCGCCGGCCGCATCTCCGCTCCCGCCGCAAAGGCCGCCGGGGCCTCCGGCTTCATCTCGAAGGAATGGGCTGGCGACGACGTTGCGCGCGCCGTGCGGATGGTCGCCAAGGGAATGACCGTGTTCGAGCCCGCCGCCGAGGCGCCGCAGACAGGGCTCAGCGGCCGCGAGCGCGAGGTGCTCGACCTGATCGCCTCGGGCGCGACCAACCGCGAGATCGCCGACGAGCTCTACCTGTCTCCGCACACGGTGAAGGAACACACCAGCGCGGTGTACCGCAAGCTGAGCGTGCGCAACCGGGCCGAGGCGGTCCAGCGCGCCCAGCGCCTCGGCCTGATCGGCTGAACTCGGCAACTCACCCCCCGCCCGTCCCCGGTCCTCCCCCCGTACGGGGGGATGGCGGCGCCCAGACCTTCTGCCGGCGCGCCGGCGCGGACAGCCTCTCGCCCTGTGGAGGCACTGCTCTTCCCAGGACAGGGCAGCCAGTCGTCCGGGATGCGCGACCTCGCGCACCACGGCCGGCCGGATCTGCTGGAGCGCGCCGAGCACGAGCTCGGCCAGGACCCGTGCGCGGCCGCTTCTGCCGGCACACACGCCGCCCAGCTCGCCATCTACTGCGCGAGCCTGGGCGGATACGAGCTCCTCGACCGCCCGCGGCCTGACTACGCCGCCGGCCACTCCCTCGGCGAGATCGCCGCGTTGGCCGCTGCCGATGCGATCTCAGCCGAGGACGGGCTGCGACTGGTCGCGGCTCGCGGGCGGTTGATGGAGGAGGCCGCTCGGGCGAGTAAGGGCGGCATGGTGGTGCTGCGCACCGATCGCGAGGGCGCGACCGAGCTTCTGAACGGCGACGGCGCCACCGTGGCGAATGAGAACTCGCCCGAGCAGACCGTGGTGTCGGGGGGCGAGGCGGCGCTGATCGAGCTGGAGCGCCGCGCCCGCGAGCAGGGCGTGCGCGCGATGCGGCTGCCGGTGGCGGGGGCGTTCCACTCGCGGCTCATGGAGCCTGCCGTGGAGCCCTTCATGGCCGAGCTCGACGCGGTGGACGTGCGCGAGCCGCGCTTCCCCGTCATCTCGTCCACCTCGGCGGAGCCGTTCGACGACGTTCGCGCGCGCCTCGCGGCCGCGCTCACCGAGCCGGTGCGCTGGACCGCCGTGCTCGCCTGGCTCGACCGGCACGGCGTGCGCCGCTACGTGGAGACCGGCCCGGGGCGCGTGCTCACCGGCCTGGTGCGCCGCACCCTGCCCGGAGCCGCTGCGGTGAGTGCCGATCCGATGGAGATGTCCCGTGCTTGAGGCACCGCTCGCCCGCGCCGCGCCGCAAGAGCTGGCGCCCGCGTTCGGCGCCGCGATCGCCTCGGTCGCGGCGGCAACGCCGGCCAAGGTGGTGTCGAACGCGCGCATCGCGGAGCGCCTCGGCGTGGACGAGCGCTGGATCGAGTCGCGCACAGGCATCCGGGAGCGGCACGTGGTGAGGACCGGCGAGCGCATGCTCGACCTTGCCGTGCGCGCCGGAGCCGACGCGCTCGAGGCCGGGGGCGCCCGCGCGGCGGACCTGGACATGGTGCTGGTCGCCACCGTGAGCCACGACGAGCTCACGCCCAGCGCCGCGCCACAGGTGGCGGCCGCGCTCGGCGCGACGAACGCGGGCGCGCTCGACCTCGGGGCGGCCTGCACGGGCTTCGTGGCTGCCCTCGACATGGCCACCGCGCAGGTGGAGGCGCGCCGTGCCGAACGGGTGCTCGTGATCGGCGCCGACGTGCTCAGCCGCCATGTGGACCCCTTCGACCGCTCGACCGCGGCCCTCTTCGGCGATGGCGCGGGCGCCGCGCTGATCGTCCCCTCGGCGCCGGGCCGCATCGGTCCAGCGGTGCTCGCTGCCGACGGCACGGGCGCCGACCTCATCCGGGCACGGCACCCGCGCGCCGTGATCGCCATGCGCGGGCCGGACACCTTCTCGCAGGCCGTCGACCGGCTCTCGGAGGTCACGCTGCAGGCCGCGGCGCGCTCCGGCATCGAGCTCGGCGACGTGGATCTGTTCGTGTACCACCAGGCCAACGCGCGCATCCTGCGTGCCGTCGGCCAGCGTCTCGGCCTGCCCGCCGAGCGCGTGCCCGATTACATCTCGCGCTACGGCAACACCTCGGCGGCGTCGATTCCGATTGCGCTCGCCGAGTGCGAGCGCGAGGGGCGCCTCGTGCCCGGCATGCGCGTGTTGATCGCCGCCTTCGGCGCGGGCCTCACGTGGGGCGGCGCAGTGCTCGAGTGGGGGTGCGGCGATCGTGCGTGACGGCTGCGCTCTCGTGACCGGCGCCTCGCGCGGCATAGGCGCTGCGACGGCGCTGGCGCTCGCCGCCGACGGCTGGGCGGTGGGCGTGAACTTCCGCAGTGACTCAGACGGCGCCGAGCGCGTGGTGGAGCGGATCGCCGCCGCCGGCGGGACGGCCGTCCCGCTCGGGGCGGACGTCTCCGATCCCGGCGCCGCCGAGCAGCTATTCGGCGCCCTCGAGGAGCGCTTCGGTCCTGTGCTCGTGCTGGTGAACAACGCGGGCGTGCGCGCCGACGCTCTGTCGCCGCAGCTGTGCGACGAGGATTGGGAGCTGGTGCTCGACACCAACCTCTCGGCCGCGTTCAGACTCACGCGCCGGGCGCTTCGGCGCATGGTCACCACACGCTTCGGCCGCGTCGTGAACGTGGCGTCGGTGGTGGGGCAGCGCGCGAACCCGGGCCAGGCCAACTACGCGGCGTCGAAGGCCGGGCTCATCGGCTTCACGCGCACCGTGGCCGCGGAGGTGGCGCGCCGCGGGGTGACGGTGAACGCTGTCGCGCCGGGCTTCGTCGACACCGAGATGACCAACGGACTGCTCGAGCGCGCCGTGAAGGAGATCCCGGCGCGCCGCGCCGGCACGCCGGACGAGGTGGCCGCCTGCGTGCGGTTCCTCGCCTCCGACGAGGCCGGCTACGTGACCGGAACCACGCTGACCGTCGACGGCGGGCTCAGCGCCTGAACAGCAACGACGAAGGAGGAGGCAGATGCCAGCCACAGTCACAAGAGAGAACGTGCAGGAGACGATCGTGGAGGCCGTCGCGAAACTCGGCCCCGATCCGAGCGAGATCACGCCCGACGCCACGTTCGAGTCGCTCGAGATCGACTCGCTCGACCTGGTCGAGATCGCCCAGGTGGTCGAGGACGAGTACGGCGTGGAGCTGAAGAGCGAGGACGCGTCGCGGCTCCAGACCGTTCGGGACGCCGTGGAGCTGGTGGTGGAAAGGGCGTCGTGACACGCAGCGTCGTCATCACCGGCGTGGGGGCGGTCACGCCGCTCGGCGTGGGAGCGCGCGCGCTGTTCGAGCGCTGGGCGGCCGGCGAGTCCGGCATCGAGGAAGGGCTCGGCCGCTGCTCGGACTTCGACCCGGTCGACTACCTGTCGAAGAAGGAGGCGCGCCGCACCGACCGCTTCACGCAGCTGGCGCTGGCCGCGGCGGGCGAGGCGATCGAGAGCGCCGGCTGGAACGGCTCGCCGCCGGTCGAGCCCGAGCGCGTGGCCGCGATCATCGGCACCGGCATCGGGGGCCTCGAGTCGCTCGGGACCCAGCAGGACGTGCTGCGCGACGAGGGCCCGAAGCGCGTCTCGCCGCTCGCCGTGCCACTGATGATGGCCAACGCCGGATCCGCCGCCGTGGCGATGAGGCACGGCCTGACCGGCCCGTCGTTCGCGACCGCGTCGGCGTGCGCGGCCGGCACCGACGCGATCGGGACTGCGATGCGGATGATTCAGTCCGAGCAGGCCGACGCCGCCGTGACGGGCGGTGCCGAGGCGGCGCTCACGCCGCTCGCGCGCAGCGCGTTCGCCGCCATGGGCGCGACGTCGGAGGCCGGCATCTCGCGTCCCTTCGACGCCCGCCGCGACGGCTTCGTGATGGGCGAGGGCGCCGGCGTGCTCGTCCTCGAGGATGCCGAGATGGCCCGCGCGCGCGGCGCGGAGGTGCTCGCGGAGCTGCGCGGCTACGGCGCCAGCTCCGACGCCTACCACCTGACGGCGCCGGATCCGGCCGGCTCGGGCGCGGCGCGCGCGATCGAGATCGCCCTCGAGCAGGCGCGCGTCGCGCCCGAGGACGTGGACTACGTGAACGCGCACGGCACCTCCACGCCGCTGAACGACCGTTCCGAGACCGAGGCGATCAAGCACGCGCTCGGCGAGCACGCCGCCGAGGTGCCCGTGTCGTCCACGAAGTCCGCGATCGGTCATCTGCTCGGCGCAGCGGGCGCCGTGGAGGCGGTCGCGACCGTGCTCGCGCTGCGCGAGCGGCTTGCGCCGCCAACGCTCGGATGGGAGGAGCGCGAGGAGGGTCTCGACCTCGACTACGTGCCCGGCGAGGCGCGAGAGCTGCCCGAGGGAGCGATCGCGATCTCGAACTCGTTCGGCTTCGGCGGGCACAACGCGGTGCTCTGCATCGGCGCGCTATGACGCAGACGGCTCAGCAGCTCCCCAGCGCCCGCCGCCGGCTCGATCCGCTCGAGCGGCTCGAGCTGCTGTGCGACCCGGGCTCGCTGCGGGTGCTGCGCAGCCACGTCGCGTCGGTCAGGCTCGGCGCCAAGGCCCGCCCAGGCGACGGCGTGATCGGCGGCTCGGGCCGCGTCGAGGGTAGGCCGGTCTACTGCTACGCGCAGGACAGCTCCTTCGCAGGCGGCTCGCTCGGTGCGGCGCACGCCGACACGATCACCGAGGTGCTGCGGCTTGCAGGCCGCGCACGCGCGCCGGTGGTCGGGTTCGTCGACTCGGGCGGCGCCCGCCTGCAGGAGGGCGTGGCCGCGCTCGACGGCTACGGGCGCGTGTTCCGCGAGATCGTGGCGCTGTCCGCGGTCGTGCCCCAGATCTCCGTGATCTGCGGCGCCGCGGCCGGGGGAGCGGCCTACTCGCCAGCGCTCACCGACTTCGTGGTGATGGACCGCGAGGCGGCAATGTTCCTGACCGGGCCGGCGGTCGTGCGCGAGGCGATCGGCGAGGACGTGACGGCCGCGGAGCTGGGCGGCGCGTCGGTGCACGAGCGAAGCGG
>JBJMLG010000139.1:0-32754 GCA_045805385.1 Thermoleophilaceae bacterium
CCTCGGCCTGCTGATCGGTAAGCACGGGACCACGATCGACTCGATCCAGCACCTCGCGGTGCGGATCGCGTTCCGCGCTGACGCGGAGCGCAAGCGGATCGTGGTCGACGCGGCCGGCTATCGCGCGCGCCGCCAGGCGGCCCTGCAGAGGAGCGCAGATCGCGCCGTCGACGACGCGATCTCGGTCAAGCGCCCAGTGGAGCTAGAGCCGATGTCGGCCGCGGATCGCAAGATCGTCCACGACTACCTCGCCGGGCGTGGAGATGTGACGACTCACAGCGAGGGCGACGAGCCAGATCGTCGCCTGGTCGTCTCTCCCGTCAGGCCCGACTGACGCCTCCTGAGCGTTTCACGGGAAACGCTCGACGCTCTCGCGGCCCGTTATGGGCTCCCGGCCGGCGTATCCGACCGCTTCGCGGCGTTGCTCGAGGCGCTGGCGGCCGAGCCCGACCCGCCGACCACCGTTCGGACTCCAGATGAGGCCGTCCGCCAGCACATCGCGGACAGCTTGAGTGGGCTCGAGCTCGAGGAGCTGCGCTCCGCACGCGCGATCGCGGATATCGGTGCCGGCGCGGGCTTTCCCGGCTTGGCCCTGGCGGCCGCGCTGCCTCGCGCGCGGCTGGACCTGGTGGAGGCCACGCGCCGGAAATGCGAGGTGATCGAGCGGATGGCTCGAGCGGCCGGGCTCCCGAACGCTCACGCGATCCCCGCGCGTGCGGAGGAGTGGGGCGCCGGACCGGGGCGCGACGCGTACGACCTCGTGACGGCGCGTGCGCTCGCGCCGCTCGCGGTACTCGTGGAGTACGCCGCACCGCTGCTCGAGGAGGGCGGCAGCCTCGTGGCCTGGAAGGGCGCCCGAGACGAGGCGGAGGAACAGGCCGGAGCGGGAGCCGCCGAACGGCTGGGCCTAGAACTCGCGGAAGTGCGCCGCGTCGAGCCGTTCGAGGGGGCGCTGAACCGCCATCTTCACGTCTTTCGCAAGATTGCGCCCACGCCTTCTGGGTTCCCGCGCCGCTCTGGGATGGCGGCGAAGCGGCCGCTGGGCTGACGGTTCGCACCCGAACGATCCGAGTTCTGACCGCCGTCCTCGCTACCTTCCGGGGGCGATGGGCACCGTCTACGCGATAGCCAACCAGAAGGGCGGCGTGGGGAAGACGACGACCGCGGTCAACGTGGCCGCCTGCGTAGCCGAGACCGGCTACCCGACGCTGCTGGTCGACCTCGATCCACAGGCGAACGCCACGGTGGGGCTGGGGCTGCCCAAAGACGCGGAGCCCTCGGTCTACGACTGCCTGTGCGGCGACGCGACGGTGGCAGACATCGCGCGCCCCACCGCCATCGACAACCTCCACGTGGTGCCGGCCACGCCGGACCTTGCCGGGGCGAACGTCGAGCTGCCGCAGCTCCCGGGCTCGGAGTCGCGCCTGGCGGAGGTCCTCGGGGCCGTGCGCGAGCGCTACCTGTTCACGATTCTCGACTGCCCGCCGTCGCTCGGACCGCTCACCGTCAACGCGCTCGTCGCGGCCGACCGCGTGATCGTCCCGGTACAGACCGAGTACTTCGCCCTGGAGGGCCTCGCCGATCTGCTCGACACGCTCTCGCTGATCCAGCGCGAGCTGAACCCGCGGCTCACCGTCGCCGGGATGATCCTGACCATGCACGACGCGCGCACCCGCCTCGGCCAGGACGTCGAGCGCGAGGTGCGCCAGCACTTCCCCGACCTCGTGTTCGAGACCGTAATCCCGCGCAACGTGAGAGTGGGCGAGGCGCCCAGCTTCGGTGTGCCGGTCACGCGCCACGATCCCCACTGCAGCGGGTCGCTCGCGTATCTGCAGCTCGCCAAGGAGGTGGCGGCCCGTGGCTGAACCTGCACCCCAGGGTGAGCGTCCGCAAAATGCAGGACAAGCTCGTGGCATGGGTCGCGGACTTGCGGCGATCCTGCCGCGCAGCCCGCGTGACTCTGAGGGTCTACGCGAGCTTCCGGTCGAGCTGGTCGACGCGAATCCGAACCAGCCGCGGCGCGACTTCGACCCGGAGGCGCTGCTCGCGCTGTCGGAGTCGATCAAGGCGCGCGGCGTGCTGCAGCCGATCGTCGTCCGGCCGCTCCATGGCGGCGGCTTCGAGCTGATCGCCGGCGAGCGCCGCCTGCGCGCGGCGAAGATGGCGGCCCTCGATTCGATCCCGGCGATCGTCCGCGTCACCGAGGAGGGCGAGCGCCTCGAGCTCGCGCTGATCGAGAACATGGCGCGCGAGGATCTCAACCCGGTCGAGGAGGCGCGCGCGTGCGCGACGCTCGTCGAGGACCTCGGAGTGACGAAGGAGGAGCTCGGCCGCCGAGTGGGCCGCAGCCGGGTGGCGATCTCCAACCTGATCCGCCTGCTCGACCTTCCCGACGAGGCGCTCGAGCTGCTCGAGGCAGGCGAGCTGTCGGAAGGGCACGGACGCGCCATCCTGATGTGCAAGGACCAAACCGAGCGCCGACGGCTGGCGCGCACGGCGCGGACGAGGGGCTGGTCTGTGCGCGAGACCGAGAGGCGCGCCAAGGAGGCCGAGGAGGGGGCGCCGGCCAAGCCGCGCAAGTCGCAGGTCGTGATCCACCCGGACCTGAGCGACCTGGTCGCCGCGGCCGAGGACGCGCTCACAGCGGCTCTCGCGCGCGAGGTGAAGGTGCGCATCGTAAACGGCCGCTGCCGCGTCGAGTTCGAGCTCGACGACCCACGCGAGGCGGTCGAGATGGCGGCCCGCCTTTTGCACCAGCCAGCCGCCTGACGCGCCAAGCGGGCGCCGCTATCATCGCGGGCCGCGGGCGATTAGCTCAGCCGGTTAGAGCGCTTCTCTGATAAGGAAGAGGTCCCAGGTTCGAGTCCTGGATCGCCCACTTCGGGGCGCTGCAAAGCTTCGGATTGCGGCCCCCGCTCGGCCCTCGCGTACGGAGTACGCCACGGGCCGACCGTGAACCGCACTCCTCGCTTTTCGCACCCCGCCTGCAGTGCCTGGGCCTCGGCGGTGCTGCTCTCCGTTTACCGCCTGTCTTATTTAGGTCTTCGGCTCTTTGGGTATCACCGCCTTCGTGGCGCCTGTTGCCCCTCGCCGGGCTCGCGCTGCGCACACTCGGTTGGACAGGGGCGTTCCTTCTTCCGGTCGTGCGCGTCTGCGCGATGCCGCTCAGTCGTCCGCCCGTGCGGGCGGGCGTGTTGCTGCGCTCGATGGGCTGCGGGGGGTGGCGGCCCTATCCGTGCTCGTCTACCACGTGTGGCTGTACACGACCGTCGACTCCGGGCACCCACGGACCTGGCACGACCATGTGCTGCGCCAGGGCTACCTCGGGCTCGTCCTGTTCTTCGTGCTCTCCGGTTACCTGCTGTATTCGCCGTGGTTGCGGGCGTCACTCGAGCGTCACCGAGCGCCGGCGCTCGGGCGTTACGTCCGGAGCCGGTTCGCCCGGATCGCGCCGGGCTACTACGTAGCGGTTGCCGGCGCGTCCGTCCTGATGCTCACGGCGAACCACGCGCCAGGCACCAAGCTCATCGACTTCTCGCAGCTCCCGCTCTTCCTGGTGTTCGCGCAGAACTGGTCACCGCACACGCTGCTGCGGCTCGACCCGCCGATGTGGACCCTCGCGATCGAGGCCAGCTTCTACGTCGCGCTACCTCTCATCGGCTTCACGGCGATCCGCTTCGCCCGCACTCGCCGCCACCAGCTGGCCCTCATAGCTGGGCTGATCGCCGTCGGAGTTGTGACGCGAGGGGTGACGGCGGGGCACGCCGCGCGGGACCCGCTGCTCTGGTCGCTCCCGGCCTACATCGACTACTTCGCGTGCGGCATGCTGGCCGCGGCCGGAGTGCACCGCCGCACCATTGGCAGCCCGGCATCGTGGGCGCTGATCGGCTTGGGTGCCGCGCTTGTCGCCGCGAACGCGACCTGGCACGCGGCGCTCAAGGACACCGTGACGCTCCAGGCCTTCCAGGATCTGCCGGCCGCGCTCGGCTTCGCCGCGCTCATCTCCGTCGCGGCGGCCTCGCGCGAACGCCGGCGCTTCCTCGCGAGTCGCCCGCTCGAGGGGCTCGGGCGCATCTCGTACGGCCTCTACCTCTGGCACCTGCCCGTGATCGTGTGGATGCGGGGACACGGTCTATTCCCGAACGATCTCGTCCTCGCCCTGGCAGCGGTGCTGCCGCCGGCGCTCGTCGTGGCGGCGGCCAGCTGGAGCCTCGTGGAGCGCCCGGCGCTCGAGCGCGCACGGGGCCAGAACGGCCAGCGTCGGCGCCTGGAGGCCGCCCCGCACGCGGCCCGCGACGACCGCCGGCCACTCGCGCAAGCCGCCTGACTGGAGCGGCCGCGCGCCAAGAAATCGCTCCGCAGCGGCCAACGTTTTACCCCTCGTGGCAAGGGGTACTTTCAGGGCGCACGGTACAGGGAAGTGCCGTGAGAAACCGAGTGGTTGAGGGAGCTGCACCGGTGAGGCGACATCCCGGCCGGGGTGTCGCCTCGATCCAACGCCACTGAAGACTTCATTCGGACGGGTCCGGGCGAGAGCGCGGGAGGCTTTCACGAGCGAGGCGTTGCGGGAGCGCCTCGCTCGTCGTCTTTTCCGCTCCGGGACGCCTACGGGTTCTGGCCGCCGACTCGCGTCGCGACCTCTCGCAGGCGAGCGGGTCCGCCGGCATCCGGCGACAGCGGGGGAGTGCGGTCGCCCGCCGAGTCGTGGATACCGGCAAGCACGTCGAGTAGCGCCTCGCCCGCGCTGTGGCGCGGCTGCCAGCCGAGCTCGCGCCGTGCCCGCGAGCTGTCCATGATCGGAACGCCGAGCGCCATGTCCACCCACCCCGGCGGCGTTGGCTGCAGGTGGAGCCTCCAGGTGATGTCGGCGGCCGTGCGCACCAGGCCGGCCGGCATTCGGACCGCTCGCGCCTCGAGGAGCCGCGCGAGTTCGCGCGGGTCGAGGACCGGCTCGGCGGCGACGTTGAACGGACCCGCCGCATCAGCGAGCGCGGCCATCCGATAGGCCTCGCCGACGTCGTACGAGTGAACCGCCTGGAAGCGCAGCCGCGGTATGTCCGGCACGACCGGGATCAGCTCCTTGCGCAACAGCCGGCTCGGAAGGAACGGCCCGGCGAACAGCCTCCGGATCTCGGCGCCGGCCTCGCGCTTGAAGATCAGCCCGGGCCGAAGGCGCACCGAGCGCACCTCCGGGCGCTCGTGCTCGAAGCGATCGAGCAGTCGCTCGACCTCGGCCTTGTGGCGCGAGTAGAACGAGGACTCGATCCCTCCGGTCGGCCAGCTCTCGTCCACCGCGCGGTCCTTCGGGCCGGGGGAGTAGGCGCCCACCGACGACGCGTACACGAGCGCCGGAACGCCCGCCTCGCCGACCGCCTCGAACACGCGCGCGCTTCCGTCCACGTTCACCGAGCGCAACTCGGCGAGGTCGCGCGAGGGCTGGATCAGCCAGGCGAGATGGATCACCGCGTCGGCGCCGCGGAAGAGCTCGACCAGGTTGGCACTGCGGATGTCCGCGGACCGCCACTCCACCTTCTCGATGCGCTGATCCGGCGGCAGCCGCCGCGCCACGCCGACGATCGACTCCACCTGCGGGTCGGGAATCAGCGCGCGCACAACGCTCGTGCCCACGTTGCCCGTTGCGCCTACGACGACGATTCGCATCGGCGGCGAGCTACCCGGGCTGGCGGGCGCTCAGTCCTCCTCGACGGCGGTGCTGTCGCGCAGGCGCGTGAGCGCGCGCCGGATCAGGCGCGACACGTGCATCTGCGACACGCCGATGCGCTCGGCGATCTCCGACTGTGTCAGGTCCTCCTTGAAGCGCAGGTGCAGTACGAGGCGATCGCGGGGTTCGAGCTCCTTGAGCGCGGGCGCGAGCGTGGCGCCGTACTCGACCAGGTCGTAGTTCTCGTCCTCCGCCCCAAGGCGCCGCTCGTACCCGTCGGTCTCCTCGTCGTCGGCGGCACGGGGTGCGTCAAGCGACACGGTCTCGTACGCCACGGCGGCCTCCATCGCCTCGAGTACCTGCTCGGTCTCGAGCCCCGTCGCCTCGGCCACCTCGCTTGCCGACGGAGAGCGGCCGGTCTCGCGAGACAGCCGCGTCACGGCGCGATTCACCTCGAGCACCCGTTCCTGCATGCCGCGCGGCACGTGCACCGCCCAGCCGGAGTCGCGGAAATAGCGCTTCAGCTCGCCGAGGATCGTCGGCACCGCGTAGCTCGAGAAGGCCGTGCCCCGGCTGGCGTCGAAGCGGTCGAGCGCCTTCACGAGCCCGATGCTCGCCACCTGGACGAGGTCCTCGAGCGGTTCGTTCCCGCGCTGGTAGCGGCGCGCAAGCTGACGCACGAGCGGGATGAAGCGCCGTACCAGCTCGTCCCGGGCAGCGCGGTCGCCACTCTGCTGATAGCGCTCGATCAGCCTGCGGTCCCGCTCGATCCTGCCCCCATTTCGAGGTACCCGCTCTGCGGGACTAGGATCTGAGGCCGTCATGGCAGAGCCTGGCCCTGGAAGCCACGACACCGCTGCGGGGTTTTCGACCATTGTGTGCGCCCCAATCCGGGATCCCAGCGAAAAGACGAGCGCCGGCGTTCTAGGGCGCGAAGCTGGCCGGCGGGGTGCTGGGCCGGAACTGCTCATGAACGATAGCAACGAGACCTACCGCAAGAGGGGGATGTGGCCGCACTGAGTGACTCGCAGACCGTGGGCCTCCGCGTGCTCGTGGCCGACGAGGATCACGCCGCCCTGGACCGGCTCGCCTCGATGCTGCGCGAGCTCGGTCACGAGGTGACGGCGCGAGCCGTGTCGGTGCGCGAGCTGTCGCGCGAGATCAACGACAACCATCCCGACGTGGCGATCGTGAAGCTCCACGGCGACGAGGACCACGCGCTCGACCTGATCGACGAGCTCGTGCAGGAGGCCGACTGCGCCGTGCTCGCCCTGATGGAGGTCGAGGAGCCCGAGTTCGTGGCCCTCGCCGCGGAGAAGGGTCTCTTCGGGTTCGTCGCCCCGGCCACCCCCGAAGCGATCCAGAGCGAGATCGAGATCACGATCCGTCGCCACGGCGAGCTGCGCCGGCTGTCGGACGAGGTCGAACAGCTCGAGACGGCGCTCGCCCGACGCGCAATCATCGAGCGAGCCAAGGGCATCCTTATGGAGCGGCACGGCGTGAACGAGAGGGACGCGTTCCAGATGCTGCGCGAGCATGCGCGCAGCAGCAACCTCAAGCTCGTCGAGGTGGCCCGCTCGGTGGCCACCGGTCACGGGCTGCTCTCGCGCTAGCCCGCGAGCGGCGTCTCGTCGAGCCTCAGGCGCAGCTCTTCGATCGACTCGAACACGCAGGCCGCTCCCGCCTCGTCGAGCTCCCAGGCGGAGAAGCCGCCGGTGAGAACTCCGATCGTGTCGATGCCTGCGTTCTTCGCCGCCTTCACGTCCCAAGGCGTGTCGCCGACCATCACGGCCTCCTTGGTGCCTGCCTTGTCGAGCGCCGCCTGCACCAGGTCGGGGTCCGGCTTCGTCGCCTTGACGTCGCCCGCGCTGGTCCAACCGTCAGCGATCTCGCGTGCCTCGAGCAGGTCGAGGTAGTGCTCCACCTCGGAGGCCTTCGCGGAGCTTGCGAGCACCACCGGGTGCCCGCGCCGGCGCAGCTCCTCGAGCAGCTCGCGCGCTCCGCGCATCGGCTCGACCTCCGCGATCAGCACCATGTAGAGCGCACCCTCGGCCGTTCGGATGTCGTCGCCGTGTGCCGCGTCGACCGCCTCGCTGGTGAGGGCGGCGACGAGCTTGTCGCCGCCCATCCCGATGTGCCGGTGGATCCGCCAGATCGGCAGCACGAAGCCGTGCTGGCGGAACGCGCGGTACCACGCGATCGCGTGCTGGTAATTCGTGTCGACGAGCGTGCCGTCGATGTCGAGGATGGCCGCGGTGGGCATCAGACGACGACTTCCAGGACCTCGTCGACGGACTCGATGCCATCCGCTTCCACGTCCTCGGCGAGCAGGTCGAGCACGGCCTCCTCCACGTTGCCGTGGAGCGCCGAGCGCTCCAAGTCGTTCTGTTCGCCAAGCTCCGCGATCACGCCGCTGATCGTGTACCCCGCCTGGAAGCGATCGAACACCCGCGGGTCGATGTAGGAGGCGCGGCAGACGGCCGGCGTGTTGCCGAGGTAGACCGCGACCTCCTTCACGGCCCGCGTGATTGCGCGCTTGCGCGACGTCTTCGAGGCGCTGGCGTTCGGCGACACCGCGAGCGCGACGGCCGCGAGCACCGTCGCGTTCCAGGTGCGGAAGTCCTTCGCCGAGAAGTCGCCGCCGGTCGCCTCCTTCAGGTACGCGTTGATGTCCGAGGACTTCACGTCCACCCATCTGCGGCGGTCGCGATAGGCGAGCAGCTCGTCGCTCCCGCCGCGGCGCTGCTTCAGCTGTTTGACGATGTCGAAGACCTCCGGCGCGACGATCGAGCGCACCTGCCGCTGGCCGCTCTTCGCGGGATAGTCGAACGTGATCGCGCCCTGCCGCCCGAGCGTCACGTGGCTCTTCTTCATGGTGGCGAGCCCGAAGGTCTCGTTCTCGACGGCGTAGTCCTCACCGCCGACCCGGAAGAAGCCGAGCTCCAGCAGGCGGATCGCCGCCGCCAGCACGCGCTCGCGGTCCGTGCCGCGTCGCGCGAGGTCCGCGTCGACCCGCTCACGCATCTTCGGCAGCGCGTGAGCAAAGGCAATCATGTCGTCGAACTTCTGCTGGTCGCGCCGCTCCCGCCACTTGGGGTGGTACAGGTACTGCTTGCGGCCGCGGGCGTCGAGCCCGGTCGCCTGAAGGTGCCCCATCGGGTAGGGGCAGATCCACACGTTCTTCCAGGCAGGCGGGATCCTGAGCTCGTCGATGCGCTCGAGCACCTCTGGATCGTCGATCTTCTCGCCGTCCTCGTCGTAGAAGGCGAAGCCGCGCCCGCGGCGCCGCCGGCTGATGCCCGGGCCTGAGCAGTCCGACCTCCGCAATCTGGCCACGGCGCCGATCCTTCCCACGAATGGCGCCGGGCAACCCTGCCGGCGGACGTATCCTTGAGCCGTGCCAGATCTGCTCGACGGCCTGAACGACTCGCAGGTCAGGGCCGTCACGCATCCGGGCGGCCCCCTCGCCGTCATCGCGGGAGCGGGCACGGGGAAGACGCGGACAATCACGACGCGCTTCGCCTGGCTGGTGAAGCGGGGCGCCTCGCCGGAGTCGGTGCTGGCGCTCACGTTCTCGGCGCCGGCGGCCGCCGAGATGCGCGAGCGGCTCGAGGTGCTGCTCGACGAGCCCTGGGACGAGCTGTGGGTCTCCACCTTCCACGCCTTCTGCGCGCGCCTTCTCCAGGAGGAGGCGCTCGAGGCGGGCGTGAACCCGTTCTTCGCGCCTGTCACCCCGGCCGACCGGCTGTCGCTGCTGCTCGACCGCATCGACGACCTCACGCTGCGCAGCCACGAGATCCGCGGCAACCCGGTGCCGCTGCTCGCGAGCTTCATCGCGCGGATCGACCGGCTCAAGGACGAGATGGTCACCGCGGCCGACTACCTGGCGTTCGCGCGGGGGCTCGACGAGCGCGCCCGCGACGGCGGCGACGCCGAGCGCACGCATGCGGCGCGAGAGCTCGAGTTCGCGAAGGTGTACGCCGACCACGACCGGCTGCTGGCCGAGACAGGGTCGCTCGACTTCGGCGACCTGATCCTGCACGCGTTCCGCATGCTCCACGAGAAGCCGCACGTGCGCGCCCGAGTGGCCGGCCGCTTCCGCCACGTGCTCGTGGACGAGTACCAGGACACGAACTTCGCCCAGGGTGTGCTGCTGCGCGCGCTGGTGCAGGAGCACGGCAACGTGACCGTGGTAGGCGACGACGACCAGTCGATCTACCGCTTCCGCGGGGCGTCGCAGAAGAACCTGCTCGACTTCCAGCAGGAGTTTCCCGACGGCGAGCTGGTGCGCCTCGAGCGCAACTACCGCTCGGGCTCGAAGATCCTGCGCGCCGCGACGGCGGTCGTCGCTCCCGATCCCGAGCGGATCGAGAAGACGCTCCGTGGCGGGCGCGGCGGAGACGTGCGCTTCTGGCGCGGGCGCTCCGACCGTGCCCAGGCCCAGGCCGCGGCGGCGCACGCGGAGAAGCTCATCGCATCCGGCGTGTCGCCGCAGGAGATCGCCGTGCTCGTCCGCTCCGTGCGCAGCGAGGGTCAGCTCGTGGGCGTGGCGCTCGAGGAGCGGGCGGTGCCGTTCCGGCTCACCGGGGCGGCCGCCTACTTCCAGCGCACGGAGGTGCGCGACCTGCTCGCCTGGCTGCGGCTGCTCGCGGCCCCGGCAGACTCGGGGGCGGTGGTGCGCGCACTGTCGCGCCCGCCGATCGAGCTGCGCTCCGTGGACATCGCACGACTCACTCAGTTCGCGCGCCGCCGCAAGCTCGACATGGTGGCGGGCGTGCGCGCCGCGCTCGATACCCCGACGCTCTCGCCGGAGGGCCGCGACCGCGCCCTCGCGTTCCTTCGCCTCTACCGCGCGGCCTCGAGCGCATTCGAGGAGATGCGGCCTGACGCGTTCGTGCACCGGCTGATCGAGCGGATCGGCCTGCGCCGCCAGCAGGTGTACGCCGCGCAGGCCGACACGGTCGAGCGGCTCGTGAACATCGCAAAGCTGTCCGAGCTCGCGGGCGCGTACATGCGGCGCCAGCCCGACGCCACGCCGCGCGACTTCGTGCGTTACATCTCCGCCGTTGCCGAGGCGGGGCTGCGGGAGGAGGAGGCGACTCCGACAGGCCTGCCGCCCGCGGTGCAGGTGATGACGATGCATGCGGCGAAGGGGCTCGAGTTCGACCATGTGCTCGTGCTCGGCCTGTCGGCCGCGCGAATGCCCGGCGTGCGCCGCTCCGGGCCGGCCGACCAGATCCCCGACGAGCTCCTCAAGGAGCGCCTGCCCGGCGACAGCGGGCGGGCGCACGAGCTCGAGATGCGCCGGCTGCTCCACGTGGCGATGACTCGCGCGCGAAGGTCGCTCGTGCTCGCATGGCCGGAGGGCGGCGAGCGCTCGCGGCCGTCGCCGTTCTACGAGGAGGCGCGAGCCGCGCTCGGCGCGGACGAGGACATCTTCGAGGAGGAGCTGTTCGGCCCGGCGGAGGGGCTGCACTCGACCTTCCGCATGCTCCGCGACGAGCTGCTCGACAGCGTGCCGCGCACCGGCGCGCGCCTTGGCGAGATGCGGCTCGACACCTACGTGGACGTGTCGCAGTCGGTGGTGCGCTACCTCGAGCTGTTGAAGGTCGCGGCCCTGATCGAGCGGACGAAGGAGGGGCAGTCGGTGTCCGACTCGCTGCCCGAGGTGAACGACCTGCTGCTGCAGGCGGCCACGCCCGAGCAGGTCGATGCGTTCAAGCTCTCGGCGCTCGACGATTACCTGCGCGACACCGAGCGCGACGAGCGACGGCGCGCAGCCGGCGCCCCTGGCGTTCCGTCAGAGCAGTCGCTCGAAGCGTTCATCCCGCGCCGCGGCGACGGCCTGATGCTGTCCGCGTCCGACATCGAGACCTACCGGCTGTGCCCGCTCAAGTACAAGTTCGCGCGCGTGTTCCGCATCCCCCAGGAGCCGAGCATCAACCAGCGCTTCGGGATCGTGGTGCACCAGGTGCTCGAGCGCTTCCACACGCAAGGCGGCGGCTCGCTCGATGACCTGATGCTGCTGTTCGAGCAGAGCTGGCGGCGCTCCGGCTTCGGCGACTCGAACGACGACCTGCAGTTCCGCGCGAAGGCGGTCGCGGCGCTCGAGCGCTACTGGGAGCTCGACCGCGAGCGCAAGGGCGAGCCGGTGTGGTTCGAGCGCGGCTTCGCGTTCAGGCTCGGGCCGCACCTGCTGCGCGGGCGCGTGGACCGCGTCGATCGGCTGCCGGACGGCCGCTACGAGCTGATCGACTACAAGACCGGCAAGCCGAAGTCCGCGTCCGAGCTGCGCAACGACGTGCAGCTCTCGCTCTATCAGATGGGCGCGCGCGAATCGTGGGAGGTCGACACCTGCGCGCAGAGCTACTACTACGTGCTCGACAACGAGAAGGTGCCGGTGGAGCACTCCGAGGACGAGCTCGAGCGCGTGCGCACCACGGTCGCGACGATCGCGGAGGGCATCCTCGCGCAGGACTTCGAGCCCACGCCCTCGTACGACGTGTGCGCGTTCTGCGACTACCGG
Organism: Thermoleophilaceae bacterium; assembly: GCA_045805385.1. GTDB lineage: Bacteria > Actinomycetota > Thermoleophilia > Solirubrobacterales > Thermoleophilaceae > JADGHQ01. Next base: position 12,189 of record JBJMLG010000139.1, read on the forward strand.
ATCATCTGCCCAGCGGCCGAGAAGTAGCTAGCCGTCGCCCTCTTCGTGGCGGCGCTGGCGCAGGAAGCGCTGGAAGTCGCGCGCGATCGAATCGGCGGACGGCAGGTCCTGCGGCCGCATCGTGATCTCGTCGACCTCGTCCATCGTCTCCTCGAGGCGCTCGACGAACTCCTTGACCTCCGGGTCGCTCGCGACGGCGGCGTTCACCTGGCGGTCGTAGTCCTCGGCGGCCTCCTCGAGCGAGCTCGCGTCGACGGCCACCTTCGCGATCCCCTCGAAGCGGCGGATGAGCGCGAGCGCGGCCTTGGGGTTCGGCGCCGCGGCGACGTAGTGCGGCACCGCTGCCCACAGGCTCGCCGACGGGATGCCCGCCTTCGCGCACGCGTCGTGGACCACGCCGATGATGCCGGTCGGGCCCTCGTAGCTCGTGCGCTCGAGCCCGAGGCTGTCGATCAGCTCCTGATCGTTCGCGAGCCCCGACACCGCGACCGGCCGCGTGTGCGGCACGTCCGCGAGCAGGGCGCCAAGGGTGACGACGAGCTTCACGTCGAGCTGGCGCGCGGCCTCGATGACACAGTCCGTGAAGCCGCGCCACTTGAGCGAGGGTTCGCTGCCCTGCACCAGCACGAGGTCGCGCTCCGCGGCGGGTATGTGTGCCGCGTGAATGGTCGTGGCGGGCCACTCGATCACGCGGGTGCGCCCCTCGTCGAGCCGAATCGTCGGGCGAACCGCGGTGAAGTCGAAGAACTCCTCCGGGTCGATGCGCGCGACCTCGAAGCCTCCGAACGCGTTCACGAGGAACGAGACGGCCGACGATGCCGCCTCCGCGGCGTCGTTCCAGCCCGAGAATGCGCACACGAGCGCGGGGTCCCGCAGGTCGGGACGGTGGCTGAAGGAGAGGGCCTCCACTGGATTCACGGTACCGAAGGCGCGATCGGCGCACACCTGGATCGATTCGGCGTCCGGCTCGGGATCGAAGATGGACGGTCGATGGAGGCGGCCACCTCACAGCCCTCGAAAGCGATCGCCCAGCTTCGCGCCGGCGACGAGATGCGCGGCATCTACGCCTGCACGCGCAAGGACCGGCTGACCGCGCGGAACGGCTCCCCGTACCTCGCGGTCGAGCTCCGCGACAGCAGCGGCACCATCGGCGCGCGCGTGTTCCGCGACGCGGATTTCGTCGCCGGGCTGTTCGACCGCGGCGATCTCGTGCACGTGACCGGACGCGTGGAACGCTTCCGCGACGAGCTGCAGCTCGACCTGCGCGAGATCCGCCGCGCCGAGGCGGGCGAGGCGGATCCCGCCGCCTTCCTGCCGACGGCCTACCGCGATCTCACGGAGCTCGACGGCTTCCTCGAGCACCTCGCGCGTGACGTCTACGACGCCGACTACCGCAGGCTGCTCGCGGACTTCCTCGACGACGACTCGTTCCGCGCGAATCTGCGCCACGCTCCCTGCACGCGCGGCGGCCACCACGCCTACCTCGGCGGGCTGCTCGAGCACACCGTCGCCGTCGCCACCCTTGCGCAGGAGGCGTGCACGCTGCACCCCCGGCTCAACTCGGACCTGCTCCTCACCGCCGCGCTCCTGCACGACATCGGCAAGACGCGTGAGTTCGCGTTCGGCGCCGCGATAGAGCTCAGCGACGAAGGCCGGCTGCTCGGGCACGTCGCACTTGGCCAGGCGATGATCGCGGGGCGCTCAGAAGGCCTGCCGGCGGACAAGTCGCTGCAGCTCTCGCACTGCGTGCTCGGGCACCACGGACCGGATTCGCTCCCGGGCCGCCGCTTTGGTTCGGCTGAGGCGCTGGCGCTGTACCGCGTGAACGCGCTCGACGCGTCGGTGAAGGGCGCGCTCGAGCACGGACTCGCCTAGGCCGCCGCCGGAGCGAGCGGGCAGCTCACGCCGGTTAGTCGCTCCGACAGGTTCCACAGCTTTCTCGCGGTGTTCGCGTCGCTTGCCGCGGAGCTCCGCCCGACGAGCGTCGGGTGACCGCGCTGCTCGCCGATCCCGCCCGGGCCCACGTAGGCGCCCCCGGGGATGTCCTGCGTGGCGGCGTACAGGGTCGGAAGCGCGCCCATCTCGTCGCTTTGCGCGAAGAGCCTGTTGCCCACCGCCATGACCGTGTTCTGGACGAGGCTCTCGGTGTGGCTCTGCAAGTTGGTGGCGGCGTAGCCGGGGTGCGCCGCGGTCGCCCGCACCTGCGAGCCGGCGTCGGCAAGGCGCCGCTGCAGCTCGAGCGTGAAGAGCAGGTTCGCCAGCTTCGACTGGAAGTACGCGGGCCAGCGCTGGTAGCGGCGCTTCTCCCAGTTCAGGTCGTCGAGGTGGATGCTGCCCATGCGATGAACCGTGGACGAGACCGTGGTTACGCGCTCGGTGATGTGCGGCAGCAGCAGGTTGGTGAGCGCGAAGTGGCCGAGATGGTTGCTGCCGATCTGCATCTCGAAGCCGTCCTTGGTGCGCCTCTCCGGAACGGCCATCACGCCCGCGTTGTTGATCAGGATGTCGAGGCCGCCGTCCCAGCCGTCCGCGAACTCGCGCACCGACGCGAGGTCGGCGAGGTCGAGCCGTCGCACGTCGGTGACGCCCGGCATGGCAGTCGCGACCTCGTGTCCCTTGGCCGTGTCCCGCACAGCGAGCACCACGCGCGCTCCAGCGCGCGCGAGCTCTGTCGCAGTGACGCGGCCGATACCGCTGTTGGCGCCCGTAACCACCACGGTGCGGCCGCCTAGGTCGGGCAGGTCCTGCGCGGTCCAGTCGGCCGAGCGCACGTCGCCAATGTAGACACCTAGACTCGCGCGCGGAGCGGCACGGGTCTGGTGGCCCATCCGGTCTTCAAAACCGGCAGGGCGTGGCAGCCCCACGCTTGGAAGGTTCGATTCCTTCGCCGCTCCGTGAGAGGCTCCGCAACTGCCCGGGGAGAAGATCACCGGCCCGACTCGCGATCATCCGTTTCGAGTGATGCCGTCGCTCGCGCCGCTCCTTAGCGTGGACACCGGTTCTCCCACCCGAGAGAAGGAGTCCTCGCCATGAGCGATAGGCCGGTTTTCATCTATGCGGCGGCGTACGGCACAGCCGACGACGCGCGCGCCGATTACGACGCTCTGCTCGACCTCCACGCCGCCGACCTCGTCGGCACCTACGACGTGGCCATCATCAGCAAGGACGATGACGGCAAGGTGCACGTCGAGAAGCATGAGAAGCCGACGCAGCACGGAGCCTGGACCGGCATCGCCGCCGGCGCGGTGCTAGGCGTGCTGTTCCCGCCGTCGATCCTCGGCGCGGCCGCCGTCGGCGGGGTCACCGGAGGAGTGATCGGGCATTTCGCGCGCGGCATGTCGCGCGGCGACATGAAGGAGCTCGGCGACCTGCTCGACGACGGAGAGGCCGGGCTGATCGTGATCGGCGAATCGCGCCTCGAGGAGCAGCTCGACAAGGTGCTCACGCGCGCCAGGCGATCGGCCGAGAAGCAGGTCGACACCGACAGCAAGGAACTCGAGCGGGAGCTGCGCGAGGCTGAGAAGCAGCCCGTCGGGTAGCCACAACCGAAAGCGAAACGCGGCCCCCGCCCGAGGGCGAGAGCCGCGTTCCGTGGACGGCGCCGGCTTGTTTAGGAGATCCCGCCGGCGGGGGTCTGGCGGAGCCCGTGCAGGCGGACCAGCACGTAGCCGCTACCGATCAGCGCGATGAGCAGGGCGGCTCCGGAGAGCGCGATCGTGAGCGCTCGCGTGTCGGTGGTCTTGACGACGGTCACGGTCGGGCTCGGCTCCGAGAAGATCGCCGGGGCCTTGAAGTCGGTCACGCGCTCAGACGCGGACGGAGAGAAGGCGGGCGGCGAGTTCGTCACACGCTCGGACGGCGAGAACCGGAACGAGTTGAGCGCGTGTGACGCGGGGTAGGGGTGCGAATGCACGGCCGAGGGCGAGCTCGAGAGCGACGGGGCTGCAAGCGGCTCGTCCATGGGCCGGGCGGATGCGATCGCCGGAAGCGCAAGCGAGCCCGCACAGGCGAGCGCGATGACGTGGCGGCGGAATCGGAAGAGACTGCGGCGGTGCGACTTCATTTGGGACCTCCTACGTTGGCGAGTGCGAGCAAGGTACGCCCGCACGGAGGCCGCTTCCACGCACTCCGGCACGCCCGCAGTACGTAATTCTCCACAGAGGAATCAGCCGGCGAACTCGCGCAGTGCGTCCATGTCGAGCACCGTGAGCCGTTGCCGCTCTGTGCGGATCCAGCCGAGGTCCCGCAGCGCGTGGAGCGACTTGCTCACCGCCTCTCGCGAGGAGCCCTCCCAGCCGGCCAGGTCGTCCTGCGAGAGCCTCAGGCCGATGCGCACGCCGTCGCCCTCCCGCTCGCCGAACTCGTCCGCCAGTTGCAGCAGCCGCCGCGCCACGCGGCCGGTCACGTCGTACATCGCGAAGTCGAGGCGCTGGCGGTCGGCGGCACGGAGCCGCTGCACCAGGGTCTCGATGATCAGGAGAGCCACGCGCGGATGCGCGTCCACGAAGCGGCGGAAGTCGCCGGCCGGGACCGCGAGGGCCTCGATGGCGTCCACCGCGGTGAGGGTCGCCGAGCGGGGAAGGCCGTCGAACACCGACAGCTCGCCGAGCATGTCTCCGGGGCCGGGGAAGCCGAGCACGGCCAGCTTGCCGCTCTCGCCGACGCAGGAGATCCTCGCTCGCCCCTGGACGAGCACGTAGACGCTGCCGGACTCGTCGCCCTGGTTGAAGATCGTGCAGCCGCTGGGGAACCGCCTGCGGATGGCCAGCCCGCGAAACGCCTCGAGCTCCGCGGGCGTGAAGTGAGCCAGAAAGCTCTCGGCTGGCGCTTCTAGCGTGCCGGTAGCCACGCAGGGCAAGCCTAGACCTGCGCGAAGCCCAGTGGAAGTGGAGGACACCACCCCGTTTCGGTCCGCCTTCGCCGCAAGACTGCGGACATGCCGGCCGAGCGACCGCGGGAGTCGAGGCGCGTCCCTGCCAGCGGGCGCCGCGCCGGCGCGCTGGTGCGCACGGCCGCCCTCTCCACACTGGTGGTGCCGGCCGTCGCGGTGCTCGGCGGCGCTCAGGCGGTATGGCTGTGCGTCCCGGCTTCGCTAGTGCTCGCCCGTGCCGGGAGCAGCGCCGGCCAGGCGTACGCGGGTGCGGCCGCCGTCAGCGTGGCGGCGATCCTGCCCGCGCTCGCCGGCCATGGCGCGCTGCCCTCGCTGCCGCTCCTCGCGATCATCGTCGGGTCGAGCACGGCTCTGCTGGTCTCCACCCGCGGGCGCCTCGAGCGCGAGCGCGATGCACTGCGCGCCACCTCCCTGCGCGACCCCCTGACGGGACTCGCCAACCGGCGCTCCTTCGACGAGCGGCTGGCCTACGAGGCGGCGCGCCACACGCGTCAGTCGCGCACGTTCGCGGTCGTCGCACTGGACCTGGACGGATTCAAATCGGTGAACGACCGCTTCGGGCATCCGGCCGGTGACGACGTGCTCCGCGACGTCGCGCTGGCGCTAGAACGTGCCGTCCGAGACCAGGACACGGTGGCGCGCATGGGCGGCGACGAGTTCTGCGTGCTCGCACCGGAGACCGACCGAGCCGGCGCCGAGCACCTGGCCGACCGGGCCGAGGCGGCGGTGCGTAGCGCGACACGCGGGCTCGCGGTGCTGAGCGCGAGTGTGGGCGTGGGCCTGTTCCCGGAGGACGGGCGCGAGCCCGAGCACGTGCTCGAAGCGGCGGATGCAGCGGCCCTGTACGCAAAGCGCCAGAGCCGCCGAGCCCGGCAGCGAGCCGCCTGATCCGGTGGCGCGTCACCGCGTCACGTGCTACCGATTGCCTGAATGGATTCGCGCTTCGTGGCACCGGCCTCCGATGTGCCGGTCGAGTCGGGGGCGCGGCCGACCTTCAGCGTCGTGATCGGCGCCTATCAGGCGGCTGCGACGATCGGTGAGGCGCTCGAGTCGGTGTTCGCGCAGACGGAGCCGGCCCACGAGGTGATCGTCGTCGACGACGGCTCCACAGACGACCTCGACGAGTCGCTCGCGCCGTACCGCGAGCGCATTCAGCTGATCCGGCAGGAGAACAACGGCGTTGCCTCCACGCGCAACATGGGCCTCCGCGTGGCGACAGGCGACTTCGTCGTGATCCTGGACGCCGACGACATCTTCGCTCCGGGAAGGCTCGAGGCGCTGGGTGACCTCGCGGTCGCGCGTCCCGACCTCGACATCCTCACGACCGACTCCTACATGACGCTCGACGGGCGCGTGGTGCGGCGCTACTACGACAAGGGGCACAGCTTCGAGGCGAAGCGCCAGCGTGAGCGCCTGCTGCGCGGCAACTTCGTGTACCCGCTGGCCGCCGTGCGACGCGAGCGCGCGCTCGCGCTCGGCGGCTTCGACGAGCAGATGCCGCCCACGGAGGACTGGGACATGTGGCTGCGGCTTGTGCTCGACGGGTCCCGCGTGGGACTGGTGAACGAGCCGCTCGCGGAGTACCGCGTGTCAGCGTCGAGCATCAGTGCCGACGCGCGCCGGATGGCGGACGGCTGCATGAAGCTGCTCGACAAGCACCGCGACGACCCGCGCCTCAGCGCTCACGACCGCGCGGTCATGCAGGCGGCCCACGCGGATTACAAACGTGAGCTCGAGCTCGTGGAGGCCAGGATGTCGCTTCTGGCAGAGGCCCCGGACGCGCGGCGCAAGGTGGTCCGGATCGCACTCGGCCGCGGCCACTCCGTCGCCACGCGAGCGAAGGCGCTGTTCGCCGCCGCCGCACCACGCGCGGCACGCCGGCGGCTCGAGTCGTCGAGCAGCGACTATCTCTCCGGCGGCTTCACGGTTTCTAAAGATGACGGCAGGCGCATGCGGCACCGGTAGCGCGGACGTACCATCGCGGTACATGCCGTGGTACGCCTGATGATGCATGGATGAGCGCTTCGTCGCGCCGGTGCCGGAAGCGCCAATCACGCGAGGTACCCGCCCGACTTTCAGTGTGGTGATCGCTGCCTACCAGGCGGCCGCGACGATCGGCGACGCGCTGGAGTCGGTGTTCGGGCAGACCGAGCCGGCGCACGAGGTGATCGTCGTGGACGACGGCTCCACCGACGACCTCACGACCGCACTCGCGCCCTATCGCGACCGCATCGTGCTGATCCGCAAGGAGAACGGGGGCGTGGCGAGCGCACGCAACATGGCGCTCGACGCCGCGAGCGGCGATTTCCTGGTCATCCTCGATGCCGACGACCGCTTCCTCCCGCGTCGCCTCGAGGCCTTGGCGGACATGGCGGTCGAGAGGCCGGACCTGGACCTGCTCACCACTGACTCGTTGATGACGCTCGACGGCGAGGTGGTGCGGCGCTACTACGACAACGGCCACCGATTCGAGGTCGCCCACCAGCTCGAGCGGCTGCTCCAAGGCAACTTCGTGTATCCGCTCGCCGCGGTGAGGCGAGAGCGCGTCGCGGCGGTCGGCGGCTTCGACTCGGAGCTCCTGACGGCGTCGGACTGGGACATCTGGCTGCGTCTCGTGCTCGACGGATCACGCGTCGGGTTGGTCGACGAGCCGCTCGCGGAGTACAGGCTCTCGACCTCGAGCATCAGCTCCGACGGGCCGCGTATGGCGCGCGCCTGCATGGCGGTGCTCGACAAGCATCGCGACGACCCTCGCCTCAGCGATGGCCAGCGGGCGACCCTCGAAGACGCCCGCCATGACTACGAGCTGGAGCTTGCTCGCGAGGAGGCTCGCGTCGCGCTGCGCGGCGACGCGCCCGGCGCGCGGCGAAAGCTCCTGAGAGTCGCGGCCGGCGACGGCCAGCCCGCGCAGACGCGGGTCAAGGCGCTGCTCGCAGCCTTCTCTCCGCACACGGCCACGCGCCGCCTTCGCGGCTCTGCGGCGCAGTACCTCACCGGCGGCTACACCGTGGCAGACGAGTACGCGCCCTTCGGGCGGGGTATGCCGGTGATGGACACGGAGGAGATCTTCATGCTCATCGCAGCGATAGTGGTCGTATGCATCCTGCTGCTCATCCTCGGCTTCTTGGTGCCGCGGTGGTCGCGCGGGCCGCAGAGAGGCGTTGACAAGACGCTAGGGCTCGGAAGCCGGGGCGCATCGAAGGCCCCCGGGCCGTTGGGCCGCTGGTTCAGCAAGCCGTTCCGCGCTTCGCGGAAGGCGGCGGACAAGAGCGCGTCGACGGGGCGGCGCGGCCGCGGCAAGCTGCCTGTGTGACCGTCTGCCCGCCCCCGTGACGGGGCGGGCCTCGCCTAACGGTCGTGCGAGATGCTCATAGAACAGAGCAGGGGTTACTCGCTCGAACGTAACCCAGGTTGCGCGCCGCCGCAACCGCGCAGACAATCTCCGCATGTCGGTGTGCCGCCAGCAGGCCCAGCTGGATGTTCCGGTCGAGCTGGTCTGGGCGCTCGTGAGCAACCCGGACCGCTACCCCGAGTGGTGGCCGCGCTTTCGGGACGCGCAGTGCCCAGAAGAGCTGCGCGAGGGCTGTGAGTTCCCGGCCGTCACCGCCCGCCCGTCGGGCAAGCTCGACCACCGGCGCATGGTGGTCGACGACTTCGAGGACTGCCACGAGCTGAACATCCGCTGCATCGGCACCGGCACCTACACGCACTGGATGCTCACCGAATCGCGCGGCGGCACTTTCATCGATGCCGAGTTCGGCATGGACCCGAAGACCGTGCCGTATCGGGTGTTCGACGCGCTCGCGGGCAAGCGCTACTTCCGCCGCTGGCTCGGGGAGTCGCTCACCGCCCTGAGCGCCGCCGCGGCGCGCGAGTAGCAGCGCGCCCACAATGGCCGACCGATTGGTCGGTCGGGTTTAGCCCATGCCCTTCGTGGAACGCGGAAGGTATGGAGAGGAACACAAGCATCCAAACAATCGAAGAGCAGGAGCGGTCCCTGGATTGGGCATGCGCGGGGCGCGCACCCACCACCGAGGACCAGCGTGCCACTGCGAACCCCGCGGAGAATCCCAAGCCGCGCGGCAACCAGGACATCGACGAGTACGACTGCTCCCGCGGCCGCGAGCGTTTCCTCGCGGTGCTCGGGAGCTAGCTTCGACCGGCTAGAAACGAGGTGAGCGGCGGGCGCTCCTCGAGCGCCGGTGCCGCCTCCTCGAGCCGGCCATCTCGGGGTAGCAGGAGACCCTCGGCCTCCACCTCCCGCAAGCGGCCCTCTCGCTCGAGCCGCAGTGCCACCGTGCGCATCACCGCGTACGCCATGACGGACAGATCGCCGAGCGGCTGGTGGCGGTTCTGCCGCACATCGAGGTCCGCCTGCGCCAAGCCGTCGAGGCCCACGTCGCGGTACGCATCGATGAGCATCGCGATCTCGATGCCGTAGCCGGTCGTGAACGGGAGGCGCTCGAGCAGTGACCGTCGGGCAGCGATCTCGCCCGCGAGCGGCTGGCGGACCCCGGAGAGCTCTGGGTAGAAGAGGTTGAGAAGCGGCCGGGCCGTGAGCTCCGTGACGCGCCCGCCGCCCTCGGGTAGCGCCACCTCACCGAGCTTGAGCGGTCGCCGGTACGCGCCCTTCACGAGCTGGATCTCGGGCGCACCGCACACGAGCGGCCCGACCATCCCGCACGCGAAATGCGCTCCGAAGTCGAGTGAGTCCGCGTCGAGGAAGCAGACGACGTCGCCGTCGAGCACGGTGAGAGCGCGCCACATTGCGTCGCCCTTCCCCTTCACGGGACCGAGCTCCGGCAGCAGATCCGACTGCTGTCGCACCTCCGCGCCGAGTCCCGCGGCTATCTCTGCGGTTCCGTCGGCGGAGCCGGCGTCGACCACCACGAGCTGGTCGATGGCGCCCAGCCGGCGCAGCGCCATGAGCTGCTCCACGATGGCCCCGATGGTGGCCGCCTCCTCGCGGGCCGGAAGGCACACCGAGACCGAGCCGGTGCGCTGGTCGCGCAGCCGCTCCGCCGGGAAGTCGGAGTGGTGGAACGTGCGCGTCTGCGCCCATGCCCGGGCGGCATCGAGCGCGCTCACGCGCGCCTACTCCACGATGAGGTGGCTGACCGGCCGGTCGAAGCGCGACTTCGCCTGCTCGACGATGCCCTCCTCCTGCCAGTTGCGCTCGCCGCGCGCGTGCGTGAAAAGCACGATCTCATCCGCCGGATAGGTTTGCAGGGCGTCCTGCAGCGCGAGCAACGGGTCCGCCTCGCCGGTGTCGCCCGCGGCGTCGATGCCCTCTTCGTCGAGGCGCTCCACGCTCTCCTCCTGCACCTCCTCGGCGCGTCCGATCGCCTCGTCGGTGTCGGAGGTCCAGAACTTCATCTTGCTGTTGAGCGCCGGCGCGACCACGAGCACCTCGGCCTGCTCGGCCTCACGCTCGCCGACCGCGCTCCTCAGGGCGTCGGCCGAGATCGGCTCGGACACCAGCGCAAGGATCTTCTTTGCCATGTCGAGGTGTTACCCGCAGCCGCCGGCGATCACCCCTGGCCGCGCAGCGCGACCCGAGCGAGCGTGAACGCGAAGTACAGGAGCACGGCGGCGAACATGAGCTCGAGCGCCCGCTCCGGCAGGGCGTGAGCCAGCACGACCCCCGCCACCACGCCCAGCGGGGACAGCGCGCCGATCAGGAGCCCATCCCGCAGCTTCACGTTGCCGTAGCGCTGCTGGCGCCACGCGCCAACGAGCGAGACGGGGATGATCGCGAGGAGCGACGTGGCCTCCGCCTCCACCTGGCTGAGGCCGAGGATGAGTGCCAGCCCAGGCACGAACAGTACGCCGCCGCCGATTCCAAGCAGGCCGCTGGCAACCCCGGCTGCGAAGCCGATGGCGAGCGCGCCGGCGACATCGGCGGCGCTCACTAGAAGATCAGCGAGATCGCTGACGCCACGAGGAGCAGCGCGAAGGCTCCGGCGAGAACGCGCTGCGGGATCCGCTGCTGGAGCCATGTGCCGACGACCACGCCGACCACGGCGGGAGCCCCGATCAGCACGCCCTTCGGCACGTCGACTGAGCCGTACGCGCCGTGTGTGGTGGCCGCGAAGCTCGCGATGACGGCGATCGCCAGCAACGAGGTTCCGGTCGCGACACGGGGCTGGTAGCCGAACCAAATGATCAGCAGGGGCACCATGATCGTGCCTCCGCCCACGCCGAACAGCCCGCTGAACGCCCCGGCCGCGGTCGCCACGAGTGCCAGCCGGACGACCCTCCGTGACATGGGGGGCATACTACGGCTCGTGCCCGCTCCCACCGCCGAAACGCTTGCCGACGCCCTGCGCCCGCTGACGGCCGATCCGGCCCGCGCGGCGGTCTTCTGCGACATCGACGGCACGCTCGCGCCGATCGTGCAGCGGGCGGGCGACGCCAAGGTGCCGCAGCGCACCTCTCAGCTCCTAGGGCGCATCGCGAAGCGCTATGGCTGCGTCGCCTGCATCTCGGGCCGAGCAGCCGCCGAGGCGCGCCGGCTCGTGGGCGTCGGCGGCATCACGTACGCGGGCACGCACGGGGCCGAGATCCTGCGTCCGAGCGCCACGCGACCCGACGTGCCCGACGAGCTTTCCGCCTGGACCGCCCGCGTGCGCGAGTTCGCCCGCGAGCGCGACGACGGTCGCCTGCGGAGGGTGCGCGTGCGAATCGAGGACAAGGGGCCGATCGTCGCATTCCACTGGCGCGGCGCGCCCGACGAGGAGGCCGCCCATGCGCGCGTGGAGGAGCTCGCCGCCGAGGCCGAGGCAGCCGGCTTCGCCACTCATTGGGGCCGCAAAGTGCTGGAGGTGCGGCCGCCGGTGCCGATCTCGAAGGGCCGCGCGGTGCTCGAGCTCGTACGTGCGTCAGGCGTCGAAACAGCGATGTTCGGGGGCGACGACGCGACCGACCTGGACGCGTGGGACGCGCTCGACGAACTCGAAGAGGACGGCACGCTCAAGGGCGCGGTGCGCGTGGGAGTGCGCTCGGACGAGGGGCCGGAGGCGATCGTCGCCCGCGCCGACCTCGTGGTCGACGGCGTGCACGGCTATCAGGACGTGCTCGCGGTGCTCGCGGAGGCCTGAGCCGGCATGCGCTTCACCGAGTTCCTCAAGATGTCGGTGCTGCTGTTCGCGGGCTCTGCGACTGCGCTCGTGATCGTGGCCGTGGCCGGCGCGAGGGCGAAGGACGACACCACGCTGCTGTACGTGGGCCTCGGCTGGTGGACCATCGCCGTGGCTGGAGGGCTGTGGCTCGGCCGGGGCACGATGGTGACCCAGGGCATCGCGCAGCTCCTATCGAGCGCCCGGAGCACCACGGCCGTCCCCGAGGTGGAGCCGGGGCGCATCCTCTTCAACCGCATGTGGGTGCTGGCCGCGTTCACGCTCGTGGCAGGCGGCTTCGCGTTCCTGCTTCCGCAGGTGCCCGCTGTGGCGTCGGGGTTCGCGCTCGGCGCGGCGCTCGTGTGGCGCAAACAGGCGCGTGCCGTCGAGGCGATCGAGGAGCGCGACGGGGTGCGCTTCTACGTGGAGCCGACCTCGCCCTTCAAGCCCACACAGCTCATCCGCGCACCCTGGTTCCGCAAGCTCGACCCGCTTCGCGACGAAGAGCGGGCCTCGGTCGGCTAGCGGCGGGCGCGCGCGTGGCCGCGCTTGCGGATCGAGTCGAGCTCGTCCCACGGTCGCGTGTTGGCGACCTGCGCGGCGGTGATCCAGCCGCGGCGCGCCGTCGCCACGCCGTAGCGGATGTTCGCCAGCGTCTCGATGCCGTGCGCGTCTGAGTCGATTGTGAGCATCGCGCCCGCCTCCGCGGCGCGGCGTGCGTTCAACTCGTTCAGGTCGCGCCGGTCCGGGTTCGCGTTGATCTCGAGGAAGGTGCCGGTGCGTATCGCGGCCTCGATCACGGCGTCGATGTCTAGCGCGTAGGGCTCGCGACGCTCGATCAGCCGGCCGGTGGGGTGGCCGATCACGTCCACCAGCGGGTGCTCCATCGCTCGGATCATCCGCTCGGTCATCTCCTTCTCGCCCATGCGGAAGGACGAGTGCAGACTTCCGACCACCCAGTCGAGCTCGGCGAGCAGGTCGTCGTCGTAGTCGAGCGAGCCGTCGGGCAGCACGTTCACCTCTGACCCCGCCAGGAGCCTGAAGCCCTCGAGGCGCTCGTCGAGCGCGCGGACCTCCTCGATGCGCGCACGAAGGGCGTCGGCTTGGACGTCGTTGCCGAAGCCGTGCGTGGCGGAGTGGTCGGTGATGGCCAGGTACTCGTAGCCGCGCTCGATCGCCGCCTGCGCCATCTGCTCGAGCGTGTTGCGGCCGTCGCTGAGCGTGGTGTGGCAGTGGAGCTCACCGCGGATGTCGTCCACACGGATCAGCTCGGGGAGAGTTCCCTCGCGCGCCGCCTGCAGCTCGCCGCGCGCTTCGCGCAGCTCGGGCTCGATGTACGCCATCCCGAGCAGCTCGTAGACCTCCTCCTCGGTGGCGCACGCGTGAGTCACGCCGGTCGAATCGTCGAGCACGCCGTACTCCGACACGTGGATGCCTCGCCGCACGGCGTCGGCGCGCAGCTGCTCGTTGTGTGCCTTCGATCCCGTGAAGTGCTGGAGCAGGTTGCCGAAGTTCTCGGGCGGCACGATCCGCAGGTCCACGCTCATGCCGTTGTTGGTCACGGCCTTCACGCCGGCCGGCCCGCTCGAGTGCACCTCGCCGATCAGCGACAGCGATCCGAACGCCTCCGCGAGCGCGTCGGGATCGTGCGAGGTGGCGATCAGGTCGAGGTCCTTGCACGTCTCGGTCCAGCGCCGCGCGCTGCCCGCGATCTCCACGCGATCGGCGGCTGGGTGGTCGCGCAGCGGAGCTGCGAGCCCCTCGGCAATCTCGAGTGCACGCGACAGCAGGGTGCGCGCCTTCGGGCGCCCGTCGGCGCCGGCCGCGAGCGCCGTGAGGATGTTCTCCTCGGCCTTGGCGCCGAAGCCCGGCAGGTCGCGTATGCGCTCTTGCTCCGCGGCTTCGCGCAGCTCGTCGAGGTTCTTGATTCCCAGGTCCTCGTAGAGCTTCCGGGCGCGCTTCGGGCCGAGGCCGGGTATGTGCGTCATCTCGATGAGCCCGGGCGGGAACTTTTCCTTCAGCTTCTCGAGCGCCGGCACGCTGCCGGTCTCGAGCAGCGCGTCGATCTTCTCGGCGAGCGTCTTGCCGACGCCCGGCAGCTCCGTGACCCGACCCGCACGCGCAAGCTCCGCGACGGACATCGGCGCGTTGCGAATCGACCTCGCGGCGGTGCGGTATGCCACCACCCGGTGAACGATCGCGCCGTCCAGCTCGTAGAGGTCCCCGAGCTCGTCGAATACAGCCGCGATCTCGGCGTTTCGCATTTCCTTAGGCACCTGGCCTTACTCTACGCGGCTCATGTCCGGCGTCTGGCTGGTGCTTCCCACATACAACGAGGCCGAGAACATCGAGCCGTTCGTGCGCGCGGTGCTGCCGCGGCTGGCCGAGGCCGCACCCGAGCACCGGCTGCTGATCGTGGACGACAACTCGCCCGACGGCACGGGTCAGATCGCCGACCGGCTGGCCGCCGAGTTCGACGCTGTGGAGGTCATGCACCGCGCTGGCAAGGAGGGCCTGGGCCGTGCATATCTCGCCGGCTTCGCCCACGCGCTCGACGCCGCCGCCGACACCGTGATGGAGATGGACTCGGACTTCTCGCACGACCCGGCCGACGTGCCGCGCCTGATCGCGGCCTGTCAGAACGCCGACCTGGTGCTCGGCTCGCGCTACGTGGACGGAGGCGGGGTGGTCAACTGGCCGCTCCACCGGCGGCTGCTCTCGAAGGGCGGCTCCTGGTACGCGCGCCAGGTGCTCGGCGTGGGGGTGCGCGACCTGACCGGTGGCTTCAAGTGCATACACCGGCCGGTGCTCGAGCGCCTCGACCTGCGCTCCATTCGTGCCGACGGCTACGGCTTCCAGATCGAGCTCACCTACCGCGCGATACAGGCGGGGTTCAAGGTCGACGAGGTGCCGATCACGTTCAGGGAACGGGAGCGCGGCGCCTCGAAGATGACCCCCTGGATCGCGCTCGAGGCGGTCTGGAAGGTGCCGGCTTTGAGGTTCAGAGGCGGCTGAGCGAGGGACTGGCCGCAGCTTCCTATACTTTGTAAAGCATTGGCGATGCAGAACCGGCGGAGACGCTGAACAGCGGAGGAGTGAAAGTGGCTGGAAACATCATCGAAGTGACCGACAACAACTTCAGCGCTGAGGTGCTCGAGTCCGACAAGCCCGTGCTCGTCGACTTCTGGGCGCCGTGGTGCGGGCCGTGTCGCGTGATCGCGCCGAGCCTGGAGGAGATCGCCGAGGAGCGCGACGACCTGCGGATCGTGAAGCTGAACGTGGACGAGAACCAGCAGACGGCGGCCCAGTTCGAGGTCATGTCGATCCCCACGCTGATCGTCTTCAAGCACGGGCAGGTGGCGCACAAGATCATCGGCGCTCTCCCCAAGAAGCGCCTCGAGCAAGAACTAGAGCCCGCGCTCGCCGTCTAGGCGCTGGCTGCCTCCACGGCCGCCAGCGCCTCGGTGCGGCTCGCGAATGAGCGCACGCGTACGATCTGCTCGCCGCTCAGCGTGTACAGGTTGGGCAGTTCGTGCTCGTACTCGGTGCCTCGATGGGCGCCCTCCACTCGTGCGGTGGAGATCACGAGCACGCCCAGATCGCCCGCGTCCACGTACTCCTGGGCGAGCCAGGGCAGGTTCCCGAACGTTGCACGGAGCTCGCCCACCCACTGCTTGAAGCCGTCCACGCCGCGGTAGCTGCCCGTGAGGGCGGTGATCTCCACGTCGGGGTTGAGGACCGTGAACTCCTCGTTCGGCACGTCCTCTCCGTCGAGCAGGCGGCGCAGCAGCGGCGCGCCCGCACGAATCAGTTCAACGTTTTCACGCGACATCGGCCTCAGGAGGCGCGTTCGACGGCGATGGTGAGCGACCTTCCCTCGATCTCGATGTGCTCGCCGGTGCCGTTCCCGGAGGCCAGTTGCAGGGTCGTCGTGAGGGTCTCGCCCGTCACGTAGTCCTCGTGCGCGCGCACCGCCGCGAGCAGCTCCTCGTCGCCGCCGAGCGTGAGCGCGATGCGGTCGTCCACGTTGAGGCCGGCGTTCTTGCGCGCCGCTTGAATGGCGCGCACCACCTCCCGGGCCAGTCCCTCTCGCAGCAGCTCGTCGTCGAGCTCGAGGTTCAGTGCGACGGCATGCGTGCCGGCCCGCTCCACCTGATAGCCCTCGAGCGGCTGCAGCGCCATCTGGAGGTCGTCGGCCGAGAGCGGAAACTCGTCACCGTCGATGTTCACGCCCACCGTGCCTCCCCGGCGCAGGGTGTCCGCGACGCTTGCCGAGTCGAGCGCGGCCACGGCCTCGGCGAGCAGCGGCATGCGCTTGCCGAAGCGCGGCCCGAGCGCGCGGTAGTTCGGCTTCAGCTCCCAGGAGCCGAGCTCGTCCGCCTCGGTCGCGTAGCGGACCGTCTTCACGTTCAGCTCGTCGCGCACGAGCCGCTCGAAGCGGGCGATCGCCTCGCGCTCGCGGCCGGCGGCGACCACCACCGCCTCGCGGAGCGGCTGGCGCAGCTTGACCTTCGCCTGGCTGCGGGCACTTCGCCCGAGCTCGACGGCGTCGCGCACCACGGTCATGTCGTGCTCGAGCGCCTCGTCACGCAGCGCCGCGTCCGGCTCTGGGTAGTCGCACAGGTGTACCGACGGCTCGCTGCCGTCGAGGTTCTCGTACATCGCGTCCGCGACGAAGGGAGTGAGCGGGGCGAGCAGCTTCGACACCGTGGTGAGGCAGCGGTGCAGTGTCCGGAACGCCGCCGGGTCGCCCTCCCAGAAGCGGCGCCGAGACAGCCGTACGTACCAGTTCGAGAGCTCGTCCACGAACTCGGCGATCGCGCGGCCGGCGAAGGTCGTGTCGTAGTCGTCGAGGCGTTCTATCGCGAGTTGGTTCGTCGCCTGCAGTCGCGAGAGCACCCAGCGGTCGAGCTCCGTCTCCTCGCCGCCGGTCGGCTCCCCGCGACCGATTCCGTTCACGTTGGCGTACAGCGTGAGGAAGCCGTAGGTGTTCCAGAGCGTGAGCAGGAACTGCCGCACGCTCTCACCGATCGTCTCGAGCGAGAAGCGGTAGCCGTCCCACGGCTGCTTCGAGGTGAAGTAGTACCAGCGGAACGCATCCGCCCCGTAGGTGCTGAGCACGTCCCATGGCTCCACCACGTTGCCGCGGCTCTTCGACATCTTCTGGCCCTCGGGGTCGAGGATCAGTCCGAGGCACAGGACCGTCTCGTACGAGGCGCGCCCGAACAGCAGCGTGGAGATCGCAAGCAGCGAGTAGAACCAGCCACGCGTCTGATCGATTCCCTCGCAGATGTAGTCCGCCGGGAAGCGTTCCCGGAACAGCTCCTCGTTCTCGAACGGCGCGTGCCACTGCGCGAAGGGCATCGAGCCCGAGTCCCACCACACGTCGATCACCTCGGGCACGCGCCGCATCTCGCCGCCGCACTCCCGGCAGGGGAAGGTGATCTCGTCGATGAATGGCTTGTGGAGGTCCTCTGGCGCCTCGCCGGCCAGCTCGCGCAGCTCGGCCACCGAGCCGATGCAGTGCTCGTGCTTCTGGTCGCAGCGCCACATCGGCAGCGGCGTGCCCCAGTAGCGCTCGCGTGAGAGCGCCCAGTCCACGTTGTTCTCCAGCCAGTCGCCCATGCGCCCGTGCTTGATGTGCGGCGGGTGCCAGTCGATCGCCTCGTTCGCCGCGAGCAGCTCCTCGCGCCTCGCCGTTGTGCGCACGTACCAGCTCGCCTTCGCGTAATACAGGAGGGCTGTCCCACAGCGCCAGCAGAAGGGGTAGGCGTGCTCGTAGAGCTCCTCCTTGAAGAGCTTGCCGTCGGCGCGGAGCGCCTCCACGATGTCCGGGTTCGCTTCACGCACCTGGCGCCCCGCGAACGCGACGATGCGGTCGTCGAAGGTGCCGTCCCGGCGCACCGGATTCTGCACCGTCATGCCGTACTTCTCGCCGAGGCGGAAGTCGTCCTCGCCGAAGGCGAGCGCGGTGTGCACGATGCCTGTGCCGTCCTCCGTCGTCACGAAGTCCGCGGGCAGGACCGTATGCGAGCGCGGGCCGAAGTCGGTCACGTAGGGGAAGGGCGGCTCGTAGGCCGTGCCCTCGAGATCGGAGCCCTTCATGCGCGCCTCGATCTGCGCGCCCTCGCCCAGTACCCGCTCCACGAGCGGCTCCGCGACGATCAGCCGCTCGCCGTCCACGCTGGCCCGCACGTACGTCACGTCCGGATGCACGGCGAGCGCCGCGTTGGAGAGCAGGGTCCACGGCGTCGTGGTCCAGCCGAGCAGCGAGACTCCGCTTTCGCCCTTCACCGGAAAGCGCACGAACACCGACGGGTCCTTCACGTCCCTGTAGCCCTGCGCCACCTCATGGCTCGAGAGCGCGGTCTCGTCGCGCGGGCAATACGGCACGACCTTGTTGCCCTCATACAAAAGGCCCTGCTCCCACACCTGCTTGAGCGACCACCAGACCGACTCGATGTACTCGTTGTCGAGCGTGTAGTAGGCGTCGTCAGTGTCGATCCAGAAGCCGATCCGCTCGGACAGCGCCTCCCACTCGCCGATGTAGGCGAGCACGGCCTCGCGGCATTTCGCGTTGAACTCGGCTACGCCGTAGCGCTCGATGTCGTCCTTCCTGGCGAAGCCGAGCTCCTTCTCGACCGCGATCTCCACGGGCAGCCCGTGGCAGTCCCAGCCGCCCTTGCGCGGCACGTAGCGCCCGCGCATCGTGCGGTAGCGCGGGAACACGTCCTTGAAGACGCGGGCGAGCACATGGTGCGAGCCGGGCGGCCCGTTGGCCGTGGGCGGGCCCTCGTAGAAGATGTAGGGCGGCCTGCCCTCGCGGCGGCGCACCGATTCATGGAACACATCGCGCTCGCGCCAGCGCTCGAGTACCTGCTCCTCGAGAGCTGGGAACGACTGCTGCGGGTCTACGGGCGCGTAATCGGGCACGAGCAGCGGATTCTATGAGCGCGGCCTAGGCACCCAGGGCGAAGTCTGGGATGCTGCACTCGATGCCCGGATCCGGGCTAGCACAGCCCGCCGTCTCCTCAGCCAGTCGCGACCTGCCGCGCGCGCTCTCGCCAGGCTCGTTGGTCAAGAGTTCTCGCGCGCGCTACATGGTTGCAGTGATCGTGCTGGCCGGCCTCTACTGGGGCGCCGCCGAGCTCGGATACGCGATCGAGTTCTCCGGACCCGTGGCGGCGATCATCTGGCTGCCCGTCGGGGTCGGAATCGCGTTCCTGTATCTCGGCGGGATCGGCCTCTGGCCGGGCGTGGTGATCGGCGACCTGCTCGCCAACGACTACAACACGCTGCCGCTGGGTTCCGCGCTGGGGCAGACCGTGGGCAACACGCTCGAGGTCGTCGTTGCGACCCTGCTGATGATGCGTCTCGTACGGCGCGGCGATCCGCTCGGGAGCATCGGCGGTCTCGCCGGAATGCTCGTGGCCATCGGAGTCGGCACCGCTGTGAGCGCGAGCGTCGGCGTCCTGTCGCTGCGGCTCGGCGACGTGATCCCCATGAGCGCGACACCGAGCACCTGGCGCACCTGGTGGCTCGGCGACGCGTCGGGAGCGCTGATCATCGTGCCGCTCGCGATCGCGTGGCACCGGCCGCCGCCGCGCGAATGGTGGAAGGGGCGATTGCTCGAAGGCACGCTCGTACTGCTCGCGGTCGGCGGGCTGAGCGAGCTCGCCCTCCGTACCGATCAGCCGCTGAGCTACCTCGTGTTCCCGGCGCTGATCTGGGCTGCGCTCCGGTTCGGGCGCCGCGGCGCGACTCTCGCGATCGCCGTCGCGGCGGGTTTCACGGTGTGGGAGACGACTCACTACGTGGGTCCGTTCGTGTACGACTCGATCTCTCGCAGCGTGCTGATCACTCAGCTCTACATAGCCGTGGCAGCGATCGCGACGCTCTGTCTTGCGGTGGTGGTCTCGGAGCGCGAGCAATTCGCCGAGGGCCTGCGCGCGTCGCGTGCCCGGTTGGTGGAGGCGGCCGATACGGAAAGGCGGCGACTCGAGCACAACCTCCACGACGGAGCGCAGCAGCGGCTCACCGCTCTCACCGTGCGCCTCGGGCTCGCGTCCGAGCGCGTGACGGCTCATCCCGAGATAGCTGCGGCTGCCCTCCTCGACGCGGAGTTTGAGCTCGCGATAGCGATCGACGAGCTGCGCGACCTCGCGCACGGCCTCCATCCGACGCTCCTCACCCAGGGCGGCCTGGCCAACGCCATCCGCGGCATCGCGCAGCGCTCAGTGGTGCCAGTCCAGATTGTCGAGCTCCCGTCTATCCGGCTGGACGTTGCCGCCGAGGCGACCGCGTACTACGTGGTGGCCGAGAGCCTCGCCAACGCGCAGAAGCACTCGCGCGCCTCGGCGATCGAGATCCGCACCGCGATCACTCCGGGCTTGCTGCATGTCCTGATCGGCGACGACGGCATCGGCGGGGCGGAGGAGTCCGCCGGGACCGGCCTTCAGGGCCTCAGGGACCGAGTCGAGGCGATCGGCGGCAGCTTCGGGGTCGAGAGCAGCGCCGGCGGCGGCACGCGCGTGGCGGCGGTGATCCCCGCCGAGCC
>JBJMLG010000140.1:0-6169 GCA_045805385.1 Thermoleophilaceae bacterium
GATCGAGTTGACGAAGCGCACGAGCGCCTCGCGGTAGCGGGTGAGCGAGGAGATCGAGACCCACTCCTCCGGACCGTGGTGGCCGGCACCGATCGGCCCGAACTCGACGGCGGGCACGCCGGCGTCGAGGAAGCTGATCGCGTCGGAGGCGCCGTCGCGGCCCACCGAGATCGTCTCGGCGGTGGCCTCCTCGGAGATCGCCTGGGCGAGCATCTGCACGTACGCGTTGTCGCGCCGCACGATCGCGGGATCGCGATGGAAGAGCGTGCCCACCCGCACGTCGGGGATCTCCCTCACCTGCGCGAGGATCTCGTTCGGGTCCTGGTTGGGCAGGTAGCGGAGGTCGACGTCGATCACGCAGAGGTCGGGCACCTTGTTGAGCGCGTCGCCGCCGACGATTCGGCCGAGCGAGATCGAGGGGCGGTCGAACAGGTCGGATGACTCGCGCGCGAACGGCATTGACTCGATCCGCTTGAACACGTCGATCGCCTTGAGCACCGCGTTGTCGCCGAGCCAGGGGGTCGAGCCGTGCGCCGACTTCCCGCCCACCTCGATCCGCATGGCGAGCACGCCCTTCGCCTGCACGCCGATGTGCAGGTCGGTGGGTTCCCCGGTGATGGCGAAATCGCCTGTGTAGCCCTGTTCGACGAGGTAGTCGGAGCCCCTCTGCACGGCCTCGTCGGTCTCCTCGTCGGAGACGCAGACGAAGTGCACCCGCACCTGCTCCTGGGAGAGAAGGTCGCGGGCGGCGCACATCATCGCCGCGAGGCCGCCCTTCATGTCGTAGGCGCCGCGGCCGAACAGGCGGTCGCCCTCCGCGCGCGGTACGAACTGCTCCGCGCGGGCGGGCACCACGTCGAGGTGGCCGTGAAGCACCACCGTCGGCACCCCGGCACTCTGGGCAGCGCCTACCGTGGCGGCGATCACCGGCCGGCCGTTGTGCGTGGCTGAGGTCACCTCGACGTCGCGGGCCTCGAGCCAGCCCTTCACGAAGCCGGCCGCGCTCTGAATGCCCTCGAGGGTGCTGGTGTCGTAGGTGATCAGCCGCTCAGTGAGAGCGTGCTCCTGCACCGCAGTCAGGATAACGGTGCGCTCAGAGGCATCGCTTCGGGGCAGGGGTCGCCTACAGTGCGCCCTGGGGACACGCCGCCATGCAGCAGCTCCAGACGAAGACCGACACGGGCGGCACTTCCGCGCTCCTGAACCGCTTCGCAGGCACCGACACGGGCCGGGCGGCCGGGATGGCCGCGGCGATGATCGCCACGAACGTGATCGCGCTCGCGTTCACGATCGTGTTCGCGCGGCTTCTGGGCGCGAGCGGTTACGGCTCCCTCGCCGCGCTCGTGTCCACCTTCCTGATCCTGGCCGTGCCGGGGTCGGCAGTGCAGATCCAGGTGGCGCGGGAGATCGGCCGCGAGTTGGCGCAGGGCAGGGACGCGCCTGCCGCAGCGGTGCGCCACTGGACCGAGCGCCTGCTCGTGGCCACCGCGATCGCGACGATCGCCGGCGTGCTGCTGCGCGAGCCACTCGCCTCGCTGGTCGGAGTAGACGAGGTCCCGTGGGCTGCCGCGGCCACGCTGCCATCGGCCGCGCTGTGGGTCGTTGTGTGCGTGCAGCGCGGCGCGTTGCAGGCGTTCCAGCGCTACCGGCTGGTCGGCTCCAGCCTCGTGGGCGAGGCGAGTGGGCGGCTCGTGCTCGGCGTGATCCTCGAGCTGGTGGGACTTGGCGTCACTGGGGCGTTCCTCGGCACCGCGGCGTCACTCGCCGTGGTTGCGCTCGTTCTCGGCGCACAGCTGCGGCGCCAGCTCGCCGGCGCTCACTCCGAGCGCGCATTCGATCCGGGTGCGCGCCTGCGCGAGCTGCTGCGCCGGGCGGAGACACCGCTTATCGCGCTGGCGCTGATCGCGGTGCTCCAGAACATCGACCTGATCGTGGTGAAGCACAACGCGAATGGCGACCCGGCCGGCTCCTACGCGGCCGCGGCAGTGGCTGCGAAGGTGCCGATCTGGGTCGCGCTCGGGCTCGGCATGTATCTGCTCCCGGAGGCGGCCCGGCGCGTGAGCGTCGGCGTGGACGCGCGGCCGGTGCTGGTGCGCACCCTCGCGGTGATCGCCGCGATCTCCGTGCCGATGGTGCTCTTCTACGCCGTCGCCGGCAAGCCGCTCCTGCGAGCGGTGTTCGGCGACGACCTCACGCTCGCCTCGGACGCACTGCCGCTGCTCGGGCTCGCAATGAGCCTGCTCGCCGCCACCTTCCTCGCCGTGCAGTACCTGCTCGCTCTCCACCGGCGCCGCTTCCTGTGGCTTCTCGCGGCGGCAGCCGGGCTCGACCCCGTGCTGGTGAACGCGATGGGCTCCAACCTCACGGACGTCGCGCTCGTGCTCGTTTGCCTGCAGGTCGTGCTGGCGGTCGCGATGCTCGTAAGCGCCTTCCGCGCGAAGGCCGAGGAGCACGACGAAGCGCGCGAATATGATCGCGCCGCTCCATGACCGTGGAATCACCGAAACTCGCGGCTGCGCGCGCCGGCCTTGAGGCCGCCCGCGCGGCGGTGGCGAACGGCCCGGGGCCTGACGCCCAGGCCCTGCGCACGGCATATCTCGACCTTCTGAAGCTGACTCTCTGCGACCTCGCCGGCTCGAGCACCACATCCGTGGGGCGCACGCCGGACGGCCAGGTGATGGCGCGCGAGATGGACGGCGACCAGCTGCGCCTGCGCTCGGCGGGCATGGACTGGCCGCTCCACGGGCTCACCATGGTGGGACTCGGGCGCCTCGACGACCTCCAGCGCTGCGTGGAGGCGGTGGTGCGGGACGGCGTCGCGGGCGACCTGATCGAGGCCGGCAGCTGGCGCGGCGGCGCGTCGATCCTCATGCGGGCCGCGCTCGACACGCTCGGGGAGAGCGCCCGCACGGTGTGGGTCGCGGACTCGTTCCAGGGCTTCCCGCGCGTCGCCGACGCCGAGCGCGAGGACGACGAGCTCGATGTGTTCGACTTCCTCGCTGTTTCGCTGGGCGAGGTGAAGGACAACTTCGCGCGCTTCGGCCTCGAGGACGGCGTGAGCTTCGTGCCCGGCTTCTTCGAGGAGACGATGCCCGCGCTCTCCGGGAGGCGCTGGGCGATCGCCAGGCTCGACGGCGACAGCTACGAGGCGACCTGGCTCACGCTGCAGACGCTCTACCCCGGGCTCTCGACGGGCGGCTATCTGATCGTCGACGACTTCGGCGCGCTCGACGAGTGCCGGCAGGCGGTCGAGGAGTTCCGAGAGCAGCACGGGATCGAGGAGCCGCTCGAGCAGGTGGACTGGACCGGCGTGCGCTGGCGCAAGGATCGCGAGGTGGAGATCGGCGACCGGCCGGACCGCCAGGACAACGCTCGCACCGCAGCGCCAGAGCCGGTGAAGCGGCCGGAGCGCGCGCACGTACCGACGATGGCCGAGCTCGACCTCGAGCGCGAGCTGGCGGACGTGAGGCAGCGCCTCGCCGCCGCCGAGGCCGAGCTCAAGCGCCTGCGGCGATCGCCCCTGCGTGCAGCAAAGGCGCGCCTGCGCAATAAGCTCAGCCGACGCTGAGAGGGACTTCGCCATGATCGCGTTCGGCTCGTCAATCACATCCCCAGAGGTCTACGGGCGCTGCGCCGAGCCCGGGATTCGCGTTGCGGCCGAGCCCGACTCGGAGGTCTTCGCGCACGCCGCCGCGGGCTCCATCTTTCGCAGCTACAACCTGCTGCTCGACCGCGCTGCCGAGGTCGAGAACCTCGAGGCGCTGGTCTTGCTTCACCAGGACGCGCAGATCGTGGATCCGGACTTCTGCAAGAAGCTCCGCGAAGCGATGAAGGATCCCGACGTGGGCGTGGTCGGGTGCGTGGGAGCCGTGGGCGTCCGCACGATCGCGTGGTGGGAGGGCTCGGTCACGTGGGCATCGTTCATCCACCGCTACGGCGAGCTCGGGGGCGGCGACCTGCCTGCGTTCTCGTGGAACGGCAAGGCGCTTCCGCCGTACGCGCGCACCGGCGAGGTGGACACCGTCGACGGGTTCGTGCTCGCGCTCTCGCCGTGGGTGGTGAAGAACGTGCGCTTCGACGAGTCGCTCGGCCAGCTTCACGGCTACGACTTCGACTTCTGCCTCCAGGTGCGCGAGGCCGGGCGCAAGGTGGTGACCGCCGATTTCAAGGTGATCCATCACCACTCGCTGGACCTCGTGAGCGACCCCGAGACCTGGATCGAGGCCCACATGCGCGTCGCCGAGAAGTGGCAGGACCGCATGCCGGGCGTGGGCGACGCAGGCGGAGAGTGGAAGCAGCGCGCCCGCCGGGCGGAGGCCGAGGCCGCGGCCGCCCGCGCTCAGGTGGTCTCGACGCAGCTCAAGTCCGACGCCCGCGCCACCGCGCTCCAGCGCGAGCTCGAGCAGGTCACGGGCAGCACCAGCTGGCGCGTGACCAAGCCGCTGCGCGAGGCCACGCTCAAGCTCCGTTCCGCGCGGAGGCGCGACTCCTAATCGGCTTCGAGGGCGCGGCGCACGTCGTCCTTGGAGAACGCCGGCTTGCCGCGCTGGCGCAGGCGCGAGATCGCCACGGCGAGCGAGAACGACTTCGACTTCAGAAGCTCGCGCAGCAGCTCGTCCTTGAGCGCCGCCCGGCGCTGCCACTTCGCCGCCTCCACCATCTGGAAATGAGACGAGGCGAGGTGAAGCACGCGGTTCGCCTCGAGGCGCTCGAGCAGCGGGTTGCCGTTCCAGTCCTCGAGGACCGCGGTAATCGCATCGGCGTAGGGCGCGTCGCGATGCCACGCGACGCCGAAGCCGAAGAAGGCCGGCACCACGGCGAGCTGCATGCCCTCGCGGGCGTTCACGAAATCCTCCACCGCGGTGAGCACGCCGTTGCCCGGGCCGCCCTCGCGCGCCGCCGGATAGTGGTACGGAAGCCCGCCCGGCCGGATGCCCTCCACGCCGGGGTACAGGCCGCCGCCCTCCACGATCGGCTGGCGCCGCTCCTCCGGGATCAGGTCCGGCGAGAAGTAGTCGTCGCGCCGCGCGTGCGGCCACGCCACGTCGTGGAAGAAGAGCAGCGGCAGCGGTCCGCCGCCGGCGGCCTCCTCGACGAGGCGCAGCTCCTCGCTCACCGTGTAGTGGTTGTGGTCGCCGTCGATGATCACGGCGTCCGCGGGCGGGATCGTCTTCAGCGCCTCGAGGCTGGGCGCGCGCGCGAGCTCGAGGTTGGAGTGGTCTTCGGCGAGCTTCACGAGCCGGTCCTGCGGGGAGGGATCGACCGCCCAGATGCGAGCGCCGCGGCCCTCGGCCCACTCGAGCAGCAGGCTCGTGACGTCACCGGCGTACGCCCCCACCTCGATCACCGACTGCGCTCCGGCGGCGTCCAGACACGGGATGAGCAGCTCGGCGTTCGAGACGAGCGACGCGCCCCAGTGGCCGGGGTCGTTCGCGTACGGGTCGATGTTGAGTGCGAGTCGGTCCATGACAGCGGCGAGTGTAACGGCAGGCTGCGGGCGCAAATCTTCGCCCGCGCTCTGGGCTAGGTTGGCCCTGTGACGGCGGTGTCGGAAGAGCAACGCGCGCGCGAAGCGAGTCAGCGGCTCGACGTTCAGCTCGACGCACCGCTGCCGAGCGAGCTCGCCGTCGAGCGTGGCACGGCGCTGTTCGTCGCCGGCTGGTGCTTCTGCCGGGAGGCGCGGATCCGCGCGCTCAGCCTCGTGGTGGACGGCGACCATCAGCCCGTCATGGAGCACGGCATGCCGCGCCTCGATGTGATGCGCGCGCTCCATCCCGGCGTGGACCCCTACGACACCGCGGGCATCCAGTCCGACCCGGGGTCGGAGGAGGACCCGAACCTCCTCAGCTATCGCAGCGGCTTCTGGGGCATGGCGCGTCTCGTGCCGCGAGAGGGCAACGCGCCCTACGAGCTGAAGCTGCACGCCGAGCTCGAGGGCGGCGGCCGTGTCACAGCCGACCTCGGCACGATCGGCGTGGGCGAGCTCGAGGCGCCGGTCGTGGTCGACGAGCCGGAGCCGGGCACAGGCCCGCTCGTCGCCATCTGCATGGCGACCTACGAGCCGCCGCTCGACCTGTTCCGGCGCCAGATGGAGTCGATTCGCGCGCAGACGCACCGCAACTGGGTCTGCGTGATCAGCGACGACTGCTCGAGCGCCGAGGCTTTCGCC
>JBJMLG010000141.1:0-10324 GCA_045805385.1 Thermoleophilaceae bacterium
GGCCGAAGCCCACGGCCCGAAGCAGGCGAGGAGCATCAGCAGCACGGACACCGCGGCGGGCCAGAACGGCCAGGGCTGATCGTCGGCGAGCGCGCGCAGCGCTCGCCCCGCCCGTGCTCGGTTCAAAGGCCGACCAGCCCGAGCAGCCTGCGCGCGACGCCCTCGCCGAAATGCTCGACGTCCGACATCGCGTTCACCACGTGGTGCAGCCTGAGCATGCCGCCGGCATCCAGCCCAACCAGCTCGACCGGGGGCAGGTGCAGCTCGAACAGCATGCGGTCAAGGGCTTTGAAAGGCTCGAAGAGCTCCGGCTCGTGCAGCTTCCAGAGCCGGCACCGCTTCTCGCTCGAGCCGCTCGCGTCGAGGATGCCGTTCACCGCCCGCCGCGCCGCCTCGTTCGCACCCTCCATGGTCGCGAGGTCGGTGTAGGTCTGCACGTAGTCCGAGGCGAGGAACAGGTTCTCGATCTTCGTGGCCGCCTGTGGGCGGTCGGGCCACGAGCCGGCCGTGTTTATCAGCAGCGGCTCCAGGTTCATCGCCTCGATCGGGTTCGGGTACGTGATCGCCGGGTCGAGGAACCAGCTCACCACGTTCGCGTCCTCGAGCAGCTGCTGGCCCTCCACGTCGAGGCTCGCCTTGAGCTGCGCCCACACCTCCTCGGCCACCTGCTCGCGCGAGCAGTACATCGCCTGCTTCTTCACCTTCTCGGTGCCGGGCGTGTACCAGTCGGAGATGTCCACCGAGAGGATGCCGTTGACCTTGCCGTCGCCGAACTTCTCGATGTCCACGTTGCGCCAGAACTGCGCCTGCGAGATCGAGGTGAGCGCCCAGGCCGAGTCGATGTAGATCGTGTGGCCGCGAACCAGCGGCACGTCGCGGTCGAGGTAGAACATGATCCCGTTCATCCAGCGCGTGCGCAGGCGCGACAGCGCGGCGAGGCCGGGGTCGGCCAGGCGCATCTCGGGCGAGGCGAGCAGGTCCATCACCTCGACCGGCACGGCGGACACGTACCAGTCGGCCGAGTCGTCGAACGGCTTGCCGTGGTTCACGATCTTCACGCCGGTCACGCGCCCGCGGTCCATCTCGATCGACTGCACCTGGCACTCGAGGCGATAGTCCACGCCCAGCTGCTCGAGCAGGTCGAACCACGGCCCGATCCACACGTCGCTCGTGGGGCCGCACAGCACGCGGTCCACCTGGCCGCCGGGCTGCGCCATGTCGAACAGCAGCTGGATCAGGATCGAGGCGCCGGTGCGCGCCGACATCTCCTTCGCCTGCGCCGCCACGAGCGAGCGCGTGAGCCCGTCGGCGAGGAATTTCTGGTAGCCGGCTCCGCGTGTGGAGGCGCCCGAGTATTCCCACCAGCTCTGCTTCTCCCACTCGTCCACGCGCCGCTTGTCGCAGCTCGTGAGGAACAGCAGCAACCGGTTCACGAAGTGGATCTGGTCGTCGAGCGAGATGCCGAGCTGGGTCGCGTACTCGAAGAAGAAGCCGAACGCCTCGCCGAGCTCGTCCACGTCGTCCGGGAAGTGCGCGGGCGCGATCATCTCCGACTGCCCCTGGCGTGCGATCTCGACCTGCTCGGAGCGCACGAGGTTGTCGAACACGCCGTTCTTGTTGTCCCCGAAGGGGATCCGCTTCATGGTGTCCGGCACGTGCCTGTAGAAGCCGGGGAAGAAGCGGAAGCCGTGCTCTCCAGGAAGCGGCCGCGGCTGCCCCGCCACCGGCGGCTCGGTCGGCATGCTGCGCGCCTTCCCGCCCGGATCGGGGCGCGTCTCGTAAACGGTGACCTCGAAGCCGCGCTCGGCGAGCTCGTGTGCGGCTGTCATTCCGGCGACCCCGCCGCCGAGGACGATCACGCGCTGGGCCATTGAGGCGAGTATTCAACGCCCGCGGAAAAAAAGCGAGCGGCCGGAGCCGCTCGCCATTCAGTGCTTCTCTCAGTCAGATCAGTACCCGCGCCGCGCGCCCCAGCGCGAACCGAAGCCGTAGCCGCCGGTTGGTACGCCGGCGAGCAGCACGAGAATCGCGGCGATGATGGCCACGATGGCCGGGAGTCCCAGGGCCACGCAGATCCAATAAACCACTGCCGCGACCAGAATTGCGATCAGAATGCCAATCACTTTGGTGCCTCCCTCCTTTCGCCGAGAAGGATTCCCCCGCATCGCGACGAGCAAACGCTTGGTGTATTTGGCTTCTCTAAAGGTCGAGGGCTGGCGTAGTTTCTGCCGGGGTAGGCGACAAACGTGGCCAAGAAGCTAGGCGAGTACAAGCGCAAGCGCGACTTCGAGGAGACGCCTGAGCCGGCTGGTGGCAACGGCGACTCCGCGGCGCAGCCGGGCGGCCGCTTCGTGGTCCACGAGCACCACGCGCGCAGCCTGCACTGGGACCTGCGCCTCGAGCGCGACGGCGTGCTCGCGTCGTGGGCGGTGCCGAAGGGCATCCCGCCCGACCCGAAGACCAACCACCTGGCCGTCCACGTCGAGGACCACCCGCTCGAGTACATCGACTTCAACGGCGAGATCCCCGAGGGCAACTACGGCGCCGGCCAGGTGAAGATCTGGGACCAGGGCACCTACGACGTGCTCAAGTGGCGCGACGACGAGGTGATGGTCGTCTTCCACGGGGAGCGCCTGCGGGGGAAGTACGTGCTCTTCCAGACCAACGGCAAGAACTGGATGATCCACCGCATGGACCCCCCGGCGGAGGACCGGGAGCCCATGCCGCGCGACATCAAGCCGATGATGGCGAAGCTCTCCGAGCTGCCTGCGAAGGAGGACGACTGGGGCTTCGAGATCAAGTGGGACGGCATCCGGGCGATCGCGTACGTGGAGGGCGGCCGCGTGCGCCTGCAGAACCGCAACATGCGCGACGTCACGCGTCAGTACCCCGAGCTGCGCGAGCTCGGTCGCGCGGTCGGCACGCGCGAGCTCGTGCTCGACGGCGAGATCGTCGCGTTCGACGAGCAGGGACGTCCGAGCTTCGGGCGACTCCAGCACCGCATGCACCTGGCCTCGGAGAGCGCCGTGCGACGGCGCATGAACGACACCCCGGTCGTGTACGCGATCTTCGACGTGCTCTACCTCGACGGGCGCGTGACCATGCAGCTGCCATACGAGGAGCGGCGCGCGCTGCTCGACGAGCTGGAGCTGCGCGGTCCGAACTGGCAGACCCCTTCGTGGCACCGCGGCGAGGGCAAGGCGCTGCTCGACGCCGCGAAGGAGCAGGACCTGGAAGGCATCATCGCCAAGCGACTCGGCAGTCCCTATGAGCCGGGCAGGCGCAGCGGCTGCTGGCGGAAGGTGAAGGCGGTGCAACGCCAGGAGCTCGTCGTGGGCGGCTACATGCCGGGTGAGGGCGGGCGCACCGGCCGGGTCGGCTCACTGTGCGTGGGCTACTACGACAAGACGCGCGCCGAGGCGGAGAAGCGCGGCGAGGAGCAGCGACTGATCTACGCCGGAAACGTGGGCACCGGCTTCAAGGAGGCGGACCTCGTGCTGCTCGGCAAGCTGCTCGAGCCGCTGCGCCGCAAGGACAGCCCGTTTGCCGGTCGCCAGCCCAAGAAGGGCGCGGTGTTCGTCGAGCCGCAGCTGGTGGTGGAGGTGGAGTTCCTCCAGTGGACGCGCACCAACACGCTGCGCGCGCCGTCGTTCAAGGGCCTGCGCGACGACAAGGACCCGCGCGACGTGGTGATCGAGAAGCCGGAACCGGCCTAGACGAACAGCAGCGCGACCCAGCCGCCCGCCGCGGCGGCCGACAGGACGAGCACGAAAGCGGCGGAGCGCCGGCGCCCGCGCACGGTGTACGCAGTCGCGAGGAGAGCGAGGAGCGCCGCCCCCATCGAGCAGGCCATCTGCGCTCCGGCGAGGTCAGCCGAGCGCGTTCCGCTCCAGTGGATCACGCCGGCGACCAGGAGCACGAGCGTCGCGCCGAGCCACGCAAGCACCCGAAGCGTCGCCGCAAGGCGAGCGATGGTGGACGCCCGCGCTGGCTGGACCGCCTCCCACGACCAGCCGGCGCCGGCGGGTTCGTCCCGGGCCGTGCCGCTGCTCACGCGGCATGCATCGGCACGTGCGTCGCTTCGGTTTAGGGCCTATTCGGGTACTACTTCGGCCATGCCGAAGAGCACCAGCGTCGAGGTCGAGGTCGACGGCCGCACGCTCAAGCTGAGCAACCTCGAGAAGGTCCTCTACCCGAAGGTGGGCTTCACCAAGGGCCAGGTGATCGACTACTACACGCGCATCGCGCCCGTGCTGCTGCCGCACCTGCGCGACCGGCCGCTCACCCTCAAGCGCTACCCGAACGGCGTCGAGGGCAAGTTCTTCTACGAGAAGCAGTGCCCGAAGCACCGGCCGGACTGGGTGCAGACGGCGCCGATCAAGGCGCGCAACAAGACGATCGACTTCTGCCTCTGCAACGACCTCGCCACGCTCGTGTGGGCAGCCAACCTTGCGGACCTGGAGCTGCACACCTCGCTGTCGAAGCACCAGCGCATCGAACAGCCGACCACGCTCGCGTTCGACCTCGACCCCGGACCACCGGCGACGATCGTCGAGTGCTCGCGGGTCGCGCTGCTGCTGCGCGACATCTTCGACTCGCTCGGGCTCGAGGCGTTCCCGAAGACGTCGGGCTCGAAGGGCATGCAGGTGTACGTGCCGCTCAACACCGACGTGACCTACGACCAGACGAAGCCGTTCGCGAAGGCCCTCGCCGAGCTGCTCGAGAAGCAGCATCCGGACCTCGTGGTCTCGTCGATGAAGAAGGAGCTGCGTCCGCACAAGGTGCTGGTCGACTGGAGCCAGAACGACGAGCACAAGACGACCGTGAACGCCTACTCGCTGCGCGCGAAGGAGCGGCCCACGGTGTCAACGCCGATCACCTGGGACGAGGTCGCGAGCGTCGAGCGCTCCGGCGACCCGGACGAGCTCGTGTTCGACTCCGACGCGGCGCTCGCCCGCGTGGAGCACGACGGGGATCTGTTCGCGCCCGTGGTCGAGCTCGAGCAGGAGCTTCCGGCGCTAACTGGTGCGCGGGGTTAGCGCGCGCATTCGCTTCATCCGGCGTCGCCACGCCCAGCGGGCGATCGGATAGACGAGGAACGTGATCCAGCCGCCGGGCAGGAACCGCACCGCGCGCTTGCCCAGGTGGCGCGTCAGGAAGCGGCGGGCCATGAGGTATCGGAAGAGCGTTGGCATGGTCGGTGACTACCCGCCGGGCGCGTAGCCGAACCGGTTTGCCCGGAGACTTGCGGGTAGGCCGCCGCTAGCGCGACGCCTTCGTCTCGTTCGCCTTGCCGGTGAGCCAGGCGAAGCCGGCCTGGATCCAGTCGTTGGCCGCCGAGGTGGCGAGCACGGCCGTGGCAATCCGGCCTGCCTCAGGGGAGTAGAGGCGCAATCCGACCAGTCCGAGTGCGCTCCAGGCGCCCACGCAGCGCGTGCAGGTGACGAGCTCGCCCATCGCCCGGCGCAGGCGCGTGCCGCGCGGCCGGCTGTCGCCGCCCGACTCGTCCACGAACGGCTCGCGGACCCAGGTGCCGATCTTCTCGCGCGCGATCACCTTCGAGAGCGCGAACGTGGCGGCGCCGAGCTGCGGCAGCTCGGAGCCGCGGATCGGGTCGTCGCGCGCGCGATCGCGCGTGACCGCGATCACCGCGAGCGCGAGCAGCGCGTACGCCGCATTGATCTCGGCGTAGTCGACCGGCTCGACGTCGCCGTTCTCGCCGTGCGCTCCGTTTTGGCCCGCGGTGCGGTGCTGTTCTTCGTGTGCCTCGATGGTCATAGAAGTTCCCGTTACCCACGCCTGGGTACGGTTAGTCGGTCATGGTCGATTGGTCGATCGCACGCCAGGTCGCACGACTTGCAGCCGGCACGGAGCCGGCGCCCGGTAAGGCGGGCGCCGCCGACTTCGCGGGCCTGTCGGCGAACGCCGAGCGCCTGGTGGCGGACTACACCGGGCTCACGCTCGTGGAGCCCGTGCCCTCAGCCGAGCCCGTGGGCCGGCGCGAGTGGTCGGAGATCAATATCCACACGCTCCAGGGCTTCCTCGATCCGGTGGCGGAGCGCATGTCGGACCGCCTCGAGCGCACGGGCCCGTTCGCGGGAGCGCTGCGCGCGGCGGCCGGCGCCACGCTCGCCGCCGAGGTCGGACTCATCGCCGGCTACATGTCGCAGCGCGTGCTCGGCCAGTACGAGGTGTCGCTGCTTCAGCCCGACACGCCGGCGCGGCTGCTGTACGTGGCACCGAACCTGGGCCATGCGATCAGCGAGCTGGACGTGGACGCTGAGGCGTTCCTCGCCTGGATCGCGCTCCATGAGATGACGCACGTGTTCGAGTTCTCCGGAGTGCCGTGGCTCCGCGGCCACATGGCGGACCTGCTGCGCGAGTACCTGCACTCGGTGGAGGTGCGGATCGACAGCGGCGGAGCCGGCGCCCTGCCGCGCCTTCCGGCGATCGCCGAGCTCGTGGACCAGTTTCGCGAGGGCGGGCTCGTGGCGCTCGTCCAGACCAGTGAGCAGCGCGACCTGATGCGCCGTCTTCAGGCGGCGATGTCGGTCGTCGAGGGCTACTCCGAGCATGTGATGGACGCGGTCGGGGGCGAGCACCTCGAGAACTACGCCGGCCTGCGCGAGGCGATGGAGCGCCGGCGTGCGAACCGCTCCGCGCCGCAGCGGCTGCTCGAGAAGCTGCTCGGGCTCGACCTCAAGATGCGCCAGTACGACCAGGGCAAGCGCTTCTGCGACGGAGTCGCCGCTCGCGGCGGCATCAAGCTGCTGAACAGGGTCTGGGAAGCGCCGTCGGCGCTACCTCGTTTGGGGGAGTTGAACGACCCCGGCGCCTGGGTAGATCGGATTCAGGGCTCGCGCGCGGCCGCCTAGCGGCAGGCCGTTTTTCCTCTTCAGAAGGCCGGATCACACGGGGGTTTACAAACGTGTGTTCGGTGGTACACTTCTCCTAACGTCATTAGATCTAATATCCTTAGAGACCCGCCACACAGGGGGAAGGACACACACAATGGCCACCCAGACTCAGACCAAGCGCCGCGCGACCGCCAAGAAGGCCGCGGCCACCCGCCAGCGCAACGCGGCGGACCGCTCGGCTTCGAGCACGCGCGGTAGCGCCCGCCGTACGGCGAGCAGCAGCCGTCGCGCCGCCACGTCGGCTCGTTCGAGCGCACGTCGCACCGCGACCAGCGCCGCCACGACCGCCACGAAGCGTGCGAAGGCGGAGACCACCGGCCTCCAGGCCGTCGCGCTTCAGGCGGAGCGCGCGGTTCTCGTGCCGGTCGGCGCCGCCCTCAGCGCGCGCGACTCGATCGTCGAGAACGTGAAGCCCTACACCAAGCGCACGACCGCTCAGCGCGAGATCACGAAGCTGCAGCGCCGTGTGGAGGTGAACCTCCGGAAGTTCGAGCGTCGCGGCACCACCGCCCGCAACCAGCTCGAGCGTGACCTGAAGCGCAACCGCACCAAGGTCGAGCGCTTCGTCCGCCGGAACCGCCGCCAGGTCGAGAGCCAGGCAGGCAACCTCGTCTCGAACGTTTCGAGCCTGGTGTAGCACCGCTTTCCACCCTGGCCGCGACCGGAGAGGCGCGGACCAAGGGAAGGACTGCCGGCACACATATCCCGCCGGTAGTGCAGTACCTCTCCTCCCTCAGCCGGCGGCGCCCTTGGGCGCCGTCGGTGCTTTTGGGGGGCCTTTGCCAGAATGGATGCCATGCCCACCCAGGAGCAGATCCGCGACTCGCTGCGCGCGGTCGTGGACCCCGAGCTGAAGAAGGACATCGTCGAGCTCGGCATGGTCCGCTCGATCGACGCGGCCGAGGATGGCGCGGTCTCGGTGGTCGTCTCGCTCACTACGCCCGGCTGCCCGATCCGCTCACACTTCCAGAAGGCCATCACCGACCAGGTGAAGGCGCTCGAGGGCGTTCGCTCGGTGAAGGTCGACTTCGACGTGCTCTCGGCGCAGGAGAAGCAGGGCCTCCAGCAGCGAGTACAACGGAGCACTCTGCCCACCGGCGCGCTTGCCCAGGTGAAGAACGTCATCTGCATCGCGTCGGGCAAGGGCGGCGTGGGCAAGTCGTCGATGACCGCCAACCTCACGGCTGCCCTGTTCGGCGAGGGCAAGACGGCCGCGGCCCTCGACGCCGACGTGTGGGGCTACTCGATCCCACGCATGATGGGCGTGAGCGGCCGGCCCAAGGTGTCGGCCGAGCGCAAGATCATCCCGCTCGAGAGCCACGGCGGCATCAAGACGATGTCGATCCAGTACTTCCTCGAGGACGCCGACCAGGCCGTCACCTGGCGCGGGCCGATGCTCCACAAGGCGATCCGCCAGTTCCTCGAGGACGTCGACTGGGGCGAGCTCGACTACCTCCTGATCGACCTGCCGCCCGGCACCGGCGATGTGACGATGACGCTCTCGCAGCTTCTGCCGCAGTCGCGCTTCGTGATCGTGACCACGCCGCAGCCGGCGGCTCAGAAGGTGGCTCAGCGCGCCGCGCAGACCGCGCTCCGCTTCGACCTCGAGATCCTCGGCGTGATCGAGAACATGTCCGGCTTCACGACGCCCACCGGCGAGCGCTTCACGATCTTCGGCGAGGGCGGTGGGCAGGTGCTCGCCGACGAGCTCGACGTGCCGCTGCTCGGCAAGGTGCCGCTCCAGGAGGAGCTGCGCGTGGGCGCGGACAGCGGCGTGCCGATCGTGATCGACGACCCGAGCGCGCCGGCGTCGCAGGCGATCATGCATGCGGCGCGCGGCATCATCGCCGCCACCCCGCAGAGCGTGCCGGTGGTCCCGCTTCCCACGGCGAAGCCGGGGACCGGCAACGGCGGCGTGCCGGGCATGGCGCTGCCGATGGCGCCGTGAGCGACGAGCAGCTCCTGAGGGACGTCTACGCCGCGTTCAACGCGCGCGACCTCGATTGGATGCTCGACCAGATGACGGACGACGTGGATTGGCCGAACGCGTGGGAGGGCGGCCGGTTGAATGGGCGCGAGGCGGTGCGCGAATACTGGACGCGCCAGTGGGCGGAGATCGACCCGCTCGTTGAGCCGACCGCGATCACGAGTCTCGCCGACGGCCGCCTCGAGGTCGAGGTGGCTCAGACAGTCCGGTCACTCGACGGAAGCGTTATCGG
The DNA here is from genome assembly GCA_045805385.1 of Thermoleophilaceae bacterium. GTDB lineage: Bacteria > Actinomycetota > Thermoleophilia > Solirubrobacterales > Thermoleophilaceae > JADGHQ01. The sequence goes on from JBJMLG010000141.1 coordinate 9,137, forward strand.
CGAGAACACGGTCCTGCACACGTACACGATCCGCGACGGGCTGATCGCCGGGATGGACGTGTCGGAGCGCTAAGCGCTCTGCTTGAAGTACTGCGAGTTGATCTCCGTGAACCGCTCCCACTCGTCGGGAAGCTGGTCCTCGGCAAAGCAGGCGTCCACGGGACAGGCCTCGACGCAGGCGTCGCAGTCGATGCACTCGTCAGGGTCGATGTAGAGCTGCTCGACCTTGTCGTAGTCGGGCTCTTCCGGCGTCGGGTGAATGCAGTCGACCGGGCAGACCTCGACGCACGAGTTGTCCTTCGTGCCGATGCAGGGCTCTGCGATGACGTATGCCACTTCGTAGGGCTCCTTGGGGGGTCGTTTCGGATGCCCCGTCCGGTCGAGATCCGGCGCGGACGCGCGATTCTAATGAAACGCGGGTCTCCAACGGGGCCTGGCTAGACTCGCCGCGTGGCCATCACCTCGCGCATGCTGGGGGAGCGCGGTCGCCGCCAGGCCGAGAAGCTGGGGATCGATCCGGCCCGAGTGCCGCCCGGCCAGTACCTCACCGAGGGTTTCCCCGTGCTCACGGTTGGACCGAACCCGCCGTTCGACCTCGCGACCTGGGACTTCACGGTCTTCGGCGAGGTCGAGAACGAGGTGCGGCTCAGCTGGGACGAGCTGCTCGCACTGCCGCAGAAGGACGTGGTCGTGGACATCCACTGCGTCACACGCTGGTCGAAGCTCGACACCGCGTGGAGGGGCGTTCCGGTCCGCGACGTGCTCGAGCGCGCCGGCGTGAAGCCTGCGGGCAAGTATCTGATGGCGTATTCCGACGGCGGCTACACGGCCAACCTGCCGCTCGAGGTGGCGCTCGACGACGACGTCCTTCTCGCCCACACCTACGACGGCAAGCCGCTCGAGCACGACCACGGTGCTCCCCTGCGGCTTCTGGTGCCGAAGCGCTACTTCTGGAAGTCGGCCAAGTTTCTTCGCAAGCTCGAGGTCATGAGCGAGGACCGCATGGGGTTCTGGGAGCTCAACGGCTACCACAACGACGCGGACCCTTGGCGAGAGCAACGACACTGGTTCTAGGGACGGGCTGATCGCCGTATTGACATGCGGCTTCACCCCTGCCGCAATCCCGCTGGCTTACCGGGCTGTCGCACCCACTCGAACTGTTGACCTTCTGAGCAGCCGACAGACTCA
>JBJMLG010000142.1:0-7867 GCA_045805385.1 Thermoleophilaceae bacterium
ACGCCGCGATGGCTGCCCGCTTCTGCGCTCTTGTGGAAGTAGTTGTGCCCACGACGTTTAGCCTAGCAAACGATTAGGTACACTAAGAGTCCTGAGAGTCATGGCGGCCGGGGCGCCCCGCAAATCGTCCCGGCCGCTTCTCAGCTGGAAGGCGAGCTGAAGCTCGCGGCGACCTGCTCGGCCGTCGGCGGTCCGGGCTCGAGGCGGGCGCCCGAGCCCGGACGCAGGGCATCCATGAAGAGGGCGACGTAGCGGCGCCACATGCCGGGCGCCACGTGCTCGGTGACCAGGCCGGTCGTGGCCAGCGCCTGAATCAGCACCGGAAAGTCCTCGGCGAAGATGCCCTCGCGAAGCGCGCCGGCCGCCTTTGCGCTCTCCACCACGGCGCGCAGCTCGTTGAGCAGCTGCCCATGCGCCTCGTAGGCGCGCCCCTCGCGCAGCAGCTGCGTGGCCATCTCGCAGAAGCCGCGGTCGTGCACCTGCGCCTCGACCGCCCTCGTCACGAACCACTCGATCGCGTCCGCCGGCTCCATCTGCGCGACCGCCTCGTGCGCCTCTGCGATGAACTGCTCGGCGCGGCGTTCGAACACCGCCACCATGAGGTCGTCCTTGCTGGGGAAGCGGCGGAAGATCGTGCCGGTGCCAACGCCGGCACGGCTTGCGATGGCCGCCACGCCGGCGTCGGGCCCGTGCTCACCGAACTCGAGCGTTGCGGCGTCGAGGATCAGCTCCAGGTTCCGCCGGGCGTCGGCCCGCATGGCTTTTACGGTCACGCTCACATTCAACTCCCTCAGGCGGGCGCCATCACGGCCTCGGCTTCGAGGTCGATGAGCTCCACGTCGGTGGGGCGCACCAGCACGAGCATCAGCGCCACTGCCGCGGCCATGAGAACGCCGCCCGCGAGGAAGGCCACCTGGAATCCGTCCACGAGCCCGACCGCGCGGTCCGCCACGCCGGGCTTGTGCCCCAGCCCCTGGAGGTGGTTGGTGGTCGCGTTCGCGGCCAGCGTGGACAGCACCGCCAGGCCGAGCGCACCTCCCACCTGCTGCGCCGTGTTGAAGATGCCGGACGCGAGCCCGGCGTCCTCGGCCGCCACCCCGGTGGTCGCGATCAGCGTGATCGGGACGAAGGTGAGCCCCATTCCGATCGACACGAACAGGAGGCCGGGGAGCAGGTCGGAGGCGTAGGTGCCGTTGGCCGCGATGCCGGTCAGGAGGAACATGCCCACCGTCGCGAGCGTCATCCCCACGCCGGCCACCGGCCGCACGCCGAAGCGGCGGATGAGCTGCTGGGCCGAGCCCGCGCCCAGCCCGATCCCCGCGGTGACCGGGAGGAAGGCCAGCCCCGCCTTCAGCGGGCTGTAGCCGAGGATCTCCTGGGCGTAGATCGAGGTGAAGAAGAACATCGCGAACAGACCCGAGGCCACCAGCAGCAGCACCGCATTCGCGCCGGTGAGTGAGCGCTGGCGGAAGATGCCGAGGCGGATGAGCGGCGCCTTCGAGCGGCGCTCGATCGCCACGAACGCCACGAGCAGCGCCACGGCCACCGCACTCAGGCCGATCGTCCGCGCCGAGCCCCAGCCGTAGTCCTGCGCCTTCACGATCGCGTAGACCAGCACGAGCAGGCCGCCGGTGACCGACACGGCGCCCGCCGCGTCCACGCTGTCGGGCCGCCGCTTGGCGCGCGACTCGGGCACGAACCGGACTGCCAGAGCGAGGGCGGCGATGCCCACGGGCACGTTCACGTAGAAGACCCAGGGCCAGGACAGCGCGTCGGTGAGGATGCCGCCGACCAGCAGGCCGACCGCGCCGCCGCCCGCGGCGATGCCGCTCCAGATACCCAGAGCCTTGGTGCGCTCGGCGCCCTCGCTGAAGCTCGTGGTGACGATCGACAGCGCCGCGGGCGAGACGAGCGCGGCGCCGAACCCCTGGAGCGCACGACCCGCGATCAGCATCTCGGAGCTCGTCGCGAGACCGTTGAACAGCGACGCGAGCGAGAAGATCCCCACGCCGACCATGAACACGCGGCGGCGGCCGAACAGGTCGCCGGCCCGCCCGCCCAGGAGAAGGAAGCCGCCGAACAGCAGCGTGTAGGAGTTGATCACCCACTGGAGGCTCGACTGCGTGAAGTGCAGGTCACGCTGGATCGAGGGCAGCGCGACGTTCGTGACCGTCGCGTCGAGCACGACCATGAACTGGGCGATCGAGACGATCAGAAGCACTACCCACGGGCTGGTTTCCTGCTTCGGTCGGGCTGCGGCGCTGGCTGTCATCGAGCTCCTAGGGGCAAGGTCGTAAGCGGAACGGTCAATCCGGTTATCGGCACAGAGTAGCGAAACCGGAGCGGCCGCTCCGCTTATGTGACCGACATCACCGAGGCGGCGCTAGCGCCGCGAGGCGATGAAGAAGTAGAGGAGCTGCCCGAGCGCGGCCACGAAGCCGGCCACGTAGGTGAGCGCCGCGGCGCGGAGCACGTCGCGAGCGCCGCTCAGCTCCTGCGGCGCGAGTATCGCCTGACCCTCGATGGCCTTGAGCGCCCGGCTCGAGGCGTCGAATTCGACAGGGAGCGTGACGAGCTGGAACAGCACTATCGCCGCAAACAGGACGAGGCCGATGGTGACCAGGCCCGTGAGGCCGGTAATGAGCCCGATGAACACGGGCAGGAACCACAGCGACTGCCCGAACTGCGCCGCGGGCACCAGCGTCTGCCGCACGCGCATCGGGCGGTAGTGCTGCGCATCCTGGATCGCGTGGCCGGCCTCGTGGGCGGCCACGCCGACGGCCGCGACCGTCGCGGCCTGGCCCACCTCCGTCGAGAGGTTCAGCGTACGCGAGCGCGGGTCGTAGTGGTCGGTGAGCTGCCCCTCGACAGGTCTGATCGTCACGCCGCTGAGCCCGGACGCGTTGAGCACCGCCTGCGCCGCGTCCGCGCCGGTCACGCCGTTCGAGGTCGGCACCTGGCTGTAGCGGCTGAAGGTGCGCTTCACCCGCAGCTGGGCCCAGAGGCCAAGGAGCAGCGGAACGCCGGCGAGGATCAGCCACAGGCCGAGGGAGGACATGCGGGTGCCTACGTTAACGGGCGAGCGGCAGCCGGGCCGAGAGCCGCGTGCCCTTGCCGGGCGCGCTGTCGATCTCGATCGTGCCTGCGAGCGCCTCGATCCGGTCCGCGAGTCCGCTCAGGCCAGAGCCCGGCGCGGGCACGGCGCCGCCGCGGCCGTCGTCGCTCACCTCCACCCTGAGCGTGGAGTCGCTCAGCTCCACTGTCACCAGCGCGTGCGACGCGTCCGCGTACTTGGCCACGTTGGTGAGCGCCTCCGAGACCAGGTAGTAGGCCGCGGCCTGAACGCCCGAGGGCACATCGACTCCCCCGGGCAGCCTCACCGTCACCCGCACGGGTAGCGAGGCCCGCTCGGCGAGCAGCTGCAGGGCGGGCTCCAGCCCGCGCTCGGTGAGCGCGGCCGGGTGCAGCCCGCGGGCCAGCTCGCGCAGCTCGTCGAGCGCCAGCTCCAGCTCGCGCCGCGCCGATTCGAGCAGCGTGCCCGCGGCCGCCGGGTCCGCGGCCAGCTTCGCCGACGCGGTCCTCAGCGTGAGCGCCGTCGACACGATCCGCTGCTGCGCGCCGTCGTGGAGGTCGCGCTCGAGCTTCTTGCGGGCGGCGTCCGCGGCAGCCACGATCCGCGCTCGGGAGGCGATCAGCTCCTCACGCGCGGCCGCGCCGGCGAGCGCCAGGCCGGCCAGGTCGGCGAGCTCCACCAGGTGTTCCTCGGTGCCCTCCGGTAGCGGCTCCTCCTTCGCCGTCGCGACGATCACCGCTCCCCACACATGCCCGGACACCGCGATCGGGGCGGCCACGGTCTCGCGGAACCCGAGGCGGAACATCTCGTGCGCGACGTAGCCCGGTCGCCCCTGGAAGTCCCGGATCCGCACCGGCCGCATGGCCCGCAGAACCTGCGACACGCCCGTGTCGCCCTCGATGTCCAGCACGCTGCCGCGCTCGAGCCCGTGCGGATCGGTTCCGTGCCAGCGGCCGACCACGCGGGCGCGCCGTCGCCCGTCCTCGTAGCGGATCATCCCCGCAGAGGTGGCGCCGACCAGCTTCCCGGCCTCCTCGGTCACCGAGTCGAACACCTCCTCGGGCGGTGCGCCACCGGCCACGAGCACGGCCACGCGCCTCAGCGCCGCCTGCTCGCGGAGCATCCGCGCAAGCCGCCCGCCGGCGAGCTCTTCCATCTGCCCGGCCACGACCGGAGAGCCTAAGCGCCGAGGCGCCCGGGTTCTACCGGCCGGGGCAGGTCTGCTGCACGGGCGGCAGCGCGAAGGCGGGATCGGTGCCCGCGTCCACGTCGGCGGCAGGCACCTGGAAGGGCGAATCCGCCTTGTAGCTCTCGAGCTTGACCGACGGGTCGCCCTGGATGGTGCGCGTGCGCGCGCAGGACAGGAACGGCAGCGTGATCTGGCCGGATTTCACGGTCACGTTCTGGAGCGTGGGCACGTGCTGCCACCACTCCGCGTTGGCGCCCGTCACCAGCACGCCGATGCGGTGCCCGGCCGGGAGCTTCCAGTCGTCGCCGTAGAGGTCGAAGCTCACCTGGCCGGAGCCGGGCAGCAGGTAGGTGCCGCGGCTGATCAGCGTCGCGTTGTTGGCCGCGTCCACGTCGTACACGTCCACCACGAGGTTCGAGCCGGCCGGGCCGTCGAGGTCGAGCGTCGCCTTCGGCACGCCGGCGAGGTGCACATCGTTCGGCAGCTTCGGCGAGAAGGTCCAGACGCCCTCGCCGTTCGGCGGCCCGCCCTCGGAGGTGCCGTTGTTGGTCGAGTCGTCGCGGTAGCTGCCCGGGCGGAGCTTCACGGTCTGGGCCGTCGAGTCGGTCGGCGGCCAGCGGGTCTCGCTGCGCCAGGTGCCGTCGCTCGTCTCGACCGCGAGCGGCGGATCCTTCTTCATCGCGGCAGCCGCCGTCTTGTCGCCCTTGAGGTAGCTGTCGTAGAAGCGCATCACCTCGTCGAACCAGCCGGCGCGGCCCATCAGCAGGCGGCCGTTGCTGTCGGTGTCGTTGCCGCGCACGTGATCCCACATGCCGAACCAGGCCCGCTTCGGCCCGGCGACGTTGTTGAAGAAGTCCCAGGCGCCGTCGGGCTTCGTGTTGTTCTCGATGAATCCCTGCGTCATGAAGAGCGGGATGGTCGAGCCCTTGGCCTTCGGGATCAGGTTGCGCGGCTGCCAGTAGGCGGCGTCATGGTTCGGGTCCTGCTGGTCGAGCCAGTTGAGCGCCGGGCAGCCGGGGCGGCTGAAGTCGTTGAGGGCGCCCTGCTGGTACTGCGGCGAGTCGCCGGGGAGGATGCCCGGCGTGTCGGCGATCAGGTCGTACAGCGCCGGAGTCGCGAGCGAGTTGAGGAAGCGGACCCGGTTCATGTACAGGTAGCGGTAGAGGTCGTAGACCGGCTCCTGCGCCACGACCGCCTTCAGGCCCGGCGGGCGGTTCGCGACGCCGACGAGCCCCGTCACGCCGTCGTACGACTTGCCGTACATGCCCACCTTGCCGCTCGACCACGACTGGGCCGCCGCCCACTTCACGGCGGCGCTCACGTCGGCCTGCTCACCCGGGCCGACCCAGTCGAGGCAGCCGTTGCTGCCGCCGAAGCCGCGCAGGTCGACCATCACGTACGTGTAGCCGCGCTGCATGAGCTTGGCGCCATTCACGAAGTCGTAGAAGCGGCTCGAGGGCCCGGCCTCGCCCACCGGCGTGTACGAGGTGCCCTCCACCGGACCGGCCGGGCCAACCTGGCCGGAGTGGTTGAAGTACGGCCCGATCGAGAGGATCACCGGCGTCTTCGCGGTGGGCGAGAGGCCCTTCGGCCGCAGCACGTCGGCGTGCAGCGTGGTGCCGTCGGGCTCGGAGATGAAGTGCTCGGTCCAGTCGGCGCCCGGAGGCGGCGGATCGGCATGCGCAGCGGACGCGCCGAGCAGCGCGGCAGCGGTCAGCACCGCCACGAAAACGCGTGAGAACGCCCCGAAATACGGCCCCTGCTTCCGCATCGCGCGAAATTGTTATCAGGACGTCTGGGCGGGGGCGCCGGTACGCCGCGGCGACCACTGAGTGATCGGCCTCTCGAGCGCCTCGCCATCCACTTCCAGGTCCACGCGCTCGTTGAAGAAGCAGAGCTGGTCGCGGATGCGCTCGAATCCCGGCTGCGGGTCGCGGTAGGTCCAGACGAGGTCCTCCTCGTCGAGCCCCTCGCCGCGAAGCGACCAGTAGGTCGCAAAGCCCTTGTACGCGCAGCCCGTGCGCTTGTCACTCGGCTCGAGCAGATCGGTGCGCACGTCCTCGGCGGGCAGGTACCACCGCGGCGGCAGACCCGTCTCGTACACCACGTGCGCGCGCGTGCTGTCTGCGAGCGGCACGCCGTCGAGCGAGATCTTCACCTGCCGCGAGCTCGGCAGCACATCGGTGCGGTGGTAGGGATCGCGCACGTGCACGATCGCCTCCTGGTCCTCCTCGAGCCACTGGTCCATCAGGTCCCAGTACACGGCGAGGTAGCCGGCCAGCGGCGGCGCGCTGTCGAGCGGCTCGGGGTAACCCCACACCGCGTTATCCGCGACCCGGTCCCCCACCCGAACGGACCAGTAGCTCGCGTCCCCCTTCCAGGGACAGTGGCTCGTGTGCTCGCTCGGCTCGAGGAGATCCGTCCGCACCTCGTCCTCGGGGAAGTAGAGCTTCGGCAGGTGCCCGTGCTCGTGAAGCAGCTTCGCGTGGCGGCTGTCCACGACGGTCTCGCCGTTGAAGATCGCGCGCATCCGGCGAGGGAAGTCCTCGAAGAGGATCAGCCCCTTGGTGTCGGGCATCTGGCGGTTGAACCCACCGCCAGGGTGATGGCCGAACGGCCCGGTGCCAACGGTAAGCGCCACGGTTCGAAGGTTAGAGAGCGCGCCGCGCGGGCCAACCCCGAGCGACCCGGGGGCGCGCTACGGGCGCCACCGGACGTAATACCGTCGTAAGGGCCTTGCCCCCGAAGAAGCAACCAGAGGAGCTGCCGGACACCGGCCGGGTGAGCCGCAGCGCCCGCTTCGGCGGCCTCGTGGCGGGCCAGGGCATCCGCTGGGCGGGCACCCAGATGGCCAACTCGCTGCGCAGCGACGAGCGCGCCCAGCGCGCCAACGAGCAGCGGGCCCTCGCAATCGCGGAGGAGCTCGTGAAGCAGCTAGGGCAGATGAAGGGCGCGGCGATGAAGTTCGGGCAGGTGCTGTCCACCGTCGACTTCACCGCCATCCCCGAGGGCGAGCGCGAGAACTTCAAGGAGCGCCTGTCGGAGCTGCGCGACCAGGCGCCGAAGGTGCCGTTCAAGGATCTGCGCAAGGTGATCGAGCAGGACCTCGGCGGCAAGATCCCCGACCACTTCGCGGACTTCGACGAGGAGGCCCTGGCGGCGGCGTCGATCGGCCAGGTGCACCGGGCCACCACGCTCGACGGCGACGACGTCGCCGTGAAGGTGCAGTACCCGGGCGTGGCCGAGGCGGTCGAGGCCGACATGCGGAACATCGGGCTGCTGATGCCGCTCGTGAAGCGGCTTGCGCCCGGGCTCGACGCCAAGGCGCTTCACGCGGAGCTTCGAGAGCGGATCGGCGAGGAGCTCGACTACGAGCTCGAGGCCCAGAATCAGCGCCAGGTCATGCGCGCGTACCGCGGGCACCCGCAGTTCTTCATCCCGAAGGTCGACACGAGCCTCTCCACGCGCCGGGTGCTCGTCACCGAATACGTGGACGGCAAGGCGTTCGGCGAGGTGCAGCAGCTACCGGACGCCGAGCGCGACCGCTTCGGCGAGATCCTGTTCCGCTTCTTCTGGGGCACGCTCCACGAGCACGGCATCGCCCT
>JBJMLG010000143.1:0-32525 GCA_045805385.1 Thermoleophilaceae bacterium
CAATGGGGCTACTGTGTGGCGCGTGGCATCGACGGAGACCGCTCCTGTCGCGCGCGAAGCGCCCGATCTCGACACCCTGAGGTCGATCGAGCGGCGCGTGCTCTGGCTCGCCACGGCGATCGTGCACCAGGCGAATCGCGTGCGGCCGAACCGCTCCGGCGTGAAGGTCGGCGGCCACCAGACCTCCAGTGCCTCGATGGTCTCGATCATGACCGCGCTCTGGTTCTCGCTGCTCGAGGCGCCCGACCGCGTGAGCGTGAAGCCGCACGCCTCGCCCGTCCTCCACGCGATCAACTACCTGCTCGGCAGGCTCGACCGGCAATACCTCACCACCCTGCGTGCCTTCGGCGGGCTGCAGAGCTACCCGAGCCGGGTCAAGGACCCCGACCCGGTCGACTACTCGACGGGCTCGGTCGGGATCGGCGCCACGGCCCCCGTGTGGGGCGCGCTCGCCCACCGCTACGTGGCCGGCCACTTCGACGTGCCGATCGGCGGCCGCCAGATCGCGCTGATCGGCGACGCCGAACTCGACGAGGGTGCCGTCTGGGAGGCGATCGCCGACCCGATGGTGGCGCGCCTGGGCGAGGTGATGTGGGTGGTGGACCTGAACCGCCAGTCGCTCGACCGAGTGGTGCCGGACATAGCCGCCGGGCGGCTCCGCTCGATGTTCGAGGCCGCCGGCTGGCACGCGGTCACCGTGAAGTACGGCTCGAAGCTGCGCGCGCTGTTCGAGCGGCCCGGAGGGCGTGCGCTCGAGCGGCGGATCGACGAGATGGGCAACGAGGAGTACCAGCGGCTGCTGCGGCTGCCTGCGGACGCGCTGCGCGAGCGACTTCCGGGGCCGGGGCGCGGCCGCCGCGAGCTCACGAAACTCGTCGGCGAGCTCGACGACTCCGAGCTGATCGCCGCCTTCGGCGATCTCGGTGGCCACGACCTCGGTGCGCTGCTCGAGGGCTACCGCGACGCGGACGCCGTACGCGACCGCCCGTCGATCGTGTTCGCCTACACGATCAAGGGCTGGCGCTTGGCGACCGAGGGCCACCCGTCGAACCACTCGGCGCTGCTGACGCCGGGCCAGATGGAGTCACTCGCCGGGGAGCTGGGCGTGGACCTGGACGATCCGTGGGCGTCGTTCCCCGACGACAGCGATGAAGGAGAGCTACTGGCGGAAACCGCGCACCGGCTCGAAAGGCCGTCTGTGGAGCTGCGCGACCCGCCGTCCGTACCGGCATCGCTGGGGCGCGAGCATGTTGGGACGGAGTCCACGCAGAAGGCGCTCGGGCGCCTGTTCTTCGACCTCACGCAGTCGGCGCCCGACGTCGCGGCGCGCGTGGTCACGGTGTCGCCGGACGTGGCGTCGTCGACCAACCTCGGCGGCTGGATCAACCACGTGGGGATCTGGAACGTGGGCGACCGGATCGACTGGTTCGCCGACGACCCCGAGACGCTTGTGCGCTGGCGCGAGTCCGACCACGGCAAACACGTCGAGCTCGGAATCGCGGAGACCAACCTGGTGGGGCTGCTCGGAGAGCTCGGCGCGACCTGGAGCCGCGACGGCCAGCCACTGCTGCCGGTCGGGACGATCTACGACCCGTTCGTCGGGCGAGCTTTGGAGCCGTGGTCGTTCGGCATCTACGCGGGCGGGCAGTCGATCCTCGTGGGCACGCCGTCGGGGATCACGCTCGCGCCGGAGGGCGGCGCGCACCAGTCGATCGTCACCCCCTCGATCGGGATCGAGCAACCCGGCTGCGTGTCGTGGGAGCCCGCGTTCGGCCAGGATTTCGAGTGGGCGTTCCTGCACGCGCTCTCGCGGCTCGGGCGGCCGGGCGGCAGCTCGGCGTACTTCCGGCTCTCCACGCGGCCGATCGACCAGGCGCTCGCCGGGGAGCGCTCGCGTGAGCATGTGCTGGCCGGCGGGTACCGCCTGCGCTCCGGTGAGGCGGGCGTGACCATCGTCTGCGTGGGCGCGGTGGTACCCGAGGCCGTGAGGGCGGCGGAGGAGCTTGGTGGGGCCGAGGTGATCTGCGTGACCTCGGCCGACCTGCTGTTCCGTGCGCTGCAGGCGCGGCAGGGACTGGCCGACGGCGACCCGTGGATCCTCGACGAGCTGTTTCCGGTTGCACGGCCGCTCGTGACCGTGCTCGACGGGCACCCGCATACGCTCGCGTTCCTGGCGGGCGTGCACGGGGTGCCGATCGCTTCTCTCGGCGTCCGCGACTTCGGCCAGTCGGGCGACGTGGACGATCTATACGAGCACTACGGCATCGACGCGGAGACGATCGTCGGCGCGGCGCTCGACCTCGTCTGACCGAGCAGAGTGAGGATGTCGTTCGCGACTTCGTCCGACTGTTCGGTGAGTCGTTTCCAGGTGATGGGCAGCACGCGATAGAGCTTCTTGAGTAGGGCGGCCTGACGTTCGCGGTCCTCCTCGAACGCCTTCGTGTTCATATGGAAGCGCCGGCTGTCTAGCTCGACGACCAGCTTCGCGTCTGCCCAGTAGGCGTCAACGGTGTAGCCCTCGACCACGACGTTCACCGCCGGCATCGGGATGCCGTAGGCGCGGCAGAAGTCGAGGAAGGTGCTCTCGAACTCGCTGCGGCTGTGGACCGCCTCGGGAATCAGGTCATTTACCGCAGCAATGAGGATCGGGATTCCGTGGCGGCCCGGGTTTCTGTTGCAGACATCGTTGATTGCCCTCAGGTTCAGGATCTGGTGGCGCTCGGCAGCGTCCAGTTGGCGTACGAGCTGGCGGCCGTTCAGCACCTCGGCGTTGTCGAGGAACGTGCGGGCGAGGCTCGTCACCGGGATGCGGTCGCGGATGGTCCAGTCGGCGCGGTGGAGGCGGCGGACCTGGTGGAGCGTCATCCCCTTCCTCGGCTTGCGGCCTCTGCTCACCACGGTCACGTCAATGTCACCACGGCTAGTTCTCCTGAGGTCCCAGAGTTCCGCGGCGTTGCGGTGACTGAGGACGGCTCCTTCACCACAGGCGTATACAGCGGCAATGAGGAAGCCCTTCGGAGGGAGCGCGGTGTGTCCGACCGCGTACACGCCCTGGTAGAGACGGTGGAGTCGGCCCACTCGCACCCTTTTGTAGACCTCGTCCTTGCTAAGGCCGGCGGCACTCAACTGCCAATAGGCAAGTACGCCGTACTGCCGTGCCGCTAATTTCGCGATCGCTCGCTCACGTGGATGACTTTCTTCGTCCATACGACGAATAAGGTCATCCACCCCTCTGTCGCCCCCCTTTACTGCCCGCTTCCCGCCCGCCCTACGGGGCGCGCCAGATGAACAGGTGCCCGTAGACCTGGCCGCGGAGGCCCAACTCCGTTACCGCTTCGGTAACGCCGGGATACGCGGGCTCATCGAAGTCATGGAAGGCGACGACCGCCCCGGGCGCCAAGAACGGCTCCCACGCGCGGAAGGTCGCCAGCGTCTCGTCGCGCTCGTGTGAGCTGTCGAGGAACACCATGTCCGCCGGCGGTGCTCCCGGCCGCGGCCCCTCCTCGGCGCCCTGCGCGACGAAGCGGATGCGCGCCTGCACGCGCCCGGGCACCAGGCGCAGGTAGATGTCGCGCTCGGGTCGGGGGATCGGGTCGTAGGTGATCACCTCACGCGGCTCCTGCGTGGCCGCGAGAGCGAGCGCGATCGCCGTCCACCCCGTGCCCGTCCCGAGCTCCACCACGCGCCGGCGCCCGCGCGCGAGGTCGATCAGCTTCGCCAGCTCGTCGGCGCGGGTTGCCGAGTCGAGGCTGAAGCGGTCACCGGCGCGCTCGGCCGCCCGCAACGCGCGCAGGTAGAAGCGGATCACGCCGGGCGGCAGGCGCCGCAGCGTCCACGCCGTCCGGATGCGGCCCTGCTCAGGCGCCGAGCTTCTCCCGGATCAAGCGGTTCACCTCGCCGCCGTCCGCGCGGCCCTGGGTCTCGCGCATGACGAACCCGACGATCGCCCCCACCGCCTTCTGCTTGCCGCCGCGGTACTCCTCGGCGGCCTTGGGATTCGCCTCGATCGCCCGGTCCACGATCGACCCGAGCTCGTCGCCGCCGGCCATTCCGAGCCCGCGAGAAGACACCACCTCCGAAGGCGAGCCACCCTCCGCAGCAAGGACGTCCAACACCTCCTTGGCGGCGGACTGCGACACCTCACGACCAGTGACCATCTTCACCAGCTCGGAAAGCGCCCCGGGTGTCACTCGGGACTCGAACGGATCATCACCGGACAGACGCGGCACCAACTCGACGGTCACCCAGTTGGCGAGCACGCGGGGATCGCCGGAGTCCGCCGCGAGCGCCTGCTCGAACCAGTCGCCGAGCTCGGAGCGGAAGGCGAGCAGCCGAGCGGTGTCAGCGGGCAACGACAAATCGCGCTCGAAGCGCTCGGCCCGCGCGGCCGGCAGCTCCGGCAAAGCCGCCCGCGCCCTCTCCATCATTGCCTCGGTAGGCGCGATGGGCACCAGATCCGGCTCAGGGAAGTAGCGATAATCGTGCGCCTCTTCCTTCGAGCGCAAAGAGGAGATCGAGCCGGAGACCGGGTCGTAGTGGAGCGTCTCCTGCACCACCGTCCCGTCGTGGTGAAGGATCTCGTACTGGCGCTCGAGCTCGGCCTCGATGCCGCGCTCCAGGAACCGGAACGAGTTCATGTTCTTCAGCTCGGTCTTGGTGCCCAACGTGGCGTGCCCGGCCGGCCGCAGCGACACGTTCGCGTCCACCCGCAGCGACCCCTCCTCCATGTTCACGTCGGACACGCCGAGCCGCTTCAGCGTGGCGCGCAGCAGGCGCGCCCACTCGGAGGCCTGGGAGGCGCTCCGCAAGTCCGGCTCGGACACGATCTCCACGAGCGGCGTACCGCCGCGGTTGAAGTCGACGATGCTCGCCTCGGAGCCGTGGATCCGACCGGAGGCCCCGGCGTGCACCAGCTTCGCCGCGTCCTCCTCCAGATGCGCGCGATGGATGCGCACCTCGCCGAGCCGCCCGTTCGACGCAAGCGGAATGTCGTACTGGGAGATCTGGTAGCCCTTGGGCAGGTCCGGATAGAAGTAGTTCTTGCGGTGGAAGATCGAGCGCGGCGCGATCTCACAGCCGAGCGCGAGCCCGATCATCAGGCCGAAGTGCACCGCCTCGGCGTTCACCGTCGGAAGCGTGCCGGGGTGCCCGAGGCAAATCGGGCAGGTGTGCGTGTTCGGCTCGTCCCCGAACGACAGCTCGCAGCCGCAGAACATCTTCGTGCGCGTCTTCAGCTGCACGTGGATCTCGAGCCCGATCACGGGCTCCCAGTGACGGTCGGCCCAGGGCTCGCCACTGACGGTCACGAGAACGACCTCCGCTCGAACCCGATCGCCTGTTCGAGCGCATAGGCGGCGTCGAGCACGCGGTTCTCGCTGAACGCGGGCCCGGCGATCTGCAGTCCGACCGGCAGGCCCTCGCTGAGCCCGCAGGGGATCGAGATCGCGGGGATGCCGGCGAGCGACATCGGCACGGTGAAATAGTCGGACAGGTACATCGCAAGCGGGTTCGCGGTGCGCTCACCGAGCTTGAACGCCACGGTCGGAGACGTCGGCGTGACGACGAAGTCGACGCGCTTGAAGGCGTCGCGGAAGTCGTCGGCGATCTTCGTGCGCACGCGCTGGGCGCGTCCGTAGTAGGCCTCGTAGTAGCCCGACGAGAGCGCGTAGGTGCCGAGCATGATGCGGCGCTTCACCTCCGCGCCGAAGCCCTCGGCGCGAGTGCGCTCGTACATCGAGATCAGGTCGTCGAAGTCCTCCGCCCGGCGGCCGTAACGCACGCCGTCGTAGCGCGCGAGGTTCGCGCTCGCCTCCGCCGGCGCGATCACGTAGTACGCGGAGAGCCCATGCGGCGCGTGCGGGAGCTCGATTTCCTCCACCGCCCCGCCGAGCGACTCGATCTTCGCCACTGTGGCGCGCACCGCCTCGTCCACGCCCGGTTCCGTGCCCTCCTCGCCGAGACCCCAGACCCCGAAGCGCAGCCCCTCGAGCGACTCGCGGTCCGGCAGGCGTACCTCCTCCGGGAACTCGAGGTGGGTGGAATCGCACTCGTCGCGCGCGCCGACCATGTGCCGGAAGAGCAGCGCGGCGTCGGTCACGTCGCGGGTGAGCGGACCGCACTGGTCGAGCGAGGAGGCGAACGCGATCATGCCGTAGCGCGACACCGCCCCGTAGGTGGGCTTCAACCCGACGATCCCGCAGAGCGCGGCCGGCTGGCGGATCGAGCCGCCCGTGTCGGTTCCGTTCGCCCAGGGAGCGAGGCCCGCCGCCACCGCTGCGGCTGAGCCGCCGCTCGAGCCGCCCGGCACGCGCTCACGGTCCCACGGGTTGCGCACGGGCCCGTAGCCGGAATTCTCGTTCGACGAGCCCATCGCGAACTCGTCCATGTTGGTCTTGCCGAGCACGGGCGCGCCCGCCTCCACCACGCGCGACACCGACGTGGCCGTGTACGGCGGCCGGTAGCCCTCGATGATGCGCGAGCCGGCCGAGCTCGGCACACCCTCCACGCAGAAGAGGTCCTTGACAGCGAGCGGCACGCCGCCGAGCGGGGCGCCGGCCGGTACCTCGGGCGCCTCGTCGGCCACCCACAGGAACGCGCCGAGATCCTCCGACGCCGCGCGCTCGCGGTAGGCGTCGAACAGCTCGCGCGACGAGATCTCGCCGGCGCGCACGCGTTCCGCGGCGGCGGCCGCGGTGAGCTCGATCAGCTCGCTCATGCGTTCGGGCTCGGGACTCGGAAGCCGCCGTCGGCCACGTCGGGCGCCTGCTCGAGCGCCTTCTCACGCGGCAGGCTCGGACGCGGCACGTCCTCGCGCAGCACGTTCTCCACCTGGATCGTGTGCGAGGTGGGCTCCACACCTTCGAGGTCGAGCTGGTTGATCTGCTCGATGTGGTCGAGCACCGTCGAGAGCTCCTTGGAGAAGCGCTCCACCTCCTCCTCGCTCAACTCGAGGCGGGCGAGGCGCGCGACGTGGAGCACCTGTTCGCGTCCGATCATGGACGAGCGATTCTAGGTAGCGCCGCGCTGCGGCGAAGCCCGGTCAGCGGCTGCGCAGCGTGCGGTTGGCCGACGACCAGCCGCGGCGGCTCGCCGTGACGGTGCACGTGCCGCCGCCCTTCGGAGCCCGCACGCCCCAGCGCTTCGTCACGTGCGCGCGCGTGGAGCGGCTCGAGCGGCGGCATGCCCCGCCCACCGTCACGGTCGCGGCGGTGTCTGTGCGCACACGCAGCGTCGTCAGCCTGCCCGCCTTCATCACCCGCGGTGCCGCCCTCAGGTGCACCGCCCGCACGCGGACGCGCGTATTGCCCCGCTGCTGCCTGCCCGACACCGTGGCGTTGTAGATGTCATCACCAAACGGCTTCAGCCCGGCCTGCCCTGCGTAGCCGAGGTGCGCCAGCCCGAAGATGTCCTCCACGCTGCGAAGCAGCGAGTAGTGGTTGTACTCGGTCTTGCTCACCGTGCCCGGCTGGGTGAACTGCGACAGCACGACCGTGCCGGTCTTGCCGCCCCCGGGGCCCGGCGTGGGCCCGCCGGGATTGGGCGTGTTGTAGCCGGGCTGCTCGTTGCAGCACGCGCTCGCGTCGCCGTTCTCCGCCTCGTCGAAGGTGATCACCAGCATGCCGTTGTCCTGGTAACCCGGCGAGGAGAGGATCTGCGGCACGACCTGCTTCAGCCACGCGTCAGCCGAGACCAGCCCGCCGGGTTGCTTGTCCACGCATGGCTCGTCGTGGCCGTCGTTGCAGAGGTTCGGCGTGATGAAGGAGTAGCTCGCAGTCGTTGCGGGCGAGGCGATGTCCGACGCGAGCTGGGAGAAGTCCACGTCGTTCTTCGCGCAGCCCGGCGTGTCGATGATCGAGTGGAAGTAGACGAACGGGTTGTGCCTCGCCGCGTATTGATCGCCCACCTTGGGGGTCTGCGTGTCGTCGTGGGCGCCGATCGCGGGGTGACGACAGGCGGTCTTCATGTCCTCCATGTAGCCCTTCCACGACAGCCCCTTGTCGTCAAGCTGGTTCGCGACGGTTTTCACGGCGGCCGGATGCACGCACCCCGAGCCGACGTACTGGCCGTCGCTCGGCCCGGCAATGCCGGGCAGGAACTCGGTGAAGAACTGACAGTCGGACTGGGTCTGCGGGTTCGGCGCCTGGCCGCTCACCATCGCGACGTAGTTGTCGAGCGAGAGGTGCCCGATCCCGTAGTAACCGGGGATGAGGGCGCCCATCGAGGTGAGCGTCTTCGAGAGGTACGGCGCCTTCGACGAGGGTCCGAAGGTCTCGTCGTAGCCCTTGTTCTCGAGGACGATCACGAAGATGTGGCGCACGGGTGGTTGGGCATGCGCAACCGCGGGCGCCCAGAGCGCCAAGAGCATCGCCGTCCCTGCCAGCCAGCGATTCACGGCCGGGGATGGTACCGACGAACCGTGGACCGGGTGTGAACTTCTAGGATGCCGCGGCGATGACGCGCGCACGCGCGCAGCGGGCCGGCGCGCTGAGCGCCCGCGAGGCGAGGATCTTCCGGGCGTTCTGCGAGGCGCTGATTCCGGACGGCGGTCGCCTGCCGCGGGCCGAGGGCGCGGGCGGCGTGCCGGTCGTCGAGCCGGTGGGCGAATACCTGGCTCACGTGCCGCCGCTGCTGCGCGTGGCCTTCAAGGCGTCGCTGCGCGCGCTCGAGCTGTCGTCTTTCCCGCGGCGCTTCTCGCGGATGCCCGTCGCGCGGCGTGCCGAGCACCTCGAGAGCCTCGAGGACAGCCGGCTCAGTCCCTTCCGCGACCTGTTCCTGCTGCTCAAGACGCTCACGGCCTTCGGCTACACGCGCGACGCCGGCGTCCAGGACGCGGTCGGGTCGTTCGCCCGCTGCTCGACGGCGAGTGGCGAAGCGCCCGAGCGCGATGCTCCGCCGCTCGACCCCGCCGCGATGCGCGCTCCCGAAGGAGTCGAGCGCTGCGACGTGGTGGTCGTCGGCTCCGGCGCCGGCGGCGCATCGGCGGCGCGGTTGCTGGCGGAGCGCGGCCTCGACGTGATCGTGGTCGAGTCCGGCGACTACCACGACGCCACGACGTACAGCACGGACCCGCTCGAGGCGATCCCGCAGCTCTACCGCGACGGCGGCATGACCGCGTGCGAGGGCCGGCCGGTGATCCCGCTGCCGCTCGGCCACTGCGTCGGTGGCACGACGGTGATCAACTCAGGCACCTGCTTCCGCACCCCGGACGCCGTGCTTGCGCGCTGGCGCTCGCAGTTCGGGATCGCCTGGGCGGACCAGCTCGACGAGCAGTTCGAAGCGGTGGAGCGGGCGCTGTCGGTGCGCCCGGTGGACGCCGTTACGGCCGGGCGGAACGCCGAGCTGTGCCGGATCGGCGCCGAGCGGCTCGGCGCCTCGAACGCCCC
The DNA here is from genome assembly GCA_045805385.1 of Thermoleophilaceae bacterium. Classification (GTDB taxonomy): domain Bacteria; phylum Actinomycetota; class Thermoleophilia; order Solirubrobacterales; family Thermoleophilaceae; genus JADGHQ01. The sequence goes on from JBJMLG010000143.1 coordinate 9,384, forward strand.
GCTGGCGCGCAACGCCGGCGACGTGGTTTGCTGCGGCAGCTGCCCGCTCGGCTGCCGGCTCGACGCCAAGCAGGCGATGCACGTGTCCGAGCTGCCGCGAGCGGTGGCCGCCGGAGCGCGCATCCGCGCCGGCTCGCGCGTGGAGCGCGTGCTCGTGGACGCCGGCCACGCCGTCGGGGTCGCGTGCGACGGTTACGAGGTGCGGGCCCGCGCCGTCGTGCTGGCGGCCGGGGCCATCGGCACCCCCGAGTTGCTCATGTCGCAGGGGCTCGCGTCGTCCTCCGGGCATCTCGGGCGGCATCTCCACATCCATCCAGCGTGCTGGGTCGGTGGCCTGTTCGAGGAGGAGGTGCGGGGCTGGGACGGGATCATGCAGAGCTGGCTCGTGAACGAGTGGGAGGACCGTGGCGTGAACCTCGAGGCCACCTGCACCCCGCTCACTTTCGGCGGCCACTGGATGCGCGGGGCAGGCGAGCCATACAAGGATCGGCTCGAGCGCTACGGGCACGTGGCGATGATCGGCGTGATGATCTCCGACCGTTCGGAGGGCCGGCTCACCACGATCGGCGGCCGCGCGCGCATCCGCTACAGGCTCGGCCGAGCCGATCAGGAGAAGCTGCGCTTCGGGATCGCGCGCGCAGCCGACGTGCACTTCGCCGCCGGGGCGAGCGAGGTCTATCCGCAGGTCGGGCGCGTGGCGGTGCTCGCGCCGGGCGAGCAGCGCAGCCGAGTCGAGCAGGCGCGCCTCAAGCCCGGCGAGTTCAGGCTCGAGGGCTTCCACCCGATGGGCACGGCGCGCATGGCCGCAGCGCCCGCGGCGGGCGTTGTGGGACCCAGCGGCGAGACGCACGACGTGCCCGGCCTCTACGTGAGCGACGCGTCGCTGTTCCCCACGCCGCTCGGGGTGAACCCGATGATCACGATCTGTGCCGTGTCGCGGCGGATCGCCGCCGGCCTCGCTGAGCGGCTGGCCTAGCCGGCCGCGCCGGCCGTCGGACGCGGCTCGCGGCCGCCGCCGTCGCCGTCGCTGTAGGGCCCCGCCCCGTCCCCTCCGGAGCCGGTCGGCGTGCGGCCGTTACCGCCTGGCTCGGGCAGGTCCTTGTAGGCGCGGCCGTCGATCTCGCGCTGCAGCGCGATGCCCGAGCCCACCGCCACGAACGTCGCGGCACAGAGCGAGAGCACCACTCCCAGCTTCACCGTGGTGATCGAGTCGATCCCGGGCTCGTTGGCGATGCGATACGCGATCAGCAGAGCGGTGAGAAGCGCGAGCGCGGCGGCCAGCGCGCTTGGCGTCCATGGGTACTCGAAGCGGCGGTCGGCGGCGCGCGCCATCGCGGCGAAGGTTGCGGCGGCGGCTGTCGCAAGCAGCAGCGCGAGAATCACCTTGTCGACCAGGTGCCCGGCCTGCCAGGCGTTCTTCTCCTGCCCCTGCGCAGCGATCCGCGCGTCGTCGCGGGTGGCGTTGGGGATCTCGCCGGAGATCGGCGCCTGCTGGACGGCGCTCTTCTGCTCCTGACGCAGCTCGTCGCCACGCACGGTGCCCCACCAATCCATGGCGGTGAAGACGAGCAGCGCGAGCGCCGCCACCCAGGCGAGCACGTCGCCCCGGTTCAGGCGCTCGAAGGTCAGCGCAGTCCCTCCCCCAGCTCGTCCGCGGACACGGCGCGGATTCGCGAGCGGTCGTAGGCCGGGTTGCCGCGCCGCTCCTCGCGCATGCTCTCCCACCCGGCAGCGGCGAGCACCGCCGCGGCCGCCAGGCCGAGCCAGGCACCCGTGGAGACGCTCGCCCCGTCCGGGGGGAAGACCAGCTTGATCGCCACAAGCAGGGTCGCGAGCGTTCCGGCAATCACCGTGAGCGCCGAAGTCGCGACCGGCACGGCGTTCGAGCGCTGCGTCGCGGTCAGAACGAGCAGGGCGACGCCCACCAGGCCGAAGAGCGCGAGCAGCACGTCGACGACAGTGAACGACTCCCAACCGCTCCCTGAGCCGAACCAGTCGGTGAACATCAGACCGATCAGAGCCGCGCCCGCAAGGGCGGCCAGCCAGTCGCTCGCGCGCGTGCGCGACAGCCTCATGCGCGGCAGGTTAGCTCGCTCCCACGCGGGCCCGCGCAAGTTCACGCCGCGCTGCGATCACGGTGTTCTGGAGCAGCATCGCGATCGTCATCGGCCCTACGCCGCCTGGCACCGGGGTGATCAGCGAAGCGCGCTCCTTGGCGCCATCGAAGTCGACGTCGCCGACCAGGCCGTCGTCGGTCCTGTTGATGCCCACGTCGATCACCACGGCGCCCTCTTTCACCCACTCGCCCTTCACCATCTGCGGCACGCCGACGGCGGCGATCAGCACATCGGCGCGGCGGCACACCTCCGCGAGGTCGCGGGTCTTCGAATGGCAGGTGGTGACCGTGGCGTCGGCATTCAGGAGAAGCGCGGCCACCGGCTTGCCCACGAGCTTCGAGCGCCCGACCACGACCGCTTCCGCGCCGCGCAGCTCCACCTCGTGCGCGCGGAGCAGCTCCATCACGCCCTGAGGCGTGCACGACACGAGGCCCTCCAGCCCCTGCACGAGCAGCCCCGCGTTCGTGGGCGTGAGCCCGTCCACGTCCTTCGCGGGATCGATCAGCCGCGTCATCGCGTCGCCGTCGATGTGCTCGGGCACCGGAAGTTGCAGCAGGATGCCGTGCACCGTGTCGTCGTCGTTCAGCTGGCGCAGCAGCTCCCCGAGCTCCGCCTGCGAGATCTCGGCCGGGAGGTCGTGGTGGATCGACGCGATCCCCACCTCCTCGCTCTGGCGGCGCTTGTTGCGGACGTAGATCTGCGACCCGGGGTCGTCGCCCACGAGCACCGTGGCGAGGCCGGGCCGGACGCCGTGCTCGGCCACGAGCTCCTCCACCTGATCGTGCACGCGAGCGCGTACCTCGGCGGCGATCGCCTTCCCGTCGATGATCTGTGCGGCCAAGGCTTCCTCTCTACTTCCTCTTCAGCGGGGCGTAGTCGGCCATGAGCTTCTTCTCGGAGCCGTCGCCCGCGAAGCGCACGACGACCACTCCGCCGGGCTCGACCCCCACCACGACGCCCTCCCCAAAGCTGGCGTGGACCACGTCGTCACCGAGCGCGAACGAGGCGCCCGGCGTGGGCTCCTTGCGCGCCGGCGCGGTAGACGGCGCGCCGGCGCCGGAGCCCCAGCGCGAGAACGCGGTGCGTGGCTGCTCCTGCTGCTGGACGTCGGTGAGGTCGCCCGGCAGCTCGTCGAGGAAGCGACTCGGCAGGTTCCAGTCGCGCCCGCCGTAGAGCGCACGGGTGCGCGCGAACGTCATGAACAGCTCGCGCATCGCGCGGGTGATGCCCACGTACGCCAGGCGCCGCTCCTCCTCGAGGTCGCCCTCCTCGATGGCGCGGCTGTGCGGGAACACGCCCTCCTCGCAGCCCATGATGAACACCACGGGGAACTCGAGCCCCTTCGCGTTGTGCAGCGTCATCAGCGTGACGGTGCCCTCGTCGTCCCGGATCGCGTCCTGATCCGAGAAGAGCGCGATCTGCTGGAGGAACTCCTCCACCGACGGCTCCTCCGAAGTGGCCTCGTACTCGCGGGCCACGCCCACGAGCTCCTCGAGGTTCTCGACCCGCCCCTGCGCCTCGATCGTGCGCTCGGCCTCGAGCGCCTCGAGGTAGCCGGTCTCGTTGAGCGTCTCCTGGAGCAGGTCGCCCACCGACGCGTGCTCGACGCGCTCGGCGAGCCGCTCCATCACCGACATGAAGCGGTCGACGGCCTTCATCGCCGCGGCGCCGAGGTTCGGCACCTCGTCCGCCTTCATTGCGACGTCCCAGACGGACTCGCCGATCGTGTTCGCGTAGCCCACGATGCGACCCTGGGTGGTGTCGCCGATCCCGCGCCGCGGCGAGTTCACGATCCGCTGGAACGCGACGGCGTCGCTCGGGTTCACGAGCAGCGTGAGGTAGGCGATCGCGTCCTTGATCTCGGCGCGCTCGTAGAACTTCGTGCCGCCGATCACCTGGTAGGGCAGCTTGTAGCGGGTGAGCATGTCCTCGAGCACGCGCGACTGCGCGTTGGCCCGGTAGAAGACGGCGATCTCGTCGCGCGAGCCGCCGTGGTCCACCACGCGCTCGATCTCGTTGATCACGAACCTCGCCTCGGCGTGCTCGTCCTCGTGGTCGCGCACGTGCACGGGGTCGCCCTCTCCGAGATCGGACCAGAGCGACTTCTGCTTCCGCTCCCGGTTGTTGCCGATCACCGCGTTGGCGGCCGACAGGATGGTCTGCGTGGAGCGGTAGTTCTGCTCGAGCTTCACCACGTGGGCGTCCGGGAAGTCGTCCTCGAAGTCGAGGATGTTGCGCACGTCGGCGCCTCGGAAGCGGTAGATCGACTGGTCGTCGTCACCCACGACGCAGAGGTTGCGGTGCTCGCCCGCGAGTAGTTGGAGCCAGCGGTACTGGGCGCGGTTGGTGTCCTGGTACTCGTCCACGAGGATCTGCCTGAACGTGTGCTGGTAGCGCTGCAGCACCTCGGGGAAGAGCTGGAAGAGATCGACGCAGCGCATCAGCAGGTCGTCGAAGTCCATCGCGTTCATCGAGTGGATCCGGCTCTCGTAGCGCTCGTACACGTCGGCGGCCGTCTGCTCGAAGAACGAGCTGACCTTCTCGCGGTAGGCGCGCGCGTCGAGCAGCTGGTTCTTCGCATCCGAGATCTGCCGCTTGATCGCCCGCGGCGTGAAGCGCTTCGGGTCGATGTCGAGCTCCTCGAGGCACAGCTTGATCAGCCGCAGGGAGTCGGCCTCGTCGTAGATCGTGAAGGTGCGGGTGTAGCCGAGGCGGGCGGCCTCGGCACGCAGGATCCGCACGCACGCCGAATGGAACGTCATCACCCACATCGCGCGCGTGCGCGGGCCAACCAGCTGCTCCACCCGCTCGCGCATCTCCTGCGCGGCCTTGTTGGTGAAGGTGATCGCGAGGATCTCGCCCGGCTGGGAGAGCTTCGTCTGCACCAGGTAGGCGATGCGCCGTGTGAGCACGGCCGTCTTGCCCGATCCGGCGCCGGCGAGGATCAACAGCGGGCCCGTCTCGTGCAGGACGGCTTCCTTCTGCTGCGGGTTCAGGCCCTCCAGCAGGCGGTCGGTCGGGGCGGCGGTGGTCACCGTCTAGACGATAGACCCGTGTCCGGCTCGACCAACCCAGGGAAAGTAGCCTCCGCCGCGTGGGGCTGACCGACGAGGTGAGGCGCTCGTGCGCCGCGATCGCCGCGGGTGCCCGGCACGTGCGCATCGACCTCGAGCGGCTCGGCGACATCGAGCCCGGCCCGCCGCCAGAGCTCGATCCCGAGCGCCACTACCTCGAAGGCTCGCGTGAGGACGTGGCCATGTACATGCTCACGGTGGACGCCGTGAACTTCGGCTCGGGCTGGTTCCCGACGCTGCGCAAGCGGCCCGGGAGCTCCGGCTACTACACGATCGCGTGGTCGCTCGCGGACCGCTTCAGGCAGCGCGGGCCATGGTCGGCGGAGGAGCTGCGCTCGATCCACGCTGACGAGGTGGCCGAGGTATGCGGCCAGGAGCGCGGCCACGAGCTGATGGACCTGTACGCCGAGGCGCTGCGCCAGCTCGGGCGCTTCCTCGGCGAACGCAGGGCACTCGACGTAATCGAGGCTGCGGGCGGCTCCGCGGAGCGCCTCGCGGAAGAGCTCGTGCACGGCATGGAGTTCTTCCACGACGTGGGCTTCTACAAGCGGGCCCAGATCACCGCGAACGACCTCACGCTCGCGGGCGTGGCCGAGTTCGCCGACATCGACCGGCTCACGATCTTCGCCGACAACCTCGTGCCGCACGTGCTGCGAATGGACGGGGTGCTCGTCTACGAGCCGGCGCTCGGGGAGCTGATCGACACGGAGCAGCTGCTGCCTCCGGGCGAAGAGGAGCGCGAGATCCGCGCCTGCGCCGTGCATGCCTGCGAACAGATCGCCGTCCGGCTCGGTGTGCCGTCGCGCGTGCTCGACGTGTGGCTCTGGGACCGCGGCCAGGAGGCGCGCTACAAGGCCCTCCCGCGGCATCGCACGCGCACCGTCTACTACTGATCCCCGCCGGCGTGGTATCAACACAGGCGTGGAGGGAGGGCGTCACCCGATCACGCTGGTCGTCAGGGACGATCTCGAGCGCACTCGGCTCACCGTCTTCTTCCGCCTGATCCTGGCGATCCCCCACTTCATCTGGCTCACGCTGTGGACGATCGCGGCGGTCTTCGCGGCAATCGCCAACTGGTTCGCGACGCTGTTCGAGGGCACGCCTCCACAGGCGCTTCACGGCTTCCTGACCCGCTACCTGCGGTACACGACGCACTTCTACTCGTACCTGTACCTGGCGGCGAACCCGTGGCCGGACTTCGACGGCCGGCGCGGCGAGTACCCGGTGGACCTCGAGGTCGGTGGGCCGGAACGGCAGAACCGCTGGACGGTCGGCTTCCGGTTGATCCTCGCCCTACCAGCCGTGCTGCTCGCCTCGGCGCTGGCGTCGAGCGTCGACTTCTCGAGCTACGGCGGGGGCAGCCGGAACGGCTGGGAGACCGCCGCCACGTGGGGCGGCGGCGTGGCCGCGATCGCGGCCTTCGGCGCCTGGTTCCTGATCATGGCCCGCGGTCGGATGAAGCCCGGACTGCGCGACCTCATCGCCTACTGCATCGGCTACTCCGCCCAGGCCTGGGGCTACGTGTTGCTGCTCACGGGGCGCTACCCGAGCGCGGACCCGGCGAAGGTGGGCAACTTCCAGCCGCTGCCCGACCACGACGTGAACCTCGAGCTCGAGGACGACCTGAGGCGTTCGCGCCTCACCGTCTTCTTCCGCCTGCTGCTCGCGATTCCGCACTTCATCTGGCTCACGCTCTGGGGCATCGCTGTCTTCTTCTCGCTGATCGCGAACTGGTTCGTGACGCTGTTCAGCGGCACGCCGGCCCCCGCGCTTCACCGCTTCAACTCGCGCTACCTGCGCTACCAGGCGCACGTCTACTCGTTCTTCCTGCTGGTCGCGAACCCGTTCCCCCGCTTCACCGGCGAGCGCCGCAGCTATCCCGTCGACCTCGAGCTGCCCGAGCCGCGTCGTCAGAACCGCTGGGTCACCGGCTTCCGGATCTTCCTCTGGCTCCCCGTCGGGGTCCTCTCGAGCGCACTGGGCAACATCGCCTTCCTGGCGGCCTTCTTCATGTGGTGGTACGCGATGTTCACCGGGCGCGTCCCCGACGGCTTGCGCAACCTCAGCGCGTTCGTGATCCGCTACTACGCGCAGGCGGACGCGTACCTGTACCTGATCACAGACCGCTATCCCTACAGCGGCCCATTCGCCACCCGTGCGCAGGCCGGCGAGCCCGTGGTGACCGATCCCACCGCTCCGGCCGCGCCTGAGCCGGAGCCCTCGCCCGCCTGACCCGGACGCGCGATACGACCCCTGGCGCGCGCGGACGTCAGGCGGCCGCTAGCGGCGCACCGCGAAGCCCACGCCGTCGCCGATCGGCAGCACCGAACCGAGCCAGGTGTCGGACTCGAGCAGCTCGCGGTTCAGCTCGCGCGCCGCGGCAAGGGAGTTGGGGTTCCAGAAGGTCTCGTCGCCCTCGCCGGCCGCCACGTCGCCGCCCATCAGCAGGTTGTCGATCACGAGCGTGCAGCGCTCGGCCGCATTGGGCTCCGCCAGCTCGATGTAGCGGCGGTACTCGCGCTTGGCGGCGTCGACAAAGATCATGTCCCACGGCCCCTCGAGCGTCGGGATGGTCTCCTGGGCGTCGCCGAGCACGATCTCGACGCGGTCGCCGACGCCGGCGCGATCGAGGAACGACCGCGCCTGCGCGGCGCGCTCCTCGTCGATCTCGAGCGTCACGATCGTGCCGCCCTCCACGAGCCCCTCGGACATGTGCACGGTCGAGTACCCGATCGCGGTCCCGACCTCGAGCACGCGCCGTGCTCCCGTGGCGCGCACCAGCGTGGCGAGGAAGCGGCCTGTCTCCCAGTGGACGATCGGCACGCGGTCGCGCTCGCCGACGTCCTCCATCTCGCGCATCACCTCGGACCGCTCGGGTCGCAGACCGTGCAGGTACTGCTCGACCTTGGGATCGAGAATGGCCATGCTCAGCCGCTCGCGGGATCCTGTCCGCGGCCCCCGCGGATCGGCCGCACCTCGGCGCTCGGCGGCGGCTTGCGGCCGGTGGCCTGCTCGAGCATCGCCTCGAGCTCGCTGATCCGCTGGCTGAGCGCCTTGATCGCATCCGCCACCGGATCCGGCAGGTGCGCCCAATCGGCGTCCGGACCGGCGGGCCGTTGGCCGCGCACGCGCACGGGATGGCCCGGGTTGCCGACGACCGTCGCCTCCTCGGGCACGTCGTGGATCACGACGGAGTTGGCGCCGATCTTCGACCCGCGGCCGACGTGGATCGGCCCGAGCAGCTTCGCGCCCGACCCCACGACCACGTCGTCGTCCACGGTCGGATGGCGCTTGCCGCGCGCGAAGCCCGTGCCGCCCAGCGTGACTCCCTGGTAGAGCGTCACGTTGTCACCGAGCTCCGCGGTCTCGCCGATCACCACGCCCGCGCCGTGGTCGATGAAGAGCGCCTCCCCCACCTGCGCGGCCGGGTGGATCTCGATGCCGGTGAGCGTGCGGCTCGCGTTCGCGATCGCGTGCGGCACGAACGGCAGCCCGGCGTCATGCAACGCGTGCGCGATCCGGTGCGCCAGCAGCGCGTGCACCCCGGGGTAGGTGAGCAGGATCTCGGCGCGTCCGATCCCGCGCGCCGCGGGGTCGCGCTCCTGTGCTGCGGTGACGTCCTCGCGCAGCTCGCGCAGCACGCGCGTGACGGTGCCCACTCCGAACATCACGGGGATTGTGTCGCAGCGGGCACTCGGGCACACGCCGGGCAGCCCTCGCGGCGGCTCGTGCGTACGAGGAGCTGGGTGATCCCGCCGTCGTCGATCTGCAGGATCCTGTCCGTGAGCGGCTCCGCGAAGCCGGTCAGCAGCTTCAGGGCCTCGAGCGCCTGGATCGAGCCGACCACGCCGGCCACCGGTCCGAGCACGCCGGCCTCGCGGCAGGTGGGCACGGCGTCGTCGGGCGGCGGAGCTGGGAATGCGCAGCGGTAGCAGGCGGACTCCCCCGGCCGGATCGACATCACCATCCCGGCCAGCCCGAGCACGCCGCCCTCGACCAGCGGGATCCCGAGCGCGCAGCAGGCGTCGTTGATCACGTAGCGGCTGTCGAAGGTGTCCGTGCAGTCGACCACCACGTCGGCTCCCATGAGGATCGCCTCGGCGTTGTCCTCCTCCACGCGCGCGGGATAGGGCTCGGCGACCACCTCCGGGTTCAGGAACGACAGCTTCGCCGCCGCGCTCTCGGCCTTGTTCAGCTCGATGTCGGGCGTGAAGTGCAGGAACTGCCGCGGCAGGTTCGAGAGCTCGACCGGATCGGGATCCACCACCGCGAGTCGCCCCACTCCGGCTCCGGCCAGGTAGGTGGCAACCGGCGAGCCGAGCGCGCCGGCGCCCACCACCACCGCGGTCGCGGCCTTGAGCCGCTCCTGCGCCGCACCGCTCCACTCCGGCAGCACGAGCTGGCGGGAGTAGCGCTCGAGCTCCTGGTCGGACAGGGTCATCGCTTCACGATGGTGACGGTGTTTCCCTCGACCGTCACCTCGTGGCCGTCCTCGCGCGCGGAGCGCGGGACCGAGTCGATCGGCTCGCCGTCGTCGAGCGCCACGGAGAGCTCCTCGCCGGGCTCGAGCGACTCGAGCGCCAGCTTCGTTCGCACCCAGTTCATGGGGCATGGCACGCCCGTCAGGTCGAGGCTGGTGCTCACGGGGCGAAGAAGGGCGTGGACACGTAGCGCTCGCCCGAGTCCGGCACGATCACCACGATCCGCTTCCCCTCGAGCTCCGGCCGGCGCGCGAGCTGCATGCCGGCCCACAGCGCCGCTCCGCCAGAGATCCCGGCGAGCACGCCCTCGATGCGCGAGGCGAGGCGTGCCGTGTCGAGCGCGTCCTCGTCGTCGACCGCGATGATCTCGTCGATCACGTCGCGGTTCAGCACCGCCGGCACGAACCCCGCGCCGATGCCCTGGATCTTGTGCGGCCCCGGCCGCCCACCCGACAGCACGGGCGACGCCGCAGGCTCGACCGCTACCACGTACAGGTCCGGGTTGCGCTCCTTCAGCCGCTCGCCGGCGCCGGTGATGGTGCCGCCGGTGCCCACGCCCGCCACGAGCACGTCCACGCTGCCGTCCATGTCGCGCCAGATCTCCTCGGCGGTGGTGCGCCGGTGGATCTCGGGGTTGGCGGGATTCGAGAACTGGTTCGGGATGAAGGCGTCGCCGATCTCCTTCGCCATCCGCTCTGCCTGCTGGACGGCCTCGGTCATGCCGCCGAGCGACTCCGTGAGCTCCACCCGCGCGCCGTAGAGGCGCAGCAGCCCCTCGCGCTCGCGGCTCATGCCCTCGGGCATCGCGAGGATCAGGTCGTAACCCTTCGCGGCGCACACGAAGGCGAGCGCGATGCCCGTGTTGCCGGACGTGGGCTCCACGATCGTGGTGCGCCCCGGCTCGATGCGACCCTCGGCCTCGGCGGCCTCGATCATCGCCACCCCGATCCTGTCCTTCACGCTGCCGGCCGGGTTGTAGGCCTCGAGCTTGGCGACGATCTCGGCGCCGCCGTCGGGATCGATCCGCGTCATGCGCAGCATGGGCGTGCCGCCCACGATGTCCGCGAGGTTGGCCGGGATGGCGCTCGTCCGGGGCTCGCCGCTCACGCCCTGAACCTACCTTCTCGCCCGCTCGAGCCGGGCATGTGCCAGTCGGTAGGCGGCCGCGAGGGGCGTCATGCCGGTCTCCTCGGCGATCGCGAGCAGCTCCGACATCGTGTGCTCGATGTGCCTGGCGCCCTCGCGGGCCCTGTTCGCGTCGTAGTCGCCGAGCTCGAGCGACACGTTGATGATCCCGCCCGCGTTGGCGATGAAGTCGGGTGCGTAGAGGATTCCCCGCGCGGCGAGGTCCTCGGCGAGACCCTCGTGCGCGAGCTGGTTGTTTGCGGAACCGCACACGATGCGGCACCGGAGCAGGCCCACGTTCACCTGGTCGATCACGCCGCCGAGCGCGCACGGCGCGACCACGTCCACGTCGGCGAGCATCGCCGACGACGGGTCGGTCCACCTGGCGCCGAGCTGCTCCATGGTCTCCCGCTTGCGCTCGTCGATGTCGGCGACGATCAGCTCGGCACCCGCCTTCGCGAGCCGCTTCGCGAGCTGCGAGCCCACGCGCCCCGCGCCGACCACCGCCACGCTGCGCCCCTTGAGCTCGCGGCTGCCGAACCGCAGCTCGCAACAGGCGCGCATCGCGTACTCCACCCCCATCGCGGTGTAGCGGCTCGGATCGCCGCTCCCGCCGCGCCGGCGGTCGAGACCCGTGACCCACTTGGTCTGTTCCGCGATCACCGCCATGTCCTTGGAGCTCGTGCCCACATCCTCGGCGGTGATGTAGTTGCCGTCGAGCACGTTGATCGTGTCGGCCATGTCCAGCAGCAGATCGCGCCGCACCTTGCCGGTCGGCGGCGTGCCCGGCTCCAGGCAGATCACGCCCTTGCCGCCGCCGACGTCGAGCCCGCAGGCGGCGGACTTGAACGTCATCGCGCGCGAGAGCCGCAGAGCGTCGCGCGCGCCGTCGGCAGAGCTTTCGTAGCGCCACATGCGGCAGCCGCCGAGCGCGGGGCCGAGCGCTGTCGAGTGCACCGCGACGATCGTGTAGGCCCCAGTCCTCCGACCTCTCCGGATGACGAGTTCCTCGTGGTCGAGGCTGATCAGCGGGGTTTCAGGCAAGCGTTCTAGATGTGGTACATCAGCGCACCGGACTCGCGCGCCTCGCGCTCGGCCAGATCGGCGATGGTGACGGCGCCCAGCACGCCGCGCAGCGCGGACGCGCCCTCGTCCCAGATGTCACCCATCTTCGCGGCCTCCGCCGAGAGGTCGCCCTCGAGCAGCTCCACCACCTCGAGCACGGTGACCTCGGACGGCGAGCGCTCGAACGAGTAGCCGCCGCGCACGCCGCGCTGGGAGCGCAGCACGCCGGCGCGCCGTAGCGCCGCGAACAGGCTCTCGAGGAACTGGACCGGGATCCCGCGGCGCTCGGCGAGCGTGCCGATCGGGACAGGCACGGAGGCACCGCATTTCGCCAGCTCGATGAGCGCGCTCACCGCGTACGGGGATTTGGTTGTGATGGCCAGCACGTGCCCGGCGAGTCTAGGTTATGGACGTGACGCTCACCTCCCGCACGGCGCTCTGGTTGCCGCCCTTCCTCCTGATGGGCGTGATCTTCTTCTTCTCGGCGCAGCCGGACCTGAACTCCGGCCTCGGACTCGCCGACCTGATCGGCCGCAAGGTCATCCACGCGTCTGAATATGCGCTCCTCACCTTCCTCTGGTGGCGCGCGTTCGTGCGCACGAGCTTCCGCCGCGCGGCGCCGCTGATCGCCTTCTCGCTCGCGATCGGCTACGCCGGCACCGACGAGTTCCACCAGACCTTCGTCCACGGCCGGCACGGCACGCCGGTGGACGTGTGCATCGACGCCTTCGGGGCGGGCCTGTCCGCCCTCTTCCTGCGCAGGCGCACACGAAGATGATCCAGCTCGGGCGGCCGCCGATCGCGTCACGGGAGACGGTCGTGACCTTCGCGGCGATCCGCCTCGTGATCGCGTTCGTGGCCGGCATCGCGGTGGTGGCGAGCGGCTTCCCCTACGGCGGCATGCTCGCCCTCGGCATCTTCGCCGTGGGCCTTCCCTGGGCGCTGGCGATCTACCTGCTCGCGCGACGCAACCCATCGGCGGCGCTCCATCCGCTGGTCGCCGCCGGCGACCTGATCGTGCTCGCGGTGATCGAGCTGCTCGTGCCGGAGACCTACGGCGCGGTGCGCTTCTTCGCGCTCTTCCTGATCGCCGCCCACGGCCAGTTCCAGGGAATCCGCGGCGGCATGCTGGTCGCCGCGGCCGGCGTGATCCTGCTCGTGCCGATCGCGGCGATCACGGACCCGCCGGTGACCGGCAACCTGCTCGCCTACTACGAGTCGCTGTTCGTGGTGTGCGCGTTCGCCTCCGCCTGGGTGGGCGCGAACCTGCGCACCGCCGAGACCGTCGACCGCCTGCGCGCCCGCGAGCTCACCCGCCGCATGATCGAGACCGAGAACGACGTGCGCCGGCGCGTGGCCGACGCCATCCACGACGGCCCTGTGCAGGAGCTGACGAGCGTGGACATGATGCTTAGCGCGGCCGAGACGGCCGCCGCACGCGGCGATCGCGAGCGCGCCGCCGAGCTCATCGATCAGGCACGCACGATCACGGCGCGCAACATCGACGCGCTGCGCGACGAGTTGATCGGCCTCGGGCCCCAGGCCTACGAGGGGATCTCGTTCGAGGACGCGCTCAGGCAGTGCATCCCCAAGTGGTCGAACCGCTACGACGTGCGGATCGACGCGGACGTGGACAGCGTGGACGTGCCGCCCGAGGTGAGCGGCACGCTGTTCCAGATCGCGCAGGAGGCGGTGGTGAACGTGGGCCGCCACGCCGATGCCTCGCAGGTCTCGATCCACCTGGCCGACGACGGCAACGCCGTCGAGCTGTGCATCGAGGACGACGGGCGCGGCTTCCAGGTGGACCCGCTGAGCGCGGGCGAGCGGGGCCACATCGGCCTCGCCAGCATGCGCGAGCGCGCGGAGCTGATCAACGGCCGCCTCCAGATCGAGAGCTCGCCGGCGGGAGCGGTCATACGCGTGCGCGTACCGCTCCATCGGGAGAGCGGCCGGCGGACCCGCTTCGGCGGCGGCTGAGGCCTAGATCCAGCCGCGCTCGGTCGCGACCAGGACGGCCTGGGCGCGATCGACGGCGCCGAGCTTCGTGTAGGTGTTGTGGAGGTGCGTGCGGACCGTGCTCGTGGAGAGACTCAGCTCGAGCGCGATCTGCTTGTACACCTTGCCCTCGGCGAGGCGCTTGAGCACGTCCACCTCGCGGTTCGAGAGCGGGCACGGCTCCACGTTGCGGCGCGACTGGCCGCCACCGTAGGGAAGCTCGTACATCACCGAGCGAAGCGACTCGGCGGAGAGGCCGAGCGAGCGGCTCACCTTGAGCATCTCGGCGGGCTCGACCGGCTGCCCGTGCGTGTAGTGCGCGAGCATGTCGGCCAGGCGGATGATCGCCGCCTCGCCCTCGGCCTCGTCGGAGTGATGGCGCTCGATCGCCGCGGCCAGCCGGTTCGGCAGGCCCCAGCGGCGGGCGAGCACGCCGCCCACCAGCGCGTGGTCCACGCCAAGCTCGCGGCGCTCGCGGTGCACGCGCTCCTCGGGAGTGCGCGCATCGCCGTGCACCTGGCCCGGGAAGCCCGGGTAGGCGTGTACGAGCACGAGCTGGCCGATGTCGTGAAGCAGGGCCGACACGAGCAGCTCGTCGCGGTCCTCGTAGCCGATCTCCTTGGCGATCCGCTCGGCGGCGCGCTGGGTGGCCACGGAATGCAGGCGGAAACGCTCGGGCTGGGCGTCCCAGCCGGGCGTGCGCTCGAAGAAGTCGAATACCGCGGTGCGCGAGGCGAGTGCCTCGACACCCGACGGGCGCAGGATCTCGATCGCCTTCGGAATGCTCGTGACCTTGCCCTTCTTCGCGCCGGGGGCGCGGTTGGCCAGGCGCAGCACGGCGATCACGAGCGAGACATCGGATTCCACCGCGGCGACCATCTCGCCGACCGAAGAGCGCTCCTCACGCGCGAGGCGGAGAAGGCGGTTACGGGACTCGACGAGTGCCGGGAAGCCCTCGAGCGCCTCGAAGGCGGCCGTGAGCCGGCGGCCGTGGCCGTCCGGCTGCGGGGGCTGGGTGCCACGCGCTGCCTCCGCGCGAGCGCGTGCCATCTGAGAAGTTGCTGCTTCCAAGTTCTGTGCCTGCCGGGTTCAGGGGGATCGAGCCTGCACCTGGGCTATCGGCAGGGGTGGACGAAAGGTTGAGGCCCGATTTCGAGTTTTCGCGCGTTTTTACCGAGTTTGCGGGCAGATTGCGCTCTACGCGCCGTTCCGACCCGCACGCTCAAGGGCCGCGTCCAACCTCGAAAGGGTCTCGTTGCGCCCCAAAGCGGCAACGGACTCGAAGATTCCGGGTGAGACGGTCGTACCCGCGATGGCGACACGGACCGGCTGGAAGACCTCCTTCGGCTTCACGCCGAGCGCCTCCACCACCCCGCGCAGCGACTGCTCCACGTGCTGCGTGTCGAAGGGCTCGGTGTCCGCGAGCGCCTGGCGCGCCCGGGCCAGGTTCTCGGCGGCGCCGTCGCGCATCACCTTGTCCCAGGCCTTCGGGTCGATCTCACGGCGCTCCACGAGGAAGCCCGCGAGCGGCCAGAAGTCGGCGAGCGTCTGCATCTTCTCCTGCGCGATCTCGACCGCCTCGCGCGGCACCTCGCGCACCAGCAGCCGCTCGATCTTGTCCTTCAACTCGACCGTGCTCATCTCGCGCAGGTAGCGCCCGTTCATCCAGCGGAGCTTCTGCTCGTCGAACACGGCCGGCGACTTCGACACCCGGTCGAGGGAGAAGCGCTCCACCAGCTCGCCTGTGGTGAAGAACGTGGTCGTGTCGTCGTAGCCCCAGCCGAGCAGCGCCAGATAGTTGCGCACGGCCTCGGGCAGGTAGCCGGCGGCGCGCAGCTCCTGCACCGATGCCGCGCCGTGGCGCTTCGAGAGCTTCTTCCCGTCGGGCCCGTAGAGCAGCGGCAGGTGCGCGTACACCGGCGGCTCGTGCCCGAGCGCGTTCATGATCATGAGCTGGCGCGGCGTGTTCGAGATGTGGTCGTCGCCGCGGATCACGTGCGTGATGCCCATGTCCACGTCGTCCACCGCGACGGCGAGGTTGTAGAGCGGGCTGCCGTCAGAACGCGCGATCGTGAAGTCGTCGATGTCGGCGTGCCTGAAGACGATGTCGCCGCGGATCGCGTCGTGCACGACGGTCTCGCCCTCGTCCGGCACGCGCAGGCGGGTCGCCCCCTCCTCCTCGTATGCGTGCCCCTCGGCCTTCAGCTGCTCGATCACCTCCTGGTGGCGCGGGCGGCGTTCGGCCTGCGAGAACGGCCCCTCGTCCCAGTCGAGTTCGAGCCATTCGAGCGCGTCGATGATCTGCGCCACGTTCTCCGGCGTGGAGCGCTCGCGGTCGGTGTCCTCGATCCGCAGCACGAAGGTCCCACGGTTCCCGCGGGCGAGAAGCCAGTTGTACAGTGCCGTCCTCGCCCCGCCGATGTGCAGCGCGCCCGTCGGCGACGGCGCGAACCTCACCCTCATGGATTCGGCCACACCTCGATGCTAATCGGCGGCCACGTCTCGACGGCGGGCGGCCTCGTGAACGCGCATGCCCGTGGGATCGAGATTGGCGCGAACGCCATCCAGGTGTTCAACCAGTCGCCGCGGATGTGGCGGCCCACGAGGTGGAAGGACGACGACATCGCCGAGTTCAGGCAGCTCATGGCCGGCGGGCCGATCGAGTCGGTCGTGATCCACGCGGTCTACCTGATCAACCCGGCCACCAAGGACAAGGAGATGAGGCAGAAGTCGCTGCACTCGCTCGTGCACGCGGTGTCGATGGGCGACGCGATCGGCGCGGACGGCGTGGTTATCCACCCCGGCTCGACCGTGGGCGAGCCGCACGCGGCGGCGGTCAAGCGCGTGGGCCAGGCGTTCAAGCACGTGCTCGAGGAGACCGGCGGCTGCCCGATCCTGCTCGAGGACACGGCCGGCGCGGGCAACACGCTCGGCCGCGACTTCGGCGAGCTGGCGGCCATGATCGAGCTCGCGGGCGGCTCTGAGCGGCTCGGCCTGTGCCTCGACTCCTGCCATCTGCTCGCGAGCGGCTTCGACGTGCGCACGCCAGAGGGCCTGGCGAAGGTGATCGACGACTGCGACTCGCAGATCGGACTCGAGCGCCTCAAGTGCCTGCACGTGAACGACTCGCAGGCTCCGCTCGGCTCGAACCGCGATCGCCACGCGCCGCTCGGCACCGGCGAGCTTGGCGACGAGGGCTGCGCCGCGTTCCTCTCCGAGCCCCGCTTCGAGGACCTGCCGGTGTTCTTCGAGGGGCCGGGCTTCGCCGGCAAGGCACCGGCGAAAGAGGACATCGACTGCGCGCGCAAGCTCCGCAAGCTGGGCCTGAAGACCCGCGGCTGAGCAAAATACCTGTGCGGGATGAACCGGCTGGGTAATGTGGCCGGGAGGCCATGCCCGATCAGCCCCCCTCCCGCGAGCAAACGCCCCGGCGCTCCGACGACGGCGGCCCGCATCCCTGGCGAGTCGAGGGCCACCCCGACGAGTCCGGACGTCCTGCGACCCGGCAGCCGCGCTGGCGCCCTCCGGGCGGGCGCTGGTTCTGGCCGATCCTGTTCGGGCTGCTGGCGGTGAACTTCGCGCTGTCTCTGACCACGACGAGGGGACCGACCCGGATCAGCGTGCCCTACACGTTCTTCCGCCAAGAGGTGGCGCAGGGGAACGTGAAGGAGATCACGTCGCAGCGCGACAAGATCCAAGGCACCTTCAAGCAGAACGTGAAGTACCCGCCCGACAAGGGCGAGACCTCCACCAAGTTCAAGACCGTCAAGCCGGCGTTCGACGACCCCGGCCTGCTGCAGCTGCTGATCTCGAAGGGCGTCGTGGTGAACGCCCACCCGCTCGACCAGGGGACGCCGTGGTGGCAGACACTCCTGTTCGGCTTCGGCCCGACGCTGCTGCTCGTGGGCCTGTTCATCTTGATCGCGCGAAGAGCGGCGGCCGGCGCGGGCGGGTTCGGCGGCATCGGGCGCTCGAAGGCTCGGCTGTACGAGCCCAGCAAGGAACGGGTGACCTTCAAGGACGTCGCCGGCATAGACGAGGCCGAGGACGAGCTGATCGAGATCGTCGACTTCCTGCGCAACCCGGATCGCTACCGGCGCCTTGGCGGCGCCATCCCGCGCGGCGTGCTGCTCTCAGGTCCGCCCGGCACGGGCAAGACGCTGCTGGCGCGAGCGGTCGCGGGCGAGGCGAACGTGCCGTTCTTCTCGCTGTCCGCGTCCGAGTTCGTGGAGATCGTCGTCGGCGTCGGCGCGAGCCGCGTACGCGACCTCTTCAACCAGGCGAAGCAGGTTGCGCCGTCGATCATCTTCATCGACGAGCTCGACGCGATCGGGCGCGCCCGCGGCGGCAGCGCCGGGTTCGGCGGGCACGACGAGCGCGAGCAGACGCTCAACCAGATCCTCACCGAGATGGACGGCTTCTCCGGCACCGAGGGCGTGATCGTGCTCGCCGCCACCAACCGGGCCGAGATCCTCGATCCGGCGCTCCTGCGGCCCGGGCGCTTCGACCGCCGCGTGACTGTGAGCCCGCCGGACCAGGCCGGGCGGCGCAAGATCCTGGAGATCCACACGCGCAGCGTGCCGCTCGGGGACGACGTGGACCTCGACGCGATCGCCTCCACCACACCTGGCATGGTCGGCGCCGACCTGAGGAACCTGGTGAACGAGGCGGCGCTCACGGCGGCACGCCACGACCATGATCGAGTCCACGCCGAGGACTTCGCGAACGCGCTCGAGAAGATCATCCTCGGCGCCGCGCGCCGTATAACGCTCACCCAGGAAGACCGCGAGCGCACCGCCTACCACGAGTCCGGGCACGCGGTGCTCGGCATGCTGCAGCCCGGCGCCGATCCGGTGCGCAAGGTATCGATCGTGCCACGCGGCCGCGCGCTCGGCGTGACCTTCCAGGCGCCGGACGTGGACCGCTACGGCTACGGCGCCGCGTACCTGCGCGGGCGCATGGTCGGAGCCCTGGGCGGACGGGCCGCCGAGGAGATCGTCTACGGCGACGTGACAACTGGCGCGGAGTCCGACCTCGAGCAGGTGACGGCGATCGCGCGGCAGATGGTGGGCCGCTGGGGCATGTCCGAGGCGGTCGGCCCGGTGTCGGTGCTCCCGCGCGAGGAGGACATGCCGCTGATCCCGGGCGCCGGCAGCGCCGCAGACGCCACCCGCGAGCTCGTGGACTCGGAGGTGCGCCGCATCATCGACGAGTGCTACGACACCGCCGTGTCGACGCTGCGCGAGAACCGCTCACACCTCGAGTCGCTCGCCCACGCGCTGCTCGAGCGCGAGACGCTCGACGAGGCGGACGCCTATCGCGCCGCCGGCATCGAGCCGCCGTCGCGTGACGGCGCGCAGCCGAGCGCGACGCCCGAGACCGTCGCGCGGCGCGATCTCCCGAGCTAGCTAGGGCGCTGCGAAGAGCGTTAGAGCCGGTCTCTGAGGTCGAATGAGTGGAGACCGTCGACCGGCTCCGGCCCGTCGAAGAACTCCGGGTTCACGCAGTCGAACGCCTCGCCGTCGCCGTGGTAGGCGCGCTCGACGGTGAAGCGGCAGAACGAGGTCGGGCGGCCCGACATCTTCACGCCGCCGTAGCCGTGGCGGGTCTTCTCGGCCTCGCGGAACAACTCGACGTCGATCTCGCCGCGGAAGACCTTGTTGAGGCAGCCCATGTAGCGGCCACCGGTTTGCTCGTCGTCGTAGACGTACAGGTACGGGCAGTTCGCCTCGATGCAGCCGACCGGCTGGAGCAGGCGATCGCAGAACGAACAGCACTGCCTGCACTCGTGCGCGATCCGTTCCTGTACGGCGCCGTCCATCCCGGAATTGTAGACCCGGGCGGCAATACCAGCGAGCCTGGCGCACCGGCCCTAGAGCCAAATTTCCGTCCGCTCGAGCGGCTACTGGAAGAGGTCGGCCACGTCGTCCGCGGCGTCGTCGGCGGACTCTCCCTCGCCGAGTTCCGCGCCCGCGGAGAGCAAGCGCTCGACCGTCGCGCGGTGGTCCACTCGCCCGGGACGAGTGAGCGATCCGTGGTCGGCGTGCCGCGACCCGTTCACCGCCCAGCCGAGCGGGGTGCCATGAATGGGCTCGCCGGCTTTCGCGTTGGGGTCGGCGCCGTTGTCGAGGAGCAGCGAGACGATCGCCGCGCGGCCGTACCACGACGCCGCGTGGAGCGCAGTCTCGTTGAACTCCTCGGAAAGCACGCCGACCGGAAAGCCGAGCTCGAGCATCAGGCGGACGGCAGGCTCGTTGTCGAGCGAGGCCGCATGCACAAGCGTGTCGTGGTCGCCGCGGCCTAGCGTTCCGAGCAGGCCCGGATGCGCCGCGAGCACGCGGTCGGCCTCGGTGCGATCGCCGTGCCTGATCGCCCCCATCAGCTCGTCGGCCGCTGTCGGAGCGGCCTCGCCGAGGAGGTCGAGCAGGTCGGTACGGCCGCGGCGCACCGCGAGCGTCGCGTCGTCCGGGTGGACGGGCGCGCCGTGCTCGACCAGAAGCTCGATGTGCGGCCGCGATCGCTCGCGCCCGAGCGCCCAGCGAATCGTGCCGTCGAGCTCGGGCCAGCCTCTCCCCTCCTGCTCGACCCCGCGCTCGAGCAGCAGCCGCAGGCCCTGCGGGTCCTCGTAGTCGAGCATGTGGCGGATCGAGTTCGTGCCGTCCACGCGCGCGCCGGCGTCGAGCAGCATGCGCAGGACGGTGTGGTCGCGCGCCTCGCACGAGTGGTAGAGCGACTCGCCGTCGTCGGGCGTCGCCCCGCGGTCGAGCAGCAGTCGCGTCATGCGCGGCTCGTGCGCCACGCCGGCGGCGCCGTAGAGCGCGCTCAGGTCGCCGAACTCTGGGTGGCGCCATGAGGCGTTCGGGTCCGCGCCGGCTTCCAAGAGCAGCTCTGCCGTCCTGACGAGCTGGTCGGTGCGCTCCCCGCCGAGGAAAGCCGAGTGCGTCGGGTAGAGCAGAGGAGGCCAGGACCGCTGGCCCGTCTCCTGCTCGACCAGCGCCGGATTCGCCTCGAGGGCGCGCCCGACGGCTTCGTGGTCACCGAGCAGCAGGGCCACGTCGAGCCCGGCGTCCCGCAAGCCCGGGTCGAGTGCCAGCAGCGCCTCGGCCCGATCCGCCCGGCCGTTGCCGGCCCACTCGACGAAGCGCGCGTGACGTTCCTCCCGCGCGACGCTTTCGGCTTCGACGGCGTTCACCATCGCGGGCCACGACGGGAAGCCGAGGCCGCGCGCTATCTCGCGCTGGGCGTGCGCCAGGCGCACGTCGTCACGGCCGGCGGCGCGCCACTGGCGCAGCAACTCCTTCGCCCTGCGCCGCGCCTGCCCGAGATCGATCCGCTCCACCACGATCACCTCCACCGCCCACGGTCCGCGTGCCGGGCGAGGTCGATCGCGTCAGCAGAGCTCCTTCGACTTCGAGGAGGTGGGCTCAGCCCTTCCCGCGGACCCGGACGCGCCCTCCGGGCGCGCTCCCGCAACCTTAACTCGGAAGCCCGGCGCCTTCCAGCGCGCTTGAGCCAGGTCTCGAACAAGCGCCGGACGGCATCGACGTTGCGATCTCCTGTGCGAGTTCGACGAGGCGAACGCGGTCCACGGCCCAGGCGCGCCGCTCAGGCCGCTTGGGCGACCGCGAGCAGGTTCTCGAGCTCGCTCCGGCAGGAGTTCGATCCCGAGACCCTGTGGTCCGGGCCTAGCAGCAGCGAGCGCGCGCCGACCTTCAGGCAGACCTCGTAGTCGCCGGGGTGATGGCGCACCACGTCGAGCAGCTCCTCGAGGAAGCTCTCGGCCACCGAGCCGGGCACGTCCAGCGAGATGCGCTTCGGCGCGGGCGGCGCCATGTTTGCGGCATCTGCCTCGGCCTTCTCGATCTCCTCGGCGGTGGCCTCGAACACCTCGACCGACTGCACGACCAGCTTGGTCTCCCCCTGCTCCTTGTGGTCCACGCGCCCGCGCACGACCACGACCGAGTCCACGTCGATCTTCTCGGCGTTCTCCGCGTAGGCGGAGTTGAACACGAGGATCTCCACCTGGCCCTCGAGGTCGTCGAGCGTGGCGAACATCATCGGGTCGCCCTTCTTCGTGCGGATCCGCTTCGCCTCGGAGATCATCCCGCCGACGGTGACCCACTCGCCGTCCTTCTTGTCGGGCAGCTCCGCCACCGAGCACTCGACCTTGGCGCGCAGGGCCGCGCGCACCTCCTTGAGCGGGTGGCTCGAGAGGAACAGGCCGAGCGTCTCCTTCTCCATCAGGTTCAGGTCCGAGCGCTGATCGGGCAGGTTTGGCACGGGCCGCGCCGCCTGGAACTGCGCCGGGGCCCCGCCGCCGCCCGGAGACTGCTCCTCGAAGTCGAAGATGGAGCCCTGCCCGAGCAGCTCGTCCTCCTGAGCCTTCTGCCCCGACGCCTGTGCCTGCGGCATGATCTCGAGCATCCCTCTGCGCGACGCGCCTGTGGAGTCGAGCGCCCCGCATTTCACGAGTGCCTCGATCGCCTTCTTGTTCACCGCGCGGCAGTCCACCCGCTCGCAGAAGTCCCAGATAGAGCCGAACGGACCGCCCTTCTCACGTGCCTCGAGGATGGCGTCGACGGCCGCGGAACCCACGTTCTTCACGGCGTCGAGCCCGAAGCGGATGTGTCCCTCGACCACCACGAAGTCGTGCTCCGACTCGTTCACATCGGGCGGCAGCACCTCGATGCCCATCTCCTCGCAGCGGGAGACGAAGAACGGCACCTTGTCCTTCGTGGACATCACCGACGAGATCAGCGCCGCCATGTACTCGGCCGGGTAGTTGGCCTTCAGCCAGGCGGTGCGGTAGCCGATCAGGGCATAGCAGGCCGCGTGCGAGCGGTTGAACGAGTAGTCGGCCGCCGCCTCGTTCGTCTGCCAGAGCGACTCGATCACCGCCTCCGACGTTCCGGTGGCTCGCGCGCCCTCGAAGAAGCGCTGCCTCAACGAGCCCATCTTGGCCCGGTCCTTCTTGCCGATCGCCTTGCGCAGGTCGTCCGCCTCGGGACCCGAGAAGCCGGCGATCGACTTCGCGATCTGCATCGACTGCTCCTGGTAGAGGATCACGGAGTAGGTCGACTCCGTGATCGGGCGCAGACGGTCGTCGATGTAGGTGACGGCGTCCGGAGTGCGCTTGTTCCGCGCGTATGTGTCGATGTGGCGCATCGCGCCCGGGCGGTACAGCGCGTTGAGCGCGACGAGGTCCTCGAACTCCGTCGGGCGCACCTTCTTGAGCGCCTCGCGCATGCCCTCGGACTCGAACTGGAACACGCCGATCGAGTCGCC
>JBJMLG010000144.1:0-23715 GCA_045805385.1 Thermoleophilaceae bacterium
CTTCCGGATCGCAGCGCTGTCACGCTAGCTCCGGGCGCTTCTCAGGTCTGCGAGCCCGGCGCGAGCGCCGACAGCGCCTGCAGGGTGAGCTCGAAGTCGGTGCGCGGCACCGGGCCTATGCACGGCGAGGTCGCGCCCGCCTCGAGGTAGCGCCGCACGGTCGCGGCCGCATGGTCGGCGCTACCGATGGCGGCGAGCGAGGCGATGAAGTCGTCCGAGATCGCCGCCACGGCCGCCCCGGTGTCACCGGCCGCCATGCCCTCGTCGAACCCGGCGATGTCCTCCTCGAATCCCGAGCGCTCGATCATCGCGCGGTAGAACGGCAGAGAGAAGTAGGGGATGAGGTCCTGGCGCAGTGTGTCCGCGGCGGCGGGGTCGTCGGTGACCGCCGCGGGCACGGCCGCGACGATGTCGAAACCATCCATCGTCTTGCCCTCCTTGTGGCGCCCCTCCGCCACCGACGGCACCACCACGCGCTCGATGTACTCGGGATTGCAGAGCCAGAGCACCACGCCGTCCGCGACGCGGCCGGCGAGACGGAGCATGTTCGGCGAGAGGCCGGCGACGTAGAGGGGGAGGTCGGGCCGCACGGGATAGCCCATGAAGTGGAAGCGGGTGGGGAAGCGCTCGCTCTCGGGTGGGTCCTCGTCGCGGAAGATGGCCCGCAGCACCTGCACGTAGTCGCGCATCTCGGCGACCGGCTTGTCGATCGTGGCGCCGTACCAGTTCTCGACCGTCACGCGGTGAGACACGCCGAGACCGAGCACGAGCCGGCCGCCCGAGAGCTCGTCGACGGTCGCGGCAGCCTGCGCCGTGGCGACCGGCGTGCGCGAGTAGATCGGCAGCACGCCCGTGCCGAGCCGCACACGTTTTGTGCGCGTCGCGTACGCGGCGAGGACCGTGAGCGAGTCGCGCGAGGCGAGGTGGGTCACGTAGACGGACTCGTACCCGAGCTCGTCGGCGAGCTCAGCCCGCTGCATCGCCGTTCGGATCGAGCGGCCGACTGAGATGAAGGTGCCCACCGCCAAGGCTGTGGCAGCATAACCACCGTGCCCGGGAGCGCCTGTTGATCGGCGCGGTGCTTGCCGGCGGGGCTGCGCGGCGCATGCACGGCGTGAAGCCCGCGGCGCAGCTCGCGGGAAGTCCGCTCGTGGCCTATCCGGTCGCGGCGCTGTCCGAGGTGTGCGACCGGGTTGCGGTGGTCTGCAAGGCCGGCACGCCGCTCCCGGACCTCGCGGCCGTGGAGCGCTGGGACGAGCCGGACGAGCCGCAGCATCCGCTCGCCGGCATCGTGCACGCGCTCGAGCGGGCCGGCGAGCCGGTGCTCGTGTGCGCGGCCGACATGCCGTTCGTGACCGCCGACGCGCTGCGCACGGTCGCGATGGCGGGCCAGCGCGCGGCGGGTACCCCGGCCGTCGTGGCCGTCGCCGACCGGGTGCTCCAGCCGCTCCTCGGCCTCTATGCGCCCGCGTGCCTCGACAGCTTCCGGGCCGCCCCGGCCGACGCCCGGCTGACAGACGTCGTGGAGGCGCTCGACCCGGTCCGAGTCGCGTTCCCGGCGAAGCTCGTGACGAGTGTGGACACGCCCGAGCAGCTCAGCGCCGCGGAGGCCGAGCTGTCCGGACGATCAGCGCCACGGCCGTGAACGCCGCCGCGATCTGACCGATACCGAAGGACACGCCGAGGTTCGCGGCGCCGAACAGCTCGCCGAGGCCAACGCCGACGCCGAAGGCGGCGAGCACGATTGCGAGCGGGGCCAGGATGCGCATCCGCGCCGGAGCATAGAAAGCGAAGCGCCCCGCCGCTGGTTGTCAGCGACGGGGCACTCGCGCGAGTCCTGCCATGCGGTCTCCGATTTGGCCCCCGTGGGCCAAATCAGCGCGTTAACCGCGGAGCAGGTTGAGAACGCCCTGTGACGACTGGTTCGCCTGAGCGAGCATCGACGTGCCGGCCTGCTGCAGGATCTGCAGCTTCGTGAGGTTGGCCATCTCGTCGGCCATGTCCACGTCGCGGACCCGGCTCTCCGAGGCGGTGATGTTCTCCTCGTAGGTCGACAGGTTGTTGATGAGGTGCTCGAGGCGGTTCTGCGTCGCGCCGTACGTGGCACGCATCGCGTTGAGGTTGATGATCGCGGCGTCGATCTCCGAGATGTCGTTCCCGCCGGTCGCGCTCAGTGCGAATGCCGAGAGCGGCACGGCACCGCCGTAGAGCGTCATCGTGGTCACCTGGATCGTCTCGCCGTCGTTGGCGCCGACCTGGAACGTGACCGTGATGTTGCCGCTGAGCAGGCTGATGCCGTTGAACACGGCGCTCGAGCCGATGCGCTCCACCTCGGAGGCGAGCATGTTGATCTCGGACTGGATCGCGTTGCGGTCCTCGGTCGAGAGCGTGCCGTTCTTGTACTGCACGGCGAGCTCGCGCACGCGCTGGAGCATCGAGTGCACTTCCTGCAGCGAGCCCTCCGCGGTCTGCACCAGCGAGACCGCGTCCTGCGCGTTGCGATGGGCCTGCGCGAGGCCCGCGATCTGAGAACGCAGCTTCTCGCTGATAGCGAGTCCGGCCGCGTCGTCAGCTGCCGAGTTGATGCGGTAGCCGGACGAGAGTCGCTTCATCGACTTGGAGAGCTGATCGCTCGTGCCGATGAGCTGGCGATGAGCGTTCATCGCCTCGATGTTGTGCTGAATCCTGAGTGACATGTTGTGGGTGGTCCCTTCTAGACGCGAGCGCCGGCGTCTGCAGCCGGACTCGGCATCCGCTCGGGCTGGGCGGATGCCGCAGCCTTGTTTTCTTCCTTGATTGCTGCCCACAGCTCCTCGCGGTAGATGGGCAGGGCCTTGGGTGCCTCGATCCCGATCCGAACGCTCGAGCCGACGATCTCCATCACGTGGATCGTGATGTCGTCGCCGAGCATGATTCGCTCGCCGGGGCGGCGGGTGATGATGAGCACGGTCTCTTCCTCCTTGGAATGAGGGACGGCGGGCGGGTTCCTAGGTCAGGCCGCCTGCTCGGCGGTCGCGCGGGGAGCCTCGGGGCCCGCCGCGATCTGGGCGAACAGCGGCGCGCGCACCGGCGCGTCGTCCGCCTCGTTGATGACCTGGTGCCCGCGCCCCCTCGAGATGAGGATGGGAGCCCGCAGGTTGGCGGTGCAGTCCTCGACGGCCTCGGTCGCGCGCACGGTCACCCACACCTCGGCGTCCGCCGGGTTGGAGATGCCGATGCGCGAGGCCTCGGAGTCGGACAGCACCACGTCATACCCCTCGAAGAAGCGCCACGGGTTCGTGACCGGCAGCGCCAGGGTGGGGTCGTCGATGGACTGAAGCCACACGAAGGCGGCCTCCTCCTCGCGCGCGAGAAGGCAGTAACGAGAACCGTCCAGGCCGATGAGCCCGGTCGGGAACTGGATCACCGCGGCCTCGTCGATCTCGATCGAGCCAAAGCGCGTGGTGTCTACGGAAATGGACATAGGACCTCCTTGGTGAAATGCCCTGCCGCGCTACCTGAGGAAATCGAGTAGAGAGGCCTGGACGATGTTCGCCCCCGACTTGAGGGCGGACTGGTAGACGGACTGCTGGAGGCTGAAGTCCATGATGGTCTTCGCCATGTCAGCGTCCTCCACGTCTGAGAGAAACTGGGTGGTGGCCTCCTCCATCTGGTCCAGACGGGCCGAGGCGGTGTCGAGGCGGTTGACGACGGCGCCGAGGGTCGAGCGCGCGGAGGTGATCGTGTCGAGGCTCGCGGTGAGCGCCTTCAGGTCAGTGCCGCGCAGCGCCTGGCTGTCCGCCGTGGTGCCTCCGCGGAGGTGCGCCGAGATGTCGCGCAGCGCGCCGAGCAGGCCGCCGTCGCCGGACACGCCGTCGCCGAGCACGTCCTTGCCGATCACGTTGATCTGCACCGACACCCCAGGTCCGATCTCACGCGCCACGGCGCCGGCCGGGGCGGCGGTGCCGAGGAAGGTGTCGGCGCCCGTCACGCTGTAGGGCGCCTGGTCGGTCTTCGTGCCCGACAGGACGTAGCGGCCGCCGTACTGCACGTTCGCCTCCTGCTTGGCCGACGCGATCAGCTGGTCGATCTCGTCGGCGACCGCGTTGCGCGCCGGCTGGCCGGCGCTGTCGGTCGAGCCCTGCAGCAGGAGCTCGCGGGCGTGCTGCGCGACGTCGTTGATGCGCGAGAGCGCGGTGTCGGTCACGGTGCTCCACGACATCGCGTCGTCCACGTTGCGCTTGTACTGCTGCACGCCGTCGAGGTCCTCGCGCATCGTCAGCGCGCGGTTCGTGGCGTAGGGGTCGTCGGACGGACGCGTGAGCTCCTTGCCCGACGACAGCTTCTGCTGCGTGCGCGCGAGGCGGGCGTTCACGTCCTGAAGGTCGGAGAGGACCGAGCGCGCCACCATCTGGTTGGTGATGCGGGTGCTCATCAGAGGCCCACCCGTCCGGTGCGGTTGATGATCTGGTCGAGCACATCGTCCATCGTGGACATGGCTCGGGCCGAGGCCTGGAAGGCGCGCTGGAAGCGGATGATGTTCGTCATCTCCTCGTCCATCGAGACGCCGGACATGCTCCCGCGGCGCTCCTCGACGGCATCGGAGAGAGCCTGCGCGTTCGACTGCTGGCGGTCGGCGCCCTTCACGGCGCCGCCCACGCGCGCGACGAGCTGGTTGTAGAGCTGGTCGGTGGTGGGGTAGGGGCCGCCGGCGCGCCCGCTCGGCGCGCCGCGGAGCGCCGCGATCGCGCGGGCCACGTCGTTCGCGCCCTTGTCGGTGGCGAACGAGGTGACCACCGTCGCGGCGGTGGCGTTCACCGAGATGTCGGCGGCGCCGGTGCCGGCGAAGAAGTTCACGCCGGTGCCGGGGGGCGGGTTGTGCAGGAAGTTGACCGCGTCGCGCAGCTCGAGTGCAGCCTTGTCGAGGTCGGACTTGAACGAGTCGATCGTTCCGCCCGCGTCCGAGAGCGTGAGCAGCTGCCCGAGCTTGCCTCCCGCCGCGCTCGTGATCGCCTGCGGCCAGTTCGAGATCGGCGCGCCCGTGGCCGGGTCGGTTGTGACGACCGGCAGGGCGGCGTCGCCGAAGGTGATCTCGATCCCGCCCGCGGGGCCGGCCGGCTTCACGGAAACCTGCGCGAGCCCCGAGAGCTTGTCGATCAGCGCGTCGCGCTTGTCGAGCAGGTCGTTCGGCTGCGCGCCGATCGCCATCTGGCGCTGGATCGTGTCGGTGAGGCGCACGATGTCGTCGACCGCCATGGCGACCTCGCCGGTGCCGGCTGCCGTGATCGAGTCGAACTCGTCACGTGACTGCCGGCGCACGGTTTCCATCTGCGAGTAGAGCTGGTTCAACGAGCTCGTCAGCGTCTTCGCCTGCTCCACGAGCGACTGGCGGGTGGCCGAGCTCTCCGGCGCGTTGGCCACGTCCGACCAGGCGCTCCAGAACTTCGCGAGCTGCTTGGAGATGCCGTTGTCGCTCGGCTCGGCGAAGGCGAGCTCCACGCGGTCGAGCGCGGTGCTCTGGGCGTTCGCGTCGCCGAGGCGCGTGTTCTGGGCGCGGAACTGCACGTCGAGGAAGGCGTCGCGCAGCCGGCGGAACTGAGTGATGTCCACGCCGGTGCCGAGCAGCGCGGCGCTGCCGGTCGAATCGGTGAGGTTCGCGCCGCCACCGATCTGGAGCGCGTCGGACGCCGACATCAGCGCCTCCTGGCGCGTGTAGCCCTCGGTGTTCGCGTTCGCGATGTTGTGCGAGGTCACGTCCAGCGCCCGCTGCTGCGCGAGCAGCCCGCGCAGGGTGGTCTGGAGGCCCAAGAAGGTGGAGACGGGCATCGCGTTAGGCCTGGAGGTCGAGGACGCGGTGCGAGGCCTGGGTGGGCGCCGGACCGGTGGGCTGGTAGCCCGCCTCCGGCTCCTGGCCCATCAGGCGCACCAGGTGGTCGAGGAACGCGAGCTCCTGCCGCATCAGCGCGCGGTTGATTCCGTGCTCGCGGGCGATCTCGTCGAGCAGGCCGCGCAGCTCGGCGCTGCGGATGCGCGCGGCGTCGGCGTCGCCCTCCGCCATCAGGCTGGTCATGCCCTCGAGGGTCACGGCGGCGGCCGGCACGGCGAGCGCGGTGCCCGCGCGCACGAGCAGGTCGGTGCGCTCGCCCTCGAGGCGCGTGCGCAGCGCCATCTCGTTCTTCACCTCGGCGAGGCGGGCGATCACGCCCTCCACGTCGCGGGCGCGGATGGAGGCGCCCTGGGCGAGGATCAGGCCCAGGAGGCGCCGGGCCGACTCGATCTGCACGTCGAGGTGCATGAGGATGTCGCGGGGAAGGGAGGTCACTTGGAGGCCCCTTCGCGCAGGGCGCGGTAGAGGTCCTCGGCGAGGCCCGTGCCGCCGGCCGACATCACCGACTCCGACAGGGAGTCGGGCAGCATCTGGCGGTAGGTGGACACGCCGGCGTCGCCGGAGCCGTCCTCGCCGTCCTCCGGCTTGGAGGTCTGCGACAGCGACTGCATCAGCTGCGACACGAGCTCCTTCTCGAAGGAGAGCGCGGCGCGGTAGGTCTGCTTGTCCTGCGCGGTTCCCTCGCGCACCTCCTTCGGGAGGTTCGCGACCGGCAGCGGCGCGAGGTTCTCGAGCCCGCTCACGACTTCACCTGGTTGGCGATGCCGGCCATCTCGTCCTGCATCTGGATGGCCTTGCTCGCGAGCGTGTAGCTGCGCTGCGAGTCGATCATGTCGACCATCGCGTCGGCCACGTCCGCGTTCGAGGACTCGAGCATCGCCTGATGCACGACCGTCGTGGGGAAGCTCGCCGCGCGAGCAGGGCCGCTCTGCGGGCTCACCGCGAAGAGGTTCCCGCCGAGCGGCGTGAGGCCGTCCGGCGACTGGACCGTCACCACGTCGAGCTTGCCGAGGACGGTGGTGCCGATCTTCACGGTGCCGTCGGCGCCGACCTGGATGTCGTCGGTCTTCGTGCCCGCCGGGATGTTGATGCCCGGCAGCACCTGCGCGCCCCCGGCGGTCACGAGGCGGCCGCTCGGATCGAGGTGGAAGCCGCCGTCGCGGGTCAGGCCCACCACGCCGTTGGCGTTGCGCACGCGGAAGAAGCCCGGGCCCTCGAGCGCGAAGTCGAGCGGCTTGCCGGTGTCGCCGAGCTCGCCCTGACCGAAGTCGCGGCCGATCGTGTCGGCGGCCGAGCCGGCCCCGAACTGGGTGCGGTTCGCGGCGCCACGCGGGGCGGCCGTGTTGTACAGGAGATCGCGGAACGCGACGCGGACGCGCTTGTAGCCCGTCGTGTTGACGTTCGCGAGATCGTTGGCAGTGGCATCCATGTGCCGCTGCTGTGCCGCCATTCCGGCGGCGGCAGAGTACAAGCCCTCCAGCATCCGAATCCTTGGTTCTCGTTGGGCTGGGAGAACGGCCTCTGCGGATGCAGTCCAGTCGTCTCTCCCTATGGTCAGCCGGGGTAGTCGGCCCGCGTTGCAGGGCCTTTAGCGGCCTGGACGCTTGATCGAGGCGCGGCGGCTAGCCGCTCGAGGAGGCCACCTGGTTGGCGGCCTTGCCGAGCGTCTCGTCGATCGTCTTGATCACCTTCTGGCCCGCCTCGAAGGCGCGGAAGGAGGCGATCATGTCGACCATCGTGCGGGCCGGGTCCACGCCCGAGCCCTCGAGGGCGCCTGCACGCACCGAGCCCTGAGCCCGGCCGGCGGCGGCGCCGGTGAAGAGCGAGTCGCCCTGCTTGCGGGCCCCCGTCACCGTGAAGACTCCGACGAGCGCCGGCTCGACGCTGCCGTCGGCCTTCGCGCGCACCGGGCCGCCGTTCTTGCCCACGACCTGGTTGCCGGAGGCGTCGATGAGGGTGCCCTGCTGAGAGAGTGCGAACTGCCCGTCGCGCGTGAAGCGGACGCCCTGCGGGGTGCGCACCTGGAACCAGCCCTCGCCCTCGATCGCGAAGTCGAGCGGCTGCCCTGTATCGCGGATGGGAGCGGGGTCGAGGTTGGTGACCGTGCGGTCCAGCTGTACCCCGAGCCCCAGCGGCCCGATCGTCTGGCCGTTGGCGCTGTTCGTGAGCAGCAGGTCGCCGAAGCTGCGGACGGTCGAGCGGTCGGACTTGTAGCCCGGCGTCGAGCCGTTGGCGAGGTCGTTCGCGAGCTGGTCCTGGCGCAGAGTCTGCGCGAGCATGCCTGAAGCGGCGATGTAGAGCCCACGGTCCATCCGCCCGGTGATCGTCCGGCGCTCCGGATCCTTGAGGGCGTGCCGATCACACAGGCGATGC
This sequence comes from Thermoleophilaceae bacterium, assembly GCA_045805385.1. GTDB lineage: Bacteria > Actinomycetota > Thermoleophilia > Solirubrobacterales > Thermoleophilaceae > JADGHQ01. Next base: position 8,240 of record JBJMLG010000144.1, read on the forward strand.
GCCCCATCCAGATCGACCCCGCGCTGCTCCGGCTGCAGGTCCCCGAGCTCGTGATCCGGCCGGGGATGACGGTCGTAGCCCGTGTGGCCGAGCGCGGTCCGCGGCTCGCGATGCTCATGCTGGCCGGGCTGCCGCTCACCGCCGAGCTTCCCGCGCACGTGCGCGTGGGGGAGACGCTGCGGCTGCGGGTGCAGGAGGCCACGCACGAGCGCGTGGTGATGAGGATCGTGCCCGAGGGCGCGGCGCCCGAGGCGCGGCCGGCGGATCAGCCACAGCGGTCCTCCGACAGCTCGCCTCTCCTTACCGCTCTCTCGTTGCCCAACGGCGCTTCTGCCGAGTTTCGTGTTGGTGAGCGCGAGGCCGACGGCGGCACTGAGGGCGAGAGTTCCGTCGTGTCCTTCGTCTTCCGCTCGACGGCCCTGGGTGCGATCGACTTTCGAGTCGCTCTCGAGGGTGGCGCGGTGACTGCGCGCGTTCAGATGGTGGCCGGCGGGCCCGCCGAGGCCGGGAGCGGCGCTCTCTCGGAGCTTCGGTCGATGCTCGCTCGGGGTACCGGGCGCCCCGCGCAGGTGCAGCTCTCCGCGAAGCGCAACCCGGTGAACACGTATGTCTAAGCGCGCTACCGCGCTCTCGTACTCCGGGGGCGCCGCCCCCAAGGTGGTCGCATCCGGGCGCGGTCTCGTGGCCGAGCGCATCCTCGAGCTCGCGCGCGAGTCCGGGATCGCGATTCACGAGGACGCCGCTCTGGCGGAAGCCCTCGCCGGCCTCGACCTGGGACACGAGATCCCGGAGGACCTCTACGTGGCGGTAGCCCAGGCCCTGGTGTGGGCCTACGGCCTGGACGCGCGGGAGCGCGCGAAGCGGCCGCGGGCCTAGCGCCCGACCACAACGAAAAAGCCGGGGCGGCTCTCGCCGCCCCGGCTCTCACTGCTGCGCCTCCCCGGCAGCCGCTCTGGTCGCGCGGCCGCCCGAGTCACATGGCGTTAGGCAACCTCGCTGAAGAGGGACGTCTCGGCCGAGAGCTGCTCGCGCAGCTTGCGCTTGAGCTGGCTGTGGATCTGGCAGACACGGCTCTCGGACACACCGAGGATGTCGCCGACCTCACGGAGAGTCAGGTTCTTGACGTAGAGCAGGACGGCGACCTCGCGCTCGCGTTCCGGCAGGCGGCTGAAGGCCTTGCGGAACTTGTCCTTCGCCTCGGAGGTGGCGGTTGCGTTCTCCGGGTCGCTGCGGTGGTCGCCCGACACGAGCGTGTCGATGCGCTCAACCGTGGTCTCCTCGTCGCTGATCACGAGCGTGTTCAGCGAGGTGACCTCGGACGTGGCGATGTCGTGCTCGCGGTCCATCAGCTCCTCCGCGCTGGTGCCGAGCGAGTCGGCGAGCTCCTGGCGCGTCGGGCGGCGGTTGTGCACCGCGACGAACTGCTCACGGGCGCGAGCGATGTCGCGCTCCCAGCGGCGCAGCGAGCGCGGCGCCCAGTCCTGGCGGCGGAGCTCGTCGAGCACGGCGCCGTGGATGCGGGTCCAGGCGAACTGCTCGAGCGTCGCGCCCTTCTCGGGGTCGTAGCGGTCGATCGACATGATCAGCGCCTCGATCCCGCAGGAGATGAAGTCCTCCACCTCACAGCGCGCCGGAAGCTCGCGGATCTTCTTGTACACGATGTACTTGACCAGCGGCGCGTAGGTCATGATCAGCCGGTCGCGCAGGCGTGGGTCGTTCGTGCGGCGGTACTCCTTCCACACGGCAAGCGCGGCTTCCGGCGAGATCCTGCGGCCACGCGTCTTGCCGGCGTCGAGGTTCGTCGTCACAACAGCTCCTGTCATTTCGAGGGCCTGCCCCGTCCTTTGGAAGCGGGTCCCAGCCTGAGGTTCGGATCTTCAGTGGCCTCTGCGGGTGAAGCCGAGTGCTGTATCGGTCACCCCCCCGGTTGCCTTCATCCCCCGAACGGGGTAAATCGCCTCGAAACAAGGTCCACCGCCGGGAGATTCCCCGCGCGCGCGTAGGACGGCCGGCGCTTCAGTCCGCGGCACCTCGGCCGATGAACGAGGCCGTCCGTTCCCTCCAAGGAGGCCCTCCCTCTCATGGCTCTTCGGCTCACGACTCCATCCGCAGGCAAGAACGCCCGCCAGTCCGCGGCGGAGCTCGCCGAGCTCGGGCGCGCGCGCATCGGCCGCGGCGACGTGGAGGGCTACCGCGCCCTCTTCGCGGAGGCCGCCGAGCTCACGGACATCCACGAGCGCTACCGCGCGCGCAACGGCCTGTTCGAGGTGGGGGTCGCCGCGACCTCGTTCCTCTCCGGCGCGCCGCTCATCAAGGCATTTCTCGAGCTCGCCCGCGCGGGCGTGAAGGTGCTCGAGCAGGAGCCGCGCGAGCCGGTGTTCCTCAACGTCGTGGGCGTGGCCTTCTACGAGCTCGGCGCGCTGGCTCCCGCCGAGAAGCTGTTCCGCGCCGCGAAGCGCCTCGACCCCGAGCTTCCGAACGTGTCGCGCAACCTCGAGGAGCTGTCGCGCCGCCGGCGCAAGGGCGTGGATGTGCTGTCCGCGCTGCCGCGCCCGGTCGCTCTCGCGCTGCCGCCGCTGGCGCACCGCGTGGACGCGATCGCCGCGAAGGCAAAGCCGGCCGAGGGCATGCGCATCTCGCTCTGCATGATCGTGAAGGACGAGGAGGAGATGCTGCCGCGCTGCCTCGCCGCCGCCAGGGATGCGGTCGACGAGATCGTCGTCGTCGACACCGGCTCCACCGACAGGACGGTCGAGATCGCGGAGTCGTTCGGCGCGCAGGTGCTCCACCACGTGTGGAACGGCTCCTTCGCCGACGCCCGCAACGTCTCGATCGACGCCGCGACCGGCGACTGGTTCCTCTACCTCGACGCCGACGAGGTGATCGTCGCCGAGGACGCGCACAGGCTGCGCAAGATGGCCGGCCACGTTTGGCGAGAGGCCTTCTTCTTCGTCGAGACCAACTTCACGGGCGATCTCGAGGACGGCACCGCCGTCAACCACAACACGCTGCGCATGTTCCGCAATCGGCCGAGCTATCGCTTCGACGGCCGCATCCACGAGCAGATCGCCCAGAACCTGCCGACGAACACGCCCGCGCGGCTCGAGCAGCCCAGCGTGCGCATCGAGCACTACGGCTACCTCGGCGCGGTGCGCGACGCCAAGGAGAAGTCCCGCCGCAACATCGAGCTGCTCGAGCGCCAGGTCGAGGACGGCGAGGACTCGCCGTTCCTCGCGTTCAACCTCGGCTCCGAGTACGCCGCGGCCGGCGACGCCGAGGCCTCGCGCGGGCAGTTCCAGAAGGCGTGGGACAAGCTCCAGGGCGATCCCGAGCTCGCGGCCTTCGGCTTCGTGCCGTCGCTCGTGAACCGGCTGGTGAAGGCGCTCCGCACAACCGGCCGCCACGACGAGGCCGTCGCGGTCGCCGACCAGGGACTCACGATCTTCCCCGGCTTTACGGATCTGGTGCTCGAGAAGTCGCACGTGGCGCGCGAGCAGGGCGACCGCGAGGAGGCCGTGCGCCTGCTCGACGAGTGCCTGCGCATGGGCGACGCGCCGAGCCGCTACTCGCCGATGGTGGGCTGCGGCAGCTACGTCGCGCTCGCGAGCCTCGCGGACATCAGGCGCGAGCAGGGAGACCTGGCGGCCGCCGAGGAGCACCTGAAGAGGTGCGTGGCCGAGAACCCGAGCTTCCTCGGCGTGGTGCATCCGCTTGCTTCGGTCATGCTCGCGCAGGGCGCGACGCCCGAGCACGTCGCCGCCCAGGTGGAGGAGGCCTTCGAGTCGCTCTCGCCGAGCGCGCTGTTCATGCTCGGCACGGCTCTTTACGAGAACCGCCACGTGGCCGCGGCCGAGGAGCGCTTCCGAGCCGTGCTCGAGCGCCAGCCCTCGAGCGGGCCCGCCCGGGTGGCGCTGGCCGAGTCGCTGCTGTCGCAGCAGCGCTGGGCCGAGGCCGCCGAGGCGGCTGCGGACGACATCCTCGCGGGCAGCTCCTACGCCGCCCCTGGCCGCCGGGCCGAGCTGTTCGGCCGCATCATGGCGGGCGACGAGGCCGGTACCGCAAAGGCGCTCGAGGCCGCGAAGCAGGCGATTCCCGCCGGCGAGGTCGCGTTCTTCCGCGCCTGGGCCGACGTGGCCGCCGGCCGTGAGCTGCCGGCCGTGCTCTCCGGCGAAGGCGCACCGCTGCTCGCCGTGACGCTCGAGGCGCTCCTCCGGGTCCAGGAAATCGACATGTTCGCGAAGCTGCTGCCGCTCGTGGAGCGCGTCGGGCTCGACTGGCGCGACCGCCGCGAGCTGCTCGCGTCGATCTACCTCCGCCGCGGCTTCCTCGAATCCGCCGGCGACGAGTGGGTGCTCGTGTGCGACGAGCAGGGGCCCGACGCCCGGGCGCTGCTCGGCCTCTCGCAGGTGGCGCTCGCGCGCGGCCTGGGCGAGGACGCGCAGGTGTTCGCCGAGTCGGTGCTCGAGCTCGAGCCCGACCACCAGGGCGCACGGCGCATCCTCGAGCGCGTCACGCTGCAGGCGGCGTGAGGCGCCGTACGAGCGCGAAGAGAATTGCTCAAGTTTGCTCGGAGGTGGCCGAATACCTCCGGAAGCCGGGACCCGAGCCCCGGCAGGGGCCGTTCCAAGACCCGACTTTGGACCCCACCAGGAGGTTGAGATGAGTTTCGAAGTGCCGCCGGTTGGCAGGTCAGAGCAGCCGCTCAGGACTGCCGCGCCGTCGCGCAACGAGCCCTCCAAGAGCACCGCGCCCGTGGACGCGGTGCAGGTCGACGCGATTCCGGCAAGTCCGCCGCCCGAGGTGCTCGCGCAGGTGGACGCGGCCGCGCGCCGCGTGGACGAGCTGGCAAAACAGAACCGCGAGCTGCGCTTCAGCTACGACGAGACGGCCGGGCGGGTGCAGATCCAGGTGTGCGACAAGAGCGGCACCGTGATCCGCACGATTCCGCCTTCCAAGGCGCTCTCGATCGCTGACGGCGACGACATCTGATGTCTGCCGGGTCGAGCGGAAACCTCTCTCTGAGCGGGCTCGCGTCCGGCATCGACACGAACTCGATCGTGGACCAGCTGATGCAGATCGAGCAGCGTCCGCGCATCATGCTCGCGCTCAAGCAGAAGCAGGAGCAGAACCGCCAGCAGCAGCTGAAGGACATCGACCTCAGGCTCACCACTCTCAAGGGCCTCGCGGAGGACCTGAAGTCGCCCGGGCTCTACGCCGACGTCCAGGCGGTCAGCTCGAGCGACACGAGCAAGGTCGACGTGGTGCGCGTGGCGGGCGCGGGCACGGGCGGCTCGCAGGTGAGCGTGCAGCGCCTCGCCAGCTCGCAGCAGCGCTCGTACCAGTTCGCTTCGAGCGCCTCCGACACGAAGCTGTCGGTGACGGCCGGCGGCACCACCTTCGACATCACGATTCCCGGTGGGTCCGATGTGCAGGGCGCTGTCGACGCGATCAACTCAGCGGCCGGCTCCCCGGTCTACGCCGCGGCGGTGACCGATCAGGCGGATCCGACGAAGAAGCTGATCGTGCTCTCCAGCAAGACGCCGGGCTCGACCGGCGACTTCAGCGTGAGCGGGACGAGCACCGCCGCGGTGCGCGAGCTCGCAGCGCGCGGCAAGACGCACGCCGCCGCGGGTGCCGAGAAGAGCTACACCTACACCCCGCCGGCCGCCGACACGACCGTGCAGGTCGACGGTGTGAACGACTTCACGATCACCGCCGGCTCGGACCTGGCCACCGCCGCGAGCCAGATCAACGCTCAAAGCGCGAAGGTGAACGCCTCCGTCTTCGACGGCAGGCTCGTGCTCACGAGCAAGAGCTCCGGCGCAGCATCGGCGTTCGCGCTGAGCGGCAACACCGGTCTCCTCGACGCCGAGATCGCCCGCGCGGGCGCCGACGCCGTCGACGTGTCCACGCTGAAGGCGCAGTACTCGGTGGACGGAACCACCTACTACGCGGACTCGAATGTGGTCACCGACGGCATCCCGGGCCTGCAGATGACGCTGAAGGCGACCACCACGAGCCCGATCACGGTCACGGTTGGCTCACCCGCCGCGGACCAGAACGCCATCAAGGCGAAGATCAAGGCCTACGTGGACCAGTACAACTCCACGGTCGACTTCATCCGCGGCAAGCTCAACGAGCGGCGTGTGGTGAACCCGCAGACCGACGCTGACTACATGAAGGGGCTGCTGTTCGGCGATCCCGGGCTGAACAACGTCCTCAGCTCGCTCCGCCAAGCGGCCTCCGACATCTTTCCGGGCAGCGCCACCCAGCCGAACCCGGACACGATGGACATGCTGTCGCAGATCGGCGTGTCGACCGGTGGGCCCTCCTCGGGTGCGTCCTCGGCCGACTCGGTCGCTGGGAAGCTGACCATCGACGACGCCAAGCTCACGTCGGCACTCGCTTCCGATCCGATGGGCGTGCGCCGCCTGCTCGGCGGGGTGAGCGGCGTGGACGGCTTTGCCCAGCGGATCGAGAACCTGCTGGATCCCGTGGTGGACACCGACGGCGTGTTCGACGGCCGCGTGAAGTCCTCGGCCGACAGCATCAAGTCGATGCAGGACCAGCTCGACGACATGGACCGCCGCCTCGCGCTCCGTCAGCAGGCGCTCAAGGCGAAGTTCACGGCGATGGAGACTGCCCTCTCCCACAGCCAGTCCCAGAGCAGCTGGCTCGCCGGCCAGCTAGCCGGGCTCTCTCGCTAAACGTCGGGCCGCCGCGGCCGACTACACGAGGTGATCCTTCCCCCCGGAAACGGAGTGACTCGATGACCCTTGCCCCCGCGCCGAACGCGTACAAGGAGAGCGCCGTGCTCACCGCTCCTCCCGAGCGCCTTGTCGTGATGCTGTACGACGGCGCCATCCGCTTTCTGCGCCAGGCACAGGTGCTGATGGGGGAGGGCCGCATCGAGGCGACCAACCATCGGCTCCAGCGCGGCGAGGCGATCATCGACCATCTCCTCGCCACGCTCGACATGGAGCGGGGCGGCGAGATCGCACAGCGCCTGCAGGCGCTCTACCTCTTCTCCCGCCGCCAGCTCACCCAGGCACGGCTGCGCAAGAGCCAGGCCGACATCGAGCACGTGATCAGGTGGCTCACCGAGCTTCGGTCCGCGTGGGCGCAGCTCGCGGGCGAGTGATCTCCAGCTACGAGACCTTGGCGGGCCTCGCCGAGCGCGAGCTCGAGCTGGCCCGCGCGGAGCGCTACGACGAGCTCGAGGCGCTCGCGTCCGAGCGTGACGTACTGATGGCCTCGCTGCCCGCGCAGGCGCCCGACGGCGCCGGGCCCGCGCTCGAGCGCGCGCTGGTCGCCAGCGCCCGCGTGACCGAGGTGCTGGCCGCGGCCGCCGCCCTGGCGCGCGCGGAGCTCGACCGCGTGAACCGTGGCCGCCCCGCTGTGCAGGCCTACGCGAGCGGGCTGCCGCGCCGTCCGCAGGCCAAGCTGGTCGACCAGTCCGGCTGATCGCGCGAGCGCGCTAAAGCCCCCGGCCGCGCGGCCGAATACCCCGGCTGGCTCCACGGATCGGAGCCGTGCATCAACGCCATGGATGGGCGTCAGTCCCTCGCATCTTTCCATCCATGAGCCTGTTCGACTCCACTCAGATCGGCCTCGAGCGAGCCCTCCAGGGCGCGTCGCTCCGCCAGCAGGCGCTCGCCGAGAACCTCGCGAACGTGAACACGCCGGGCTACCGGCGAAAGGACGTGGACTTCCATGGCGCGCTGCGCGCCGCGATGAGCGCCGGCGACCCCGGTGCAGCCAGCTTCTCGGTGGAGGCCGACCCGAGCGCGCCGATGCGCGCCGACGGCAACTCGGTCGACGCCGACGTGGAGGGCTCCCGGCTCGCGCAGAACGGGCTCGAGTACTCGGCTCTCGTCCAGGTGATGAGGGGCCGCATCGACATCATCGAAGCCGCGATGGGCAGGGGCTAGCGCATGGGCCTCTTCGACTCCTTGAACATCTCCGCCAGCGGCCTGAGCGCGGAGCGCCTGCGCATGGACGTGACCGCGGAGAACCTCGCCAACGCGCAGACCACGCGCGGCGCGAACGGACAGCCCTACCGGCGCAAGGAGGTCGTGCTCCAGCAGCGCGGGGGCGACGCCTTCGGCGCGGCGCTGGCCGGCGCGATGGGCCAGGGCCAGTCCGACTCGAACGGCGCCACCGGCGGCGTGCAGGTCGCGGGCATCGTCGAGGACAGCACCCCGAACCGGCGCGTGTACGACCCGAGCCACCCGGACGCCGACGCCCAGGGCTATGTGCAGATGCCGAACGTGGATCCCGTCACCGAGATGGTGGACCTGATCACGGCGTCGCGCTCCTACGAGGCGAACGTGACCGCTATGCAGACCGCCAAGCAGATGTTCACGAAGACGCTCGACCTCCTGCGCTGATGCCGCTCCCGATCGATCCCAGCTTCGCGACGCGCGGCCTCGAGTGGCAGATCGAGGCGCCCGCGGCCCAGCCGCAGCAGCAGCAGGGTGGCGGCTTCGGCGGCGCGCTCGGCAAGGCCGTCAGCGGCCTCGAGCAGTCGCAGACCGATGCCGCCGCGGCATCGCAGTCGCTCGCCGACGGCACCGCCGCCGATCCCACGAACGTCGTGATGGCTGTCGAGCGCGCTCGCCTCGAGATGCAGATGGCGTCGCAGGTGCGCACGAAGGCAGTCGAGGCGTTCCAGGACATCTTCCACACCCAGGTCTAACCAGATGCGCGATCTCGTTCAGAACACCAGCACCAAGGGCAAGCTGATCCTCGCTGCGTCGGCGGTCGGCGTGCTGCTCGTCGCCGTGCTGCTGATGCGCATGGCGTCCGCGCCGAGCTACCAGACGATGGTGACCGGCGTCGATCCCGCACAGACGGGCAAGATCACCGCCGCGCTCGACCAGAAGGGCGTGAAGTGGCAGCTCCAGAACAACGGCACCGCCGTCGCCGTCGACAAGGGGCACCTCGCGCAGGCGCGCATCGCGCTCGCCGAGCAGGGTCTGCCGCAGCAGGGCTCCGCCGGCTGGGAGCTGTTCGACAAGCAGAAGCTCGGCGCGAGCAACCTCCAGCAGCAGGTCACCTACCAGCGCGCGCTCGAGGGCGAGCTCGCCCGCATGATCGGGCAGGTGCAGGGAGTCTCCAACGCCCAGGTGAACCTCGTCCTGCCGCCCGAGGACCAGCTCTTCCAGAACGCCAACTCCACCGCCAAGGCGTCCGTGCTGGTGACAGCCGGCAACGGCCTCGATCCGGGCGCCGTGCGCGGCATCGCGCAGCTCGTCAGCTCTGGCGTGAAGGGCCTGAAGCCCGAGAACGTGTCGATTACGGACGGCACCGGGCAGCTTCTCTGGCCGACGTCGAACGGCGACGCGGGCGGCACCAGCGCCACTTACAAGCAGGCCGCCGAGAACCGCTACGACGCCCAGACGACCGCCAACCTGAACGCGCTGCTCACGCAGACTCTCGGTCCGGGCAAGGGCCAGGTGCAGGTGCACTCCGACCTGAACGTGGACCAGACCACCCGCGACTCGCTCACCTACGCGAAGAAGGGCGTGGCTTTGAAGACCCACGACGACAAGGAGACGCTCGCGGGCGGCTCAGGTGGTGGCGGCACGGCCGGCTCCGGCTCGAACATCCCGCAGTACTCCGCGGGTGCCGGCGGCGGCGCGGGCTCGAACTACAAGCACAACACCAAGGACACCGACTGGGGTGTGAACAAGACCGTGGAGCACACCAAGGTCGCCCCCGGCCAGGTGAACAAGGTGGACGTCGCGGTGCTCGTGGACAAGACCGTGCCGCCGGCGTCGCTCCAGCAGCTTCAGTCGGCCCTCGCCAGCGCGGCCGGCATCAACCCGAAGCGCGGCGACACGATCAGCGTGAGCCAGGTCGCCTTCGCCAAGCAGCCCGTTGCCAAGGCGCCCGGGATGACCGGGAACCTGGTCGGCTACGCCAAGTACGTGGCACTTGGGATCGCGCTGCTCGCCTTCCTCTTCTTCATGAGCCGCCATCTGCGCAAGCGCGAGAGCGAGGCCCTGATGGGCGAGCCGGTGTGGCTGCGCGAGCTCGATCAGCCGCGCACGCTCGCGGAGCTCGAGAGTGCGACCGCGCCGGTCCCGGAGCCCGCGGCCCCGCCGCGCCCCGCCCCGTCGCCCGCGCGCGCGCAGATCCAGGAGATCGCCGCCAAGGAGCCGGAGCGCGTGGCCGCGCAGGTCCGCGCCTGGATGAACGAGGAGTAACGAGATGACCGAGGTGATGGAGCAGGCTGCCGAGGCGCCCGGCGAGATGCTCGAGGCGCCGCCCGCCGCGGCGGTTCCCGTGCCGGACGCCGGGCTGAGCGGCATACAGAAGGCCGCGACGCTTCTCGTCACGCTCGGCAGTGATCGCGCCGCCGGCATCTTCAAGCACCTGCGTGAGCACGAGATCGAGACGCTGTCGCTCGAGATGGCGAAGACGCACGCCGTCCCAGCCGACAACGCCGAGGCGGTCTACGGCGAGGTGCTCGAGACGGTGCGCGTGGCGGGGTACTTCTCCGAAGGCGGAGTGGAGTACGCCCGCGAGGTGCTCGAGGCGTCCGTGGGCAAGGAGCGCGCCGACGAGATCATCCAGCGGCTCGCGGCGATCATCGAGGTGCGGCCGTTCGAGTTCCTGCGGCGCACCACCCCTGAGCAGATCTACGCCTTCCTCGCGAACGAGTCGGCGCAGACGCTGGCGCTCGTGATCGCGAACCTCAACACCACCCTCGCCGCCCAGGTGCTGGCGCAGATGGCGCCCGAGGTGCAGGCCGAGGTGGCGATGGCGATCGCGAGCATGGTGGACACCAACCCTGACGTGGTCAAGGACGTCGAGGCAGTCGTGCGCCAGAAGGTGTCGAGCATCGTGCAGCAGGACTACTCGTCGTCGGGCGGCGTGAAGGGCCTCGCCGAGATCCTCAACTCCGCCGACCGCGCCACCGAGCGGAACGTGATCGACACGCTCGCCGAGACCGACGCCGACCTCGCCGAGGAGGTGAAGATGCTCCTCTTCGTCTTCGAGGACATCATCAAGCTCGACGATCGTGCGATCCAGCTCGTGCTCAAGGAGGTCGACCAGAAGGACCTTGCGCTCGCGCTTCGCGGGACGTCCGAGGAGGTCAAGCAGAAGGTTCTCTCGAACATGTCGCAGCGCGGCTCCGAGATGCTCCTCGAGGAGATGGAGTACCAGCCGCCGCAGCGCCGCTCGGTGGTCGAGGAGGCGCAGGGTCGCATCGTCGTCGCCATCCGCCGGCTCGAGGACGCCGGCGCGATCGTGATCGGCCGCGGCGAGGACCAGGAGGACGAGCAGCTTGTCTGACGCGGTCGCAGCCGTGGACTTCAGCTTCGACCAGCTCGAGGCCGTGCGGCCCGCTCCGGCCCCCCGTGATCCCGCCGGCGCCGCGGCCGAGGCCGACGCTTTGATCGCCGGCGCGCAGGCGCGCGCCGACGAGCTCCGGCGCACAGCGCGCCAGGAGGGCTTCGAGCAGGGCTACGAGGCCGCCATGCAGGCCGCCCGTGAAGAGTGCGAGCCGCTCGCCGCCGCGCTGGGGGAGGCCGTCCGGGAGGCAGCGGCGCTGCGTACCGAGGCTGCCGACGCGGCCGAGAGGCGTGCCGTAGAGCTTGCGCTGCAGATCGCGGAGAAGGCGGTCGCAGGCGCCATCGAGGTGGAGCCCGAGCGCGTGATCGACGCTGTGCGAGGCGCGCTTCGGTGCCTCGTGGAGCGCGAGCGCGTGACCGTGCTCGTGAACACACTTGACCTCGAGCTCGTGCGCGAGGCGGTCGACTCGCTTCGATCGCAGCTCGGCGGTATGGAGCACATCGAGGTGCAGGAGGAGCGGCGTGTGGCCCGCGGCGGCGCGAAGGTGCGCAGCCAGGCGGGCGAGGTCGACGCCAGCATCGAGACGAAGCTCGAGCGCGCCCGAGAAGTCGTGGCCGCCGAGCTGCGCCGATGAGCGCGGTGCTCGATCGCCTCTCGGAGGCGATTGGGCATGCTGACCTCCACCGCCGCCACGGCCGGGTCGCGGACCTGATCGGACTGATCATCGAGGCGACCGGGGTCGAGGCTGAGGTGGGCGAGCTTTGCTCCGTGGAGACGGGCCGGACGCGCGAGCCGGTCTCCGCCGAGGTCGTTGGCTTCCGCGACGGCCGCACGCTGCTCATGCCGCTGGGCGAGATGCACGGCATCCGCCCGGGCCGCTCCGTGACCGCCACCGGCGAGCAGGCGACCGTGACGGTGGGGGACGATCTTCTGGGGCGGGTCGTGGACGGGCTCGGCCGCCCGATCGACAGCCGCGGCGAAGCACCGGCGGGCCGCGCGCTCCCGATGCTGGCTTCGGCGCCTGCGCCGCTCGAGCGCCCGCCGATCAGCGAGCGCGTGTCGCTCGGGGTGCGCGCTCTCGACTCGCTCGTGCCGTGCGGGCGTGGCCAGCGGCTCGGCATCTTCGCGGGCTCGGGCGTCGGCAAGTCGTCGCTTCTCGGCATGATCGCGCGCTCCACATCCGCGGACGTGAACGTGATCTGCCTGGTGGGCGAGCGCGGGCGCGAGGTGCGTGAGTTCATCGACCGCGACCTCGGCTCGGCCCTCACCCGCAGCATCGTCGTCGTGGCGACCTCGGACCAGCCCGCGCTGGTTCGCATCAAGGCCGCCTTCACCGCGACCGCGATCGCCGAGCACTTCCGCGACGCGGGCAACGACGTGATGCTCATGATGGACTCCGTCACGCGCTTCGCCATGGCCCAGCGCGAGATCGGGCTCGCGATCGGCGAACCCCCGGCCACCCGTGGCTACACGCCGAGCGTGTTCGCCCTGCTGCCGAAGCTGCTCGAGCGCAGCGGCACCAACCCGCACGGCTCGATCACGGGCCTCTACACGGTGCTCGTGGACGGCGACGACATGAACGAACCGATCGCCGACTCCGTGCGCTCGATCCTCGACGGCCACGTGGTGCTCACGCGCGACCTGGCTCACGCCGGGCACTACCCGGCGGTGGACGTGCTCCAGTCCGTCTCGCGGCTCGTGGGTGAGATCACCGAGCCGGGGCTGCAGGAGGCGGGCCGCCAAGTGCGCCGGCTGATGGCCACGTACAAGGACAAGGAAGACCTGATCGCCATCGGCGCCTACGAGCGCGGCACGGATCCGAGCACAGACCTCGCGATCGCGATGCGCGACCCGATCGGGGACTTTCTGCGCCAGCCCGTGGACGAGCCCTCGACCGCCGAGGAGGCGGACGCCGGGCTGCTGGCGCTGGCGAACGCCGCCGCTGGTGCGATGGAGGCCACCGGGCAGGAGGAGTCCGCGGAGCAGCCGGCGCAGCCGCCGGTGCTGGCGCCGGGTCCCTCGGCGATCCCGCCGCTGCACCTGTCGGTTTAGCGATCCGGCTGAAGAATCGGCCCCTCCCGCCGATCACTACGCCAAATGGCTTCGTCCGCCCGAGCGCCGCGCGTGCGGGAGATCGACTTCCGGCGCCCCAGCAAGTTCAACCGCGAGCAGGTGCGCCGGATCGAGGTCGCCCACGAGAACTTCTGCCAGTCGGCGGGTAGCCGCCTGGGCGCCGAGCTGCGCACCGAGTTCCAGCTTCAGGTCCTCAACACGGACCAGCTCCCCTATTCCGTGGTGATGGCCGAGGAGGTGCCGCGTCACGCGCTCGCGATCGAGCTCCGGCTCGACGAGCTCGAGACCGACGTCGTCTTCATCCTCGACTTCCCGCTCGTCCACACCATGGTCGCCCGCCTGCTCGGCGGCTCGGCCGACAAGGCGAAGTCGATCGGCCGCAGCGCTCTCACCGAGATCGAGATCGCCGTCGTGCGGCGGATCGTGAACAGCATGGTGGGCGCGCTCTCGACCACATGGGACGATCTCGCCGGCCAGACGATGTCGGTGCGGAGCATCGCGACCTCGCCGATGAGCGTGCAGATCGTGTCGCCGAGCGAGCCGACTCTGCTGCTCAACCTGTCCGCCCAGATCGACGGCGGGATGTCGATCATCACGCTCGTGGTGCCGCACTCGTCCGTCGAGACGATCATGGACCGCTTCGTGCAGGGCCACTACGGCTCCGCCGACATCGACGACACGGCGCGCCTCGCCATGCGGGCCGCGGTCGGGCGGGTCGAGCTCGAGGCGCGTGCCGAGGTGGGCGCAGTGGAGCTTCCCCTCGAGCACATCCTCGGCCTCGAGCCCGGCGACGTGATCAGCCTCAAGCGCCCGGCGAGCCGCGGGATCGTCCTCACAGTGGAGGACCGCCCCGCGTACGTGGCGACGCCCGGCCGCAACGGCAACCTGCGCGCCGTACAGGTGCGCGGAGAGTTCAGCAGGGGACGATGAGCGAGCCCGTGGCAGACACAGCGAACCACGCGGTCGAGCTCGCGGAGCAGCTGCGCGACGTGGATCTGCGCTTCTGGGCCGAGCTCGGCAGGGCAGAGGTGCCCGTGAAGGACGCCGCCGGCCTCGGCGACGGCGCCATCGTGGACCTCGACCACGGGCCCGACGACCCCGTCGAGCTGTACGTGAACGGGCTGCACTTCGGCAGCGCGCGGCTGCTGCTCGTGGACGGTGAATGGGCCGTCCGCATCGAGGCCATCACGGCCGACGCGGACGCCGTTCGCGCGGTCGCGCAGCCCTCGTAGTACACGCGTCCATCGCCCGTTCAGGAGGGTGGGGGAGCGCCGATCAACGGGCCGTGGACCGTCCCACCTTCAAGTTCTCACTCGAGCGTGTCCGAGCTCTGCGGGAGCGCAGCGAGGACCAGGCGAGGGAGCAGCTGGCCGCCTCGCTCACGCACCGCGTGAACGGCGAGGCGGTGCTCCGCGCTGCCCAGGCGACCGCGCAGACCGCACGCGACGCGCAGCGTGAGGCCGCCGGCGCGCCCGTGAGCGGGCAGGACCTCGCCGCGATGCAGCTCTACATCGAGCGCGCCGAGCGCGAGCAGGAGGCGGCCTCGCTCGACCTGGACCGCCGCGAGGCCGAGGTCGACGCCCGCCGCCGTGCTCTCACTCACGCCGCGCGCGAGCGCCAGGTGCTCGAGCGCCTCAAGGAGCGCCGGCGCGCGGACCACAATCTTCGGGCTGGTCGCCTCGAGAGCGCCGCGATCGACGAGATGGCGCTCAACATCCACCGCCGCCGGGAGCTCGCGCGATGAGCATCGGGACGGCCGTTTCCCGAGTTTCGGAGATCGAGACCATGCTCGCGACCGTCGGCGGCGCCCCTGCTGTTCCGGCAGGCGCGTTCGACCAGCAGCTGGCTCAGGCCACCGCACAGACCACGCCGGTGGACGGCACGACCGCGACCGCGTCGGGCGACGGCGTGAGCACGCCGTACTCGACCGAGATCGACGCCGCTGCCACGACGTACGGCCTGGACCCCGCCCTGCTGCGGGGTCTGATCCGGGCCGAATCGAACTTCAACCCGAACGCCGGCAGCCCGGCGGGCGCCCAGGGGCTCACCCAGCTCATGCCGGGCACCGCCGCCTCGCTTGGCGTCAAGAACCTGCACGA
>JBJMLG010000145.1:0-9532 GCA_045805385.1 Thermoleophilaceae bacterium
CACCCCGTGGTGCCGCTGTCCGAGGACCACGCGCTGTCGGTCGGGGTGTTCACCTATCGCGGCGGGGCGTTCTTCGGCTTCTATGCCGACCCGGACGCACTGCCCGAGGTGAGCGAGCTGCCCGACGCAGTGGCGGCCGAGGTGGCGGCGCTTGCGGAGGCCGAGCCGCCCCCGCAGACCCGCAAGCCGCGCCGCCTCGCGGCGGTCTGAGGGTTTACAGCGGGCAATGACGGGTGGACCCGGAAGCGGGAATAAGTTCCCAATCGACCCCGCCCGACCAATCGCGATGGAGATTCTTCCCGCATAGCGGGAATTCGTTCCATCTCGTTCGCGGCGAGCCATTCGGATGGAAGAACTTCCCACCCTCCCCTTACTGCTCAGCCGGGCTACCGCCGCGCGCACCGTTCGTGAGCGTCAGCTCCGCCCAGCCGCCGGCGTCGCGCTCGGTAAACGCGTGACCTTCGTCGGCCGCCCAGGCGGCCAGGTCGATCGGCGCCTCGGGGTCGGTGGCCAGCACCACCAGCACGTCGCCGCGCGCGAGCTCGCGCATCTTCCGCCTGGCGAGGGTGAGCGGCAGAGGGCAGGCCAGGCCGCGGGCGTCCACGGTCGTCACAATCAGTGATTGTGACCGGGGGGAACTACGAGATCGCCGCAGTGTTCTCGAGCGGCCTGCACGAGCGCCTCTATTCGGGCCTGTCGCTGGTCGTGTCCACGGCTGCCGAGGGCAGGCGGTGCGCGGGACTGGCAGCGTTTGGCGGCCTCGCGATGTTCATGGACAGCGACCTCATGCGGCACGCTCAGGAGCCGGACGCCACGCCATCGCTCTCGTGGGCCGGTCGCGAGACGTTCGCCCGCTCGCTCGCGAGCCTGCGCGACACGGCGCTCGAGCTCGACACGCTCGAGGTGTGGGCCTGCGCCGCGTCGGTCGAGACGATGGGGTTGAGCGAGGCGGACGTTCAGGATCGCGGCCTCGCGGGCGTGCTCTCCACGCCGCGCTTCCTCCGCGACGCCGGCGACGCGACGCTGCTGTTCGTCTAGGGACCGAGCGACGAGGGCTTGATGTGCCCGTTCGACTGGGCCTGCTCGCTCGTGCGCTCCACGAACTCCAAGCGGCGCATCGTGGAGACGAACAGCTCGCCCACCATGCGCAGCCGCTCGCTCTCCGAGCGGGCCTCGAGGAGCTCCTGCTTCAGCTCAGGGGCGAAGTCGATCGTCGACGCCATGCCGTAAGCGCCGAGCTGCTCCAGGCCGGTCTCGTCCGGCCGCGAGTCGGTCAGGCGCTCCACCAGGTCGGCGTAGCGCTCGCGCGCCTCGGCGGCCAGCTCGTCGCGCTCGGGCTCGGTGGACGACTCGTCTTCGAGGATCTCGACGTCGCCGGCCGGATAAGGCATGTCCTCGATCCGCTCGAGCACTCGAAACGGGCGCGTGCCGCGCACGAGGATGTTCATGCGACCGTCCTCCATGCGCTCGAGCAGCTGGGCGATCTCGGCGGTGCAACCGATCTCGCGCAGGCCGTCGGGGGCGAGCCAGACGATGCCGAACTCCCGCCCCTCCTCGATGCACTCGCCGATCATCGTCTTGTAGCGCTCCTCGAAGATGTGAAGAGGCACCACCTCCTCCGGCAGCAGCACGATCCCCAGCGGGAAGAGCGGAAAGCGTTCGGCTTGGTCTGCCACCCGACCTAGGCTACCCCCGCGCCGCCACCCGTCCGACGAGCGTGCGGGCGACCCCATCGATCGGTCCAGCGTCGCCCCCGGCCGCTCAACCGCAGGCGGCGCAGCTGACGATACGAGCCGGGTGCCTCACCGCCGCCGGTTCTCGACAGTGCGGAGGCTCATCGCGCGCATTCAGGGTAAGAGCGAGGAGCTGCCATCCCGGCCCTGGACGGATCGCCTCACCGGTCTCCCGAACCGGAGCGCGCTCGATGAGCAGATCCCGCAGGAGCTGGCCCGCGCCGCCCGCTACGGCTACCCGCTCTCGCTGGCGATGATCGACCTCGACTCGTTCACGCGCCTTAACTACGAGCGCGGGGACCAGGCCGGCGACCGGCTGCTCAAGCGCGCCGCCGCCGCCTGGCGCAGCGAGCTGCGGCACTCCGACATCGTGGTCCGCTACGCGGGCGACGAGTTCCTCGTGGTGCTCCCGAACTGCACGCCGGCGAACGCGCGCGCGCTCGTGGACCGGCTCGTGCGAGCGCTGCCCCCGGGGCAGACCTGCTCCGCCGGCGTGGTTCACCTGCGTTTCGGAGAGCGCGTCGACGAACTCGTGGTTCGTGCCGAGTCCGCGCTGCGCCGCGCGAAGCGCCGCGGGCGCGCTCAGATCGTGGCCGCCTAGGCGCGCGGGGCGCGGGCGGAGATCAGCAGGTTGTAGAAGAGGGCCGCCGGCAGGCGCGGCTCGAGCAGCGCGCGGTCCACCGCCTGGAGCGCGAGGTAGCCGCGGTACGCGTACTGGCGCCACGCCCATGGGACCGAGTCCGGCTCGGCAGTCGATTCGAGCGTGCGGTTCGCCCAGCCGAACAGGCTCGCCGCAAGCTCCTCGCCGCTCACGCGCACCTGCTCGAAACCGGCGCGGTGCGCGTAGCCCGCAAGCTCGCCCGGCGTGAAGGCGTGCACGTCCACGACCATCTCGAGGCGGTGCTCCTCCTGCTCGGCGGGATCGGGCGAGTGGCCGTTCGTCCGGAGCCCCGCGCGCATCAACCTGCGCCACACGGGCGCGGCCGCCAGCGCCGCGCGCTTTGGAACGTGTGCGATCCGGTCGCCGTGGTGGGATGGCTCGCCGCAGAACGCAACCGTTCCGCCTGGACGGAGCACACGGCCGAACTCACGGAACGCGGCGTCCAGGTCGGGAAGATGGTGCAGCACCGCGTGCCCGAAGACGAGGTCGAACGAGTCGTCCGGGAATGGCAGCTGCGCCGCTTCGCAGCGCGCCGTCTCAACGTGCGCCCCGAGCCGCTCGGCCGATGTCGAGAGAGCGTCGAGCATGCCCTGGGAGATGTCCGTGGCCACCGACTGCCCGATCACCCCGGCGCGGAGGAGGTTCAGCGAGAAGTAGCCGGTGCCCGCGCCTATCTCAAGGGCGCGGCCGAAGCGCGGCGGCGGTGCGCCGAGCGCCTTCCGCAGCTTGGCCGTGACCTGGCGCCGGCCCGGCTCGTCGTAGTTGATGCCCCACTTCGAGTCGTAGGTCTCGGCCGCCACGTCGTGGTAGCGGACGTTCACGTCCTTGATGTGCTCCGCCGCTTCTGCCTTCATGCGGGCGGGCACGATACATGCACCGGAGCGCTATGCTCGCCGCCGTTTTGGCCCACTCCGCTGCTGAATACGTACAGCGCGACCAGCCGGACGGCGTGCCGCCGCTCGAGCTCACGGGGGAGCGAACGCTCCCCGACGTGCCAGAGGAGAACTACTGGTTCCGCCGCCACCTGGCGGTGTACGAGTGGATCGCCGCGCGCTGCGAGGGCCTCGACGTCGTGGACATGGCCTGTGGCGAGGGCTACGGCACGGACGTGCTGGCCCGGCGGGCCAGGAGCGCGACGGGAGTCGATGCGAACCCCGACGCCCACGAGCACGCGCGGCTCAAGTACGCGCGTCCCGGCGTGAGCTTCGTCCGCGACCTCGTCGAGAGCTACAGCGAGCCCTGCGACGCTGTGGTTTTTCTCCAGACGATCGAGCACTTGCAGGACCCGACGGCGGTGCTCGATCACTTCAAGTCCATGCTGCGTCCGGGCGGCACCGCATACGTGTCCACGCCGAACCTGCTCACGCTCGCGCCGCCGGGCGCCGAGAAGTCCGGCAATCCCTGGCATGTGAAGGAGTACCGCGCCGCGGAGTTCCAGGCGCTGTGCGAGGAGAGCTTCGGCGAAGTGCAGATGCTCGGCCTCTTCCACGCGCGCAAGCTGCGGGTGCACGAACTCGCCATCCGGCTCGGCTGGGACCGGCTGCACAAGGCGCTCGGCTTCACGAAGCCGTTCTACGACCGCTTCGTGCCGGCCATCTCCGCCAGCGACTTCGAGCTGCGCTCCGGTCCGCTCGAGCGGGCGCTCGACTTCGTCGCGATCCTGCGATGACCGGCCGCCCGGCGGGCGGCGGGCGCGGCGCCCTCGCGCTCGTTCTCCACGCCCACATGCCGTATGTCGAGGGATTCGGCACCTGGCCGTTCGGTGAGGAGTGGCTGTTCGAGGCAGTCGCGACCGTGTACCTGCCGCTGCTCGAGCTGCTCGAGGGAGCGCCGCCCGTCACGCTCGGCCTGACGCCCGTCCTCTGCGACCAGCTCGAGGCGCTCAAGGGGGAGGCGGGCGACCGCTTCCTGAGCTTCCTGCGCGATATCCGCGCGCCGATCCACGAAGAGGACGCGGTCGGGCTCGAGCGCGGCGGCGAGCCAGGCCTCGCCCGGGAGGTACGGCGCGCCGCCGGCGACTACCGGCGCGCCGACGAGCTCTTCCACGCCCACGGGCGCGACCTCGTGGGCGCCTTCCGCGAGCTGTGCGAGCGTTCGCCGCTCGAGCTCTGGACGAGCAACGCCACGCACGCCGTGATGCCGCTGCTCGCGACCGATCCAGGTCGGCGCCTGCAGACGAGCGTGGGGCCCGCGTCGCACCGGCGGCGCTTCGGCGGCTGGAGCGGCGGCTTCTGGCTGCCCGAGTGCGCCTACGTACCAGGGCTCGAGCACGAGCTGGCCGAGGAGGGCGTGCACGCCTTCTGCGTGGACCAGACCGATCACCTCGGGCTGGGCGCGCCCGAGCAGCTGGAGCCGGTGGTGACTCCGGCCGGCCCGCTCGCCGTTCCGATCGACTGGCAGACGGTGGAGCTGATCTGGGGCGACGGCGGCTACCCGGGCCACGCCCGTTACCGCGACTACCACGGCCGCACGATCCACGACCTCAAGCCGTGGAACAACGGGGGAGAGGGCTACGACCACGAGGCGGGCCTGGCGCTCGCGCGCGAGCACGCGGGCGACTTCGTGGCACGCGTGTGCGGGCGCCTGGAGGCGTACGAGCGCGCGCGCGGCAGGCCCGGCGTGCTGTGCTGCGCGCTCGACGCCGAGCTGCTCGGACACTGGTGGTACGAGGGCCCGCAGTTTCTCTCGGCTGTGCTCGAGAAGGCCGAGGCGACCGGGCTCGAGCTGGTTTCGCTGCCCCACGGGCTGGAGCGCTTCGAGCCGGTCGAGCGCGAGCTGCGGCCGGGGAGCTGGGGCAGGCCCAAGGACCTGAGCACGTGGGACTCGCCGAGCGTGGCCGGAATGGCGTTCGCCGCGCGCGACGCCGAGCTGCGCACGCTGGCCGTGGCGGCCGGCGCGGCCGAACGTGGCGGCTCTGCGCTGGAGCGCGCCGCGCGCGAGCTGCTCGCGGTCCAGGCCAGCGACTGGGCGTTTCTCACGACCTTCGACATGGCGGCCGACTACCCGCAGCAGCGCGTCCAGGGCCACCTCGACCACCTCGACGCCGCCCTGGCGGCTCTGACACACTCCCGCCCCGTGCCCGAGCCGGAAGTGCGCAATCTGGCTCCCGACCTCGACCTCGGCGCGCTCCTCGCGCCCTGACCGGGAAGCCATGCGAGTCCTGATCCTGTCCTGGGAGTACCCGCCGCTGATCGAGGGCGGCCTCGCCCGCCACGTGCGGAAGCTGTCCGAGAACCTGGTGTCGCACGACGTGGACGTGCACGTGCTCACGCGCGGCATGGAGGAGTCGCCGGCAGAGGAGGACATCGGCGGCGTGCTCGTGCACCGCGTCCGCGAGCCGGAGCGCCCGCGCGAGCTGGGCGAGTTCGTCACCTGGGTCGAGCACATGAACGCCGACATGCTCGCCGCCGGCGTCGAGCTCGGGGACCGCTTCGACTTCGACATCGTGCACGGGCACGACTGGCTGGTGGCAGTCGCGGGCGACCACCTCGCCAAGCGCTTCCGCTGCCCGTTCGTCGTGACGATCCACGCGACCGAGTACGGCCGCCATCAAGGCTGGGTCGACAAGCACCCGCAGTCGCACATCCACGGCGTGGAGCGCTGGATGTCGAACCGCGCCGAGCGAGTGATCGCCTGCTCGTCCTACATGCGCGAGCACGTGTCCGACATCTACGGGCTGGAGGAGGAGCGGATCGCGGTGATCCCGAACGGCATCGACCCTGCCGACCTCGTGCCGGTCGACGACCTCGACACGCTGCGCTCACGCTTCGCGCAGCCCGACCAGAAGCTCGTGTTGCTGGTGGGGCGGCTCGTGTACGAGAAGGGCTTTCAGTTCGCACTCGAGGCGCTCCCCGGCCTGATCGCGCGCCTGCCGGAGGTGCGTTTCATCGTCGCCGGCTCGGGCACGCACGAGGCGGAGCTGCGCAAGCAGGCGACCGAGCTCGGGCTCGACCCGCACGGCACCTTCGTCGGCTGGATCGGCGACGACGTGCTGCACTCGCTCTACCGCATCGCCGACCTCACCGTGGTGCCCTCGATCTACGAGCCGTTCGGCCTGGTGGCGCTCGAGGCGATGGCGTCGGGCTGCCCCTGCCTCGTGGCCGACACCGGCGGCCTGCGCGAGGTTGTGCCGAACGAGAACGTGGGCCTGCGCTTCCACTCGCGCGACCCCGAGTCGCTCGGCGAGATGGCGGAGCGCCTGCTCACCGACGAGGCGCTGCGCGACCGGCTCGTGGCCGAGGCGCAGGAGCACGTGCTGGGCTTCGACTGGGCCGACGTGGCGCGCCAGGTTGCCGGTATCTACCGCGAGACCGTCACGGAGCGCGTGGGCTAGGTCCGTCCTCGGGCCGCCGCGCGGCGAGCCGCGCAGGTATGTAGAACACGAGCAGCGGCACGCTCGGCACGATCGCGATCGAGAAGCCGAGCAGGAACGTGAGCCGGTCGATGCTCGACTTGCTCTCCTCGCCGCTCTTGCGGGCGCTGTCGCCGAGCGTGCGGATCTGATCCGCCTGCGCCGCCAGCTGGCCGCCCACCACGGGCACCGCGCCGAGCAGGCTCAGGACCTGGCCGGCCTGCCCCACCGCGTCGCCTGCCTGGATCGACGTGTCCGCCACCTGCTTGAGCCCGTGGACGGTGACCGCGGTCCAGATTCCCATCCCGACCCAGAGGATCACCCAAGCCGCAACGAGCGCGTCGGCGCGCCGGGGCCGCTCCAACATCTGCTCGAGGGGGTTCATGCTCCGTCGCGGTGGCGCCCGAGCACGCGATCGCTCGCCTCGCCGAGGCCACCGAGCGCGCTGCCGATGCGCTGCCCGACCGTCCCGAGCGCGGACTGGTCGAGCGGCTCGATGGCGGCGTCCGGGTCGTGCGCGATCTCGACCGCCGCCTTGCGCGCAACGGACTCCACTCTCGAGAAGCGCTTGTCCCAGGCGGCGCACACCTCGGCGATGTCCGGCGGGCCGTGCTCTTCGGAGACCAACTGGAGGTAGCGGAGCAGGGTGGTGACGTGCTGGGCCTCGAGCGAGGCCAGCCGCAGCGCCTGGTTACGCTCGAGCGCGCGGTCACGCAGAGCCCCGCGTAGCGCGGCGACCGCGCGCCCGGCTCCCTCCGCGGCCGGGCCCAGGGGCAGGCCGTGTGCCCGCGCGACGGGAGCCAGCTCCGTGGCGAGCTGCCAGGCGCTCTCGGAGCCGGAACGGAACACCTTCGCGGCATCCCCCTCCGGCAGCCTGTCGGCAATCGCGTCCCAGTGGCGGTGCAGCTGATACGCCATCGCGATCAGCTCGCGAATGCCACGGTGCTGCGCCGGATGGAGGTCCGAGGACGCGCTCACTCCCAGCGGAGCGTACGCGGTTCCTCGCGCATCCGGATCACCTTGGCGGGCACGCCGCCCACGACCGCGTTGGCCGGGACATCGGTCGTGACAACGGCATTCGTGCCGATCACCGCGTTGTCCCCGACCGTCACGCCGCGCAGGATGGAGGCGCCGTAGCCGATCCAGACGTTGTTGCCGACACGGGTGTCGCGCTTGTAGATGCCCTGGAGGCGGATCGGCCGCTCGACCTCGACCATGCCGTGATCGAAGTCGATCAGCATCACGCGGTCGGCGATCACGCACTCGCGGCCGATCGAGATGTGCTGGTAGGCGGACAGCGTGCACTCCTGACCGAGCACGGTCTTGGCGCCGATCGAAACGACGCCCTCGTGGCAGCGGATCTTCGTGCCGTCGCCGAGCCACGACCAGCGACCGAGCTCGACCCGGGCGTTCTTGCCGATCTCGAGCGTGACCTTCGGCCCGATGAATGCCAGCCCGTCGAGCCTGAGCCGGCGCCCGTAGGTCGTGAGGTAGCGGCGGCGCAGAAGGCGCAGGATCAGGCGCGCGTACTTCAGGTTGAGCATCCCGTGTGCGCGCATGAAGCGGAGCAGCGCCGGCAGCCCGCCGTGGACCGGCGCCGGCGCCCCGCGAGCCACAGGCTCCGGTGCGAGCGCGCGCTCCTCGGCTGTCGCGGACGGGTCCATCGCGAGCCGGATCATAGTTTCGGGCGCGCGGGCGGCCGGGTGCGAAACGTCAGTCGCCGAAGTGCCGCTTCTCCCACGGCGACACGCGAAAAGCCTTGCCCGGCCTCGCTCCCATCGCCAGCACTGTCGTGCCCTCGACCACGCCGACGCCGTAGCGCCGCAGCGACGGATCGCCCACGTAGACGAACGTGCCCTCGGGCGCGTCGATCTCCTCATCGCCGACAGTGAAGCGAGCGTGGCCGCTCGCCACGAAATAGAGCTCCTCGTGGCCGTCGGCGGCGCCTTCGCTCTCGGTGTGGTCCTCGATCACGGGAGCGCCCGCCGAAGGGGCCCGCCACGCGTTCACCCCGAACGACTCCAGCCCGAACCGGTGTCGCACCGGTAGCCACTGCGGCTCCTCGCCCTGGCAGCTGTCGTGCGGCTCGATCTCTGAAATGTGGACCTTGGCGACTGTCTGTGTGCTCATGTCACCAGTAAACCACAATCACCGGTGACAGCGCAACAGCTATCCGAGCCCGTCCCGGAACCCCTCGCGCCAACTCGGGTAACGCAGCTCGAGTCCAAGCTCCGCGTGTGCCTTGGCATTCGACGCTCCGCGCGAGGCGGTCATCAGCTCGACGGTGTAGCGCCCGGCCACGAGCCTCGCGAGTAATGCGGGCACGCGGCGCGGCTTCGGCGCTCCGATCGCCTCCGCGAACGCGGGCACCCAGTCGCGCACCGGAGCCGGGTCGTCGTCGACGACGTTGTAGATCCCGCGCGAGCCACGGTCGAGCGCAGCCACGGTGGCCCGGGCGGCATCGTCCACGTGGATGAACGAGAACACGCCGCTGCCCGCGCCCACCACGGCGAGCCGCCGCCTGCGTGCGAGGGCCGCCATCGATCCGTCGCTCGAATAGGCGGTATCCGGCCCGTAGAAGTAGCCGTAGCGGAGCACTACGCCTTCCACGCGCTCGTCACCCGTGACCGTGCGCTCGAGGTCGGCGACGGCACCCACCACCTCGCCGGACGGCGGTGGAGCCTCGAGAAACAGCTCGTCCTCCTCTGTCTTCAGGCCCTCACCGGTGAGCCGGTACACGAAGGCGATGCTCTGTGCGACCACGCGCTGCGCGCCCGCCTCGGCCGC
>JBJMLG010000146.1:0-5571 GCA_045805385.1 Thermoleophilaceae bacterium
CCGCGCGGCCGCCGCCAAGAAGATCACCGCCGCGCCAGCCCGCTTCGAGCTCCCATTTCCACTAGGTCAGCACTGGCACGCCGCCCGGCGGAAGATGCGCCGTGAGCCGGGCCCGAGCGGGGTGACAACCTCCCGCGCCGTTCGAGCTGTAGCCGCACCTCCGAGAAGGACAATCCCCGGACGTGACCGACGCTCACGCTCCGATACGGAAGGAGGCGCGCGCTCCACGCCGGCGGACATGACCGCTTCGGACGGCTATTCGGGCGAAACGGCCTCCCGCGCGGGCGCGCGGACCGACTCGATCGCCCTCTGACGGTCCGCGAAGATCTCGAGGCGAACGACCTTGCCGTCGAGCAGCTTGAAGACGTGAGCGCCCTCCTGGTGCACCTCGACCCCGCTGCTCTTCCCGCGGCCGTGGTACGTGGCGAGGACGATCACGTAGTTCCCCTGCTCGATGAACTCCTTCGGCTCGACGAGCCAGTACTCCCAGCCGCTGAGCCAGCTGCGTAAGCGCGGGTTTGGGTCCCTTCGATCGTCGTAGACGCCACCGAGCCCCGGGAACTCGTCGGACCACCCCCACTCCATGTCGGGGGCGTACACGTCGAAGTGCGACCGCCAGTGGCCGCGGCCCCATTGCTCGTAGATCGGCCGGATCAGATCGGCGTTCCCCGGCGACATCGCTGAGTCCAGCTTAGGCTGACGCACATGAGCTCCGCTCTCGGCTGGGGTGCTCTGGCGGCGTCGTCGCTCGTCATCGGGGCGCTGCTCGGACTCGCGCGGGAGTGGCCCGACCGTGCCCTGGGGATAGTGCTCGCGTTCGGCGCGGGTGCCCTTATCAGCGCCGTGAGCTTCGAGCTCGCGCAGGACGCGGTGCGGATCGGTGGGCGGGCGGCGGCATCGGTCGGCCTCGCCGCTGGAGCGCTCACCTACTTCGTGCTCGACCGTTGGTTGGACCTGCGCTTCGGCGACAAGGGCGGGACAGGCCTCGCGCTCGGCGCTTTTCTCGACGGGATCCCCGAGCAGCTCGTGCTGGGCATCGGCATCGCGACCGGCGAGGGAGTGAGCGTCGGATTGCTCGTGGCGATCTTCATCTCGAACCTGCCCGAGTCGATCGGTTCGTCGAGTGACATGCGCGCGGCCGGCACCGGGGAGCGGCAGATCACCCGCCTTTGGATCGCCGTGGCGGTCGTGTGCACGCTCGCCACGGTGGGTGGCTGGGCGCTGGCCGACTCGACCGGCAACACCTTGAAAGGAGGCATCAACGCCTTTGCGGCGGGGGCGCTGCTCGTGATGCTGATCGACTCGATGATCCCCGAGGCCCGCCGCAAGGCGGGTCTCGTCGCCGGGCTCGTGACCGTGCTCGGCTTCGCTCTGAGCGCCGGCCTGTCAGGCGTGAGCTAGGAGTACAGCTCCTCGATCTCCCCCTGGTACTTCTCGGCGATCGGCTTGCGCTTCAGCTTCATCGTCGGCGTCAGCTCCTCGCCGCCCGGCTGCCACTCGCTGGGCAGCAGCTTGAACTTCTTGATCTGCTCGACCCGCGCCAGATCGTCGTTGGCCCGCTTGATGCCCTGCTCGACTGCCTCGAGCACCGCCGGCTCCTGCGAGAGCGACTCGAATGAGGTGTCCTCGATCCCGTGCTGCTGCGCGAACACCGGCGCGGCATCGGGGTCGAGCGTGACGAGCGCGACGTTGTAGGGGCGCCCGTCGCCAATTGCGACCGCCTGGCCGATCAGCGGGCTCGCCGACTTGATCTTCGCCTCGATGTTCGCCGGCGACATGTTCTTGCCGGAGGCGTTGATGATCAGCTCCTTCTTGCGGTCGACGATCTTGAGGTAGCCGTCGTCGTCGAACTCGCCGACGTCGCCGGTATGGAGCCAGCCCTCGTCGTCGATCGTCTCGCGCGTCTTGTCGGGAGCGTTGCGGTAGCCGGGCATGTTCACCGGCCCGCGGATCAGCAGCTCACCGTCCTCGGCGAGCTTCATCTCGATCCCGGGCGCAGGTGGCCCAACCGTGCCGATCTTGATCTTCTCGGGCGGGTTGCAGGCGCCGGCGCCTGTGGTCTCGGACATGCCCCACAGCTCGGCCAGCGGCAGCCCGAGTGCGTGGTAGAACTCGATCACCTCGCGTGGCGTGGGCGCCGCGCCCACGTTCATCGACTCGAGCTCGTCGAGGCCCAGCATCGAGCGGATCTTCGAGAGCACCGCCTCGTCCAGCTTCGCGTACTCCTCGGCGAGCTCGGCGGGCACCTCGTCCGCGGCCTGCTCGAGCCGCACCTTCTCGAGGCCGAGCTCGAGTGCACGTTTGGTGGCTGCCTTCTTCTGCTCGTCCTGCTCCGCCTCGATGCCGGCCTCTAGCGCGGCCTTCAGCTTCTCCCAGATCCGCGGCACGGCGAACAACCAGGTGGGCCGCACCTCCGGCAGGTAACCGACGACCTGGCGCGGGTCCGGGCAGCAGGTCGTCGTGAAGCCGAGCATGATCGGCAGGTACTGACTGCAGTTGCGCTCCGCGATGTGCGCCATCGGCAGGTACGAGACCACGCGGCCGTCGTTCGGGAACTCGATGATCTGGTCGAACGAGCGGACTGCCGAGATGAGATTGTCGTGGGTGAGCTGCACGCCCTTCGGCATGCCCGTCGTGCCCGACGTGTAGATGAGCGTGAGGATGTCGTCGGGCTTGACCGCCGTCCACGAGGACTCGAAGTCAAAGTCGGGATCGCCGCGCTCGGCGACGTCCTCGAGCGTCAGCGTGCCGTCCCGCTTCCCGTCCACGATCACGATGTGCTCCAGGTCCGGGCAGCTGTCCCTGATGGCGAGCACGCGGTCGGCGAACGCCTCCTCGGTCACGATCACCGGATTCTTGGCGTCGCTCACGAGGTACTCGATCTGCTCGGGCGAGTAGGTGTTGTAGATCGAGAACGGCGTTGCGCCGAGGTGCATCGCCGCGGTGTCGGCGAAGTGGAACTCGGGGCGGTTCGTGAGCATGATCCCGAGCGTGTCGCCG
This sequence comes from Thermoleophilaceae bacterium, assembly GCA_045805385.1. Taxonomy (GTDB): domain Bacteria; phylum Actinomycetota; class Thermoleophilia; order Solirubrobacterales; family Thermoleophilaceae; genus JADGHQ01. Next base: position 3,001 of record JBJMLG010000146.1, read on the forward strand.
CGCTCGAGCCCCAGCGCGGCAAAGCCGGCGGCGAGCGCGCTGACCTTGTCGGCGTAGTCGCCCCAGCTGATCGTGTACTCGTCGCCCTTGGTGCGCAGGGCGACCCGGTCCGCGTTGTCCTCCGCGGTCATCTGGAACGCCTCGCAGAGCGTGGTCGCGTTCAGCGCGCGCGGCCGACCGCGCTCGGTCTGCGTATCGATCGCCATGTCTCTCTGCCTCCTCGCAACAGGGGCCGGCACCGGCTCGTGCACTATCGCACGCACGCGCGCGGGACGACTCGCTTGCTCCGCCGGTCGGCGTCTGGTTGGGTGCGCACATGGCCGTCGCAAAGTCTCCTGCTCCCTCGCCCGACCAGATCGACCTGTCGGGCCAGGCGTTCTGGCACCAGCCCGCGGAGGTGCGCGATGCAGCGTTTGCGGTGCTCCGTCGCGAGCGGCCGGTGGCGTGGCAGCGTGCGCCGGAGAGCGTGATGATGGGGCCGGACTTCGAGACCACCGGCTACTGGGCGGTGACCCGCTACGACGACGTGCGCGCTGTGAGCCGCGACCCCAGCACGTTCTGCTCGGGCGAGGGGGTGATGTTCGAGGACGCGCCGCCGGAGCTGCTCGAAGCGTCGATCTCGTTCCTCGGTACTGACGCGCCCCGGCACACGAAGCTGCGCGGCCTGGTGAGCGCCGCCTTCACCCCGCGCCAGATCGCGCGGATCGAGGCCCGGATCGCCGAGCTGGCGCGCGAGATCGTCGACGAGCTTGCCCCGCGCGGCGAATGCGACTTCGTGGAGCAGGTGTCCCGGCGGCTTCCGATGGCCACGATCTCCGAGCTCATGGGCGTGCCCGACTCGATGCGCGACGAAGTGGTGCGCCACGCCGACGAGCTCGTCGGCTGGAACGACCCGGACGTGCTCCTGGGCCGCGACGCGCTCGAGATGAACTTCCAGTCGATCATCTACCTCACCGGCGTCGCGCTCGAGCTCGCCGACCACCGCGCCGAGCACCCCGCGGACGACCTGATGACCGCACTCGTGCAGGCCGAAGTGGACGGCGACCGGCTGCTGCCCGAGGAGATCGGCGCGTTCTTCGTGCTGCTGTCGGTGGCCGGTAACGACACGACCCGCCACACCACGAGCCACGGGTTGCGCGCGCTCACTCACAACCCGGATCAGCGGCGGCTTCTGCTCGAGGACGTGGAGGGGCGCGTGCCGCTCGCCGTCGAGGAGATGATCCGGTGGGCCACGGCGGTGATGACGTTCCGCCGAACCGCGACCCGCGACACCGAGCTCCACGGCCAGCCGATCGCCGCAGGCGAGAAGGTCGTGCTCTTCTACACCTCCGCCAACCGCGACGAGGAGGCCTTCGACCAGCCCGAGCGCTTCGACGTCCTGCGTGACCCGAACCACCACGTGGGCTTCGGCGGCGGCGGCCCGCACTACTGCCTGGGCGCCTCACTGGCGCGCACTCAGCTGCGCTGCATCTTCTCGGAACTGCTCACCCGCCTGCCTGACATCGAGGCGGGGGAGCCCGAGTACCTGATGGGCAACTTCATCAACGGCATCAAGCGGATGCCGTGCCGCTTCACGTCGCGTGCTGCTTGAGCCAGGCCAGGACGGCGTCGCGTACGTCGGCGTGCTGGAGCAGCGCGACTCCGTGGCCGGGGTCACCCGACTCGAGCTTCTTCGAGCGCACCGCGCCCGGGGCCAGGTTCTCCAGGTTGCCCGCTTCGTTCGTGTCGCTCACGAACAGCACGTCGTGCGGCGAGTAGCGATCTTTCGCCTGTAGCTCGATGAACGACGGGCTGTCGGCCGGGGAAAGCGCCACGGCGCCGGCCAAGGAGCGCTGTCCCTTCGTGGCGATCGACATCACAGCCGCCGAGGCGCCGATGCTGGCGCCAACGACCTGGATCCGCTTCGGATCCGCCTCCGGTCGTTTCCGCAGGAAGCTGATCGCGCCGGCAACCTCCCGCGCCAGGTCGACCTCGTCGAGGCCCCCGCGGCCGTCGTAGGCCAGCGTCGTGAAGCCCGCGTCGTGGAGGTATGGCACGAACGGGTCCCACTGGTCGGCGCCGCCGTTCACCTCGTGAACCAGGATGACTGCAGGTGCGCGGCTCCCCGCCGACGTGAGCACTCCGTTCACGCTCTTGCCGTCGGACGCGCGGAATGACACGTCGCTGCCGCCGACCGGCCGCGGCGCGGCGGCCTCGCGCGCTGTCGACGTGTTCGTCGTGCCGGAGGGAGCCGCGCTGTGACCTCCGCCGCACCCGGCGGCGCAAACGGCGGTCGCTAGCAGGGTGAGAAACACGAGCGGGCGCCGCATCGGCGCGGCACGCTATCGACTGCGTCAGCCCGACGGCCGCGTGACTCTGACGAGCTGGAACTGCTCGTGGTGGCCCTTCACCACCGTCTCCGCGACCTCGCCGAGCCCGGCGACGGCCTAGCGCACGCCGAAGCCCTGGCCCGTGAGCCGGCCTATGTCGTTCGACAAGCCGATCACGAACAGGCCGAGCACGAGCGCGAAGCCGATTACGCCGGCGCGCTCCATCACGCTGTAGGGCACCGGCTTGCGCCTGATCTTCTCG
>JBJMLG010000147.1:0-6518 GCA_045805385.1 Thermoleophilaceae bacterium
ACAAGGAGATGCAGACCCACGGCTACGAGGTCGACCTCGTAGCCGCCCGCGCGGACCGGCTGGTCCTCGCGACCGTCAAGTCCTTCTTCGGATCGCGAGGTGTGGTTGCCGATCACGTAACTGGCGAGACCACGAGCGAGCGGGGCCGCAAGCTCTACGGCGCGCGCTCGCCGTTCGAGCGCGAACGCCTCCTGCGGCTGATCTCGGCCGCTCTTCGTGCAGGGCCTCGAAGTGCGCGGCTCGTGGACTGGCAGCGGGATCGGGGCTCTCAGGGCGACGCCCCATAACAACGGTAAGGCGACGTTGTCGTCGGATGGCGCGCAGACTACGTGGCGGCGGGACTGTCGCGTTCGCGTGAAAGCGATAGCGGGCCAACTCTGACTGCCGCACGCCGTGAGACCCGGAAACGCACTCCGCACGCACAGCGGCGGGCCTAGCGCCCAGCGCCCGACCCGCCGCCAGAGTGCGAGTCCGTCAGCCGTTCTGGCGGGCGAACTCTGCGGGGTCCGGGGGAGTGATGGGCCCCTTTGCCGGCTGCACGAGCCGGAGGTTGTTGCCGAACGGGTCCCGCAGACCGCAGTCGATGCCGTAGAAGCTCTCGGTCGGCTCCGAGGTGAACTCCACGCCGCGGGCCTTGAGCTCCTCGTACGTCTTGTAGACGTCGTCGGTGGCCAGGCCGAGCGCGAATCCTGTCGCGCCCTTGGTCACCAGCTCGCGCACCTGCTCCGCGGTGGCGTCGTCGTGCGCCGGCGGCCCCGGCTTCTCGAGCAGCACCTGGCGGTCCGGCTGGCCCGGCGCGTTCACGGTGAGCCAGCGCATGAAGCCCATGTCGATGTCGGTGTTGACCTCGAACCCGAGCTTGTTGACGTAGAAATCGAGTGCCTCGTCCTGGTCGAGGACGAAGACGGCTGAGTGAGTGATTTTGATCATGGCGTCGAAGCTAATCGACGGCCGTCGCCGTGGCTTCTCCAAAACTGCTCGGTCTCGTCCAGGCCATCACGAAGCAACCCGGCACGCGCTCGGGCTCTACGTGACTGCGGTATGCGCTCGGCGATTCGCCCACGATCGCGCTGAAGGTGCGGCTGAAGGTGCCGAGGCTCGTGAAGCCCACGTCGAAGCAGATGTCGGTCACGCTGCGGGCCGTCTGGCGCAGCAGGAACATCGCGCGCTCCACCCGCCGCCGCTGCAGGTAGCGGTGTGGGGTTTCGCCGAAGGTCTCGCGGAAAGTGCGGATGAAGTGCGCCTTGGACATCAGCGCAACGCGCGCGAGCGCCGGCACGTCCAGCGGCTGCGCATAGCTCCGGTCCATGGCATCGCGGGCGCGGAGCAGCCTGCGGTTCTGCTCCTCGGTCGCGCGGCTCATATCTCCGCCTGCCTCGCGCGCAGTAATCCCAGCGCCGCGACGGTCGTGTCGTCCTTGAGGTCGCCTGACGCGATCGCGCGCTCGAGGTCCTCCGGCGTCAGCTTCACGACCTCGATCTGCTGCTCCTCGACGCTCACCTCCGGCTCGCCCTCGAGCAGCCCGGTGGCGAGATACACGTCGTAGCCCTGCGAGGAATAGCCGACCGCCTTCCAGAGGTGGCCGAGCCAGGTCCAGCGGGTCGCATCGAGGCCCGTCTCCTCCTTCAGCTCGCGTCGCGCGAGCTCCTGGGAGTCCTCGCCCTCCGCGCCGTCGCGGTCGCGGCTGCCCTGCGGGAACTCGATCGTCGGCGTGCCGACCGGGTATCGGAACTGGCGGACGAGCCAGAAGCGCTCGCCGTCCCACGGTACGACGCAGGCGAAGTCCGGCTTCTCGACCACGCCGTAGATGCCGGCCGAGCCGTCGGGGCGCGCGATGTCATCCTCGCGGACCGTCATCCACGGATTTGTGTAGACGACTCTCGACCTTTCCCTGCGCCATCCGGTCACCCGACGGATGTTAGGTGTTAGCTTCTCGCGCCCAGATGGCCGAAGAGCACGAGCGCACGATCCTGAAGAAGACCGCCTCCTACGAGGCCGAGCCCGGCGAGGTCGGCCGCGTGCTGCTGCTCTACTCCGGCGGCCTCGACACGAGCGTGATGCTCAAGTGGATCCAGGACGAGTACGACGCCGAGGTGGTCGCGCTCACGGTGAACCTGGGCCAGCCTGGCGAGGAGTTCGACGTGGTGAAGGGCAAGGCCCTCCAGCTCGGCGCGCTCGACTGCCACGTGATCGACGCGCGCGAGGAGTTCGCCGAGCATTACGTGCTGCCGGCGATCAAGGCGAACGCGCTGTACGGCGGCGGCTACCCGCTCTTCACCGCACTCGGGCGTCCGCTGATCGCGAAGCTCGCGGTGCAGTACGCGCGCGAGTCCGGCTGCGACACGATCGCGCACGGCTGCACCGGCAAGGGCAACGACCAGGTGCGGATCGAGGCCACCGTGGCGGCGCTCGCGCCCGAGTTGAAGATCATCGCGCCGGTGCGCGGCTGGCAGATGGGCCGCGAGGAGGAGATCAAGTACGCGCGGGAGAACGGCATCCCGGTCAAGGGAGGGACGGAGGCGCCGCCGTACTCGATCGACGACAACCTCTGGGGCCGCTCATCCGAGGGCGGCCCGATCGAGGATCTCGCAGAGCCGCCGCACGACGACGTCTTCAACCTGGTCACGAGGCCCGAGGACGCGCCCGACGAGGCGCAGCTCGTGGAGATCGAGTTCGAGCGTGGCCGGCCGGTGGCGATCGACGGCGAGCGGCTGGACCTCGTTGAACTGCTCGAGCGCGCTGGGGAGATCGGCGCTCGGCACGGCGTCGGCATCGTCGACCACATCGAGGACCGCATAGTGGGCCTCAAGGTTCGCGACCTCTACGAGGTGCCGGCGGCCGACATCATCCTCACCGCCCACAAGGAGCTCGAGAAGCTGGTGGGCACGATCCACCAGAACAACTTCAAGCCGGGGCTCGACCACCAGTGGGCGTTCCTGGTGTACGCGGGGCTCTGGCAGGAGCCGCTGCTCGGCGACCTGAACGCGTTCATGGAATCCGTGAACGAGCAGGTGACCGGCGCGATCACGTTGCGCCTCTACAAGGGCAAGGTCAGCCCCGTCGCGCGGCGCTCGCCGAACGCGCTCTACGACCCCGAGCTGGCCGGCTTCGGCGAGTCCGGCGGGCTGTTCTCGCAGCAGGCGAGCCCCGGCTTCATCGAGCTCTGGAGCTTGCAGTCTCGTATGGCGTATGCCATCCGGAACCGGGGTAAGAGCGGGCAATGAGCACGAAGGTCTACACCCTGGTCGGCTGGATCGTGTGGCGGAGCGCGAAGGCGCTCGCCAAGTGGAAGATCGGCCAGAACCGCGTGAAGCTGGGCGCCGCGGGCGTCATCGTACTGGTGCTGCTGGGCGGCGTGGCCGCCGCCAAAGGCTCCGGCTCGGACGACTAGCGCCGCCGCTCCGGGGCGGTGTCCTCGCGTGGAGGCACCTCGAACTCCGGCACGTCGGTGAGATCCTCGCCGCGCCGGAACCTGCGGCGCTGCCTCTTGGCCGGGCGCGGCTGCCGCACGCCGTCGGGCGCGTAGCGCGTCGCGATCGAGAGCACCAGCCAGAACACGCCGATCGCGATGAAGAACACGGTCGGCGCCGTTTCGCCGGAGAAGCCGACGAGGAACGGCATCGCCACGAACAGGATCGCGAGCACGTAGTCGAGTAGCGCGTGCGCGGCTATCGGGATGGACTTCGAGAGTCCAGTCGAAAGCTCGCTGAAGCCGGCGAACAGGAGGACCACCACCCCGGCCGCGATCGAGACGGCCTTCGCGCCGCCGTCGTCGAAGCCGAAGACGAATGGCGCGGCGATTAGGAGGATCCCGGCGGCGTACTCGGTCAGGCCGTGGACCCAGGCTGGGATCGGTCCCTTTCGAAACATGTTGTGACGTTACCCGGTGAGCTGCACGGCGATGAGCGTGTTTCCTGCCATGTCGCGAAAGTGGAAGGAGCGGCTAGCGTCGTCATCGCGGTCCTGCCACATCTCGACGCCCGCCTCAGCGAGCCCCGTGCGGGTCGCCTCGATGTCGTCGGTGTAGAGCACGAGCAGCGGATGCGCGCCGGCCTGGCGACCCACCAGCGAACGGGTGCCCGCGTCGTTCGCCGGCATCAGCCAGATGCCCGGGCCGCCCCAGCCGGGCAGGCCAATGTGCAGGTAGCGCAAGCCGCCGTCCTCGGAGTCGTGCAGCACCTCGAAGCCGAGTACGTCGCGGTAGAAGGCGAGCGCCTGCTCCTGGTCCTCGACGAGCAGGACCACGCGCCCCAGCTGGGTGAAGGGAGCCGGCACGGCGGGCAGTATGCCCGGGGACGCTAGGCGACGGCGGGACCGATTCGATCCGTGAGCTCGGTGAAGCCGTTCTCGCGCGCGCAATGGGCGCAGCAGAAGAAGTGTCCTTCGGCTTCGACACCGTGACCGATCACGGCGCAGCCGCAGTGCTCGCATCGGGGAGCGATCGCGTGAACCGCGCACTCGAACGAATCGAACACGTGCGTAGCGCCGGCGACGGTGATCTCCATCGCCTTGTCGTAATCGTTTCCGCAGACCTCACAGCTCGCCATGTAGATCGTCTCCCCGTAGATGCCGCCGACCAAGGAACTCCTGAAGGATCCACCTATCGCTCACGTGCCGCAATGGCGGGGTCTCCGGTGGCGGGCGCGAGCGCCCAGCGCTCTTCGATCCGCCGCAGCTTCCACACGGCGGTGGCTATGGCCCAGGCGAGCACGAACAGCCCGACGACGGCGTAGCCGAGCACCTCGAAGTCAAGCGCGCCGAGCCACGACCAGAAGCCGCTGTCGAGGCCGAACTTCGCGCTCAGGACCTGGAGCAGCTCGACGGTGCCGATCACGAGCGCGACGAGCACCGATAGCGACGTGACGGTGATGTTGTAGTAGAGCTTCCGCGCCGGGCTTGCGAAGGCCCAGCCGTAGGCCTTCGCCATGAACACCCCGTCCGCGGTGTCCATCAGCGACATGCCGGCCGCGAACAGCGTGGGGAGGGCGAGGATCGCGAGCACCGGCACATGGCCGCCCGCCGCCGTGGCGGTCAGGGCCAGCAGCCCGACCTCGCTGGCGGTGTCGAAGCCGAGGCCGAACAGGATTCCGAGCGGGTACATGTGCCAGCTCTCGCGGATCAGGCGAGCGGCGCGCCCGATGAAGAAGCGGTTCATGAAACCGCGGTCGAGCAGCCGCTCCTCGAGCCGCTTCTCGTCGCAGCGCCCGGATCGCACACCGCGGGCGATCTTCAGGATGTCGATCAGCACGATCAGGTTGAGCACGCCGATGACCCAGAGGAAGGTGCCCGACACGCCCGCGCCGATCGAGCCACCGACGGCCCGGAAGCCCGGAATCGCGCCGTTGACCGCGGCGGCGGCCACCGCTAGGCCCGCGGACAGCGCGAAGACGACGGTCGAGTGCCCGAGTGAGAAGAAGAAGCCCACGCCGAGCGGCCGGCGGTCCTCGGCCATGAACTTGCGCGTGGTGTTGTCGATCGCCGCGATGTGATCGGCGTCGAAGGCGTGGCGCAGCCCGAACGTGTAGGCGAGGGTGCCAAGCCCGGCCAGCACGGGCTGGGAGGCCGAGTAGTAGAGGAGAAGCCCGAATCCGGCCACGTGCAGGAGCAGCACGCCCCCGCCGAAGCCGCCGAGTCGTAGCCACTCCGCGGGCGTGAGCGAGCCGCGCACGCGGGCGGAGACGGCGGCGAGTCGGGACATCCGGCTTCCTTTCGGTCGGGCCAGCGAGCCTTCTGGAACAGCTATTCGGAGCCGGCGGTGTCGCGGATCACCAGACGTCCGGAAATTCCGGAAGCCGGCCGCCGAGCCCCCTCGGAGAGGTCCGACCGCGACCCTAGACTGGCCGTTCGATGTCGCCGAGCCCGGCCGTACACCTGCATGTCCACAGCGAGTACTCGCTGCTCGACGGCGCCTGCAACATCGAGAACCTCGCGGCCAGGGCGGCCGAGTACGGCCAGCCGGCACTCGGCCTCACCGACCACGGAGTGATGAACGGCGCGGTCGAGTTCTACAAGGCGTGCAAGAAGCACGGCGTGAAGCCGATCATCGGCTTCGAGGCCTACCTGGTCGACGACGTCAAGAGCGAGGCGGTCAAGTACGAGCGCAACCACCTCACGTTGCTCGCCTCGTCCGGTGAGGGCTTCCGCAACCTCGTGAAGCTCACGTCGGCGGGCTTCCTCGAGGGCTACAAGCGCGGCAAGGCGAACGTGGACCTCGACCTGCTCTCGCGCCACTCGAAGGACGTGATCGCGCTCACCGGCTGCCTGCAGTCCCGGTTCTGCCGCCGCCTGGTCGACGACAACCCCGCTGAGGCGCGCGAGCACGTCGACGACTTGATGCGCATCTTCGGTCCCGAGAACGTCTACTTCGAGGTCCAGAAGAACGGTCTCGCCGACCAGGACAAGGCGAACGACGGGATCGCGCGGATCGCCCGCGAGATGGGCCGGCCGCTCGTCGGCACCGCGGACGTCCACTACCTGCGTCGCGAGGACTACGACCACCACAAGGCGCTCCTGTGCGT
>JBJMLG010000148.1:0-5763 GCA_045805385.1 Thermoleophilaceae bacterium
AGCGTGTCGAGCTGCTCGAGACAGTCGACGTCGAGGCGCGGCTTCAGCTCGCGCTGGAGTGGTCGCGTGAGGTGCTCGCCGATCTCGAGTTGAAAGACAAGATCCGCGAGAACGTCACCGACGATCTCGACAAGCAACAGCGCGAGATGATCTTGCGCCGCCAGATGGACGCGATCCGCAAAGAGCTCGGCGACGCCGACGACGATATCGTCGGGGAGTAACGCGCCAAGTTTGCGGAGATGACGCTGCCCGAGTCGGTCCGTGAAGCGGTCGACAAGGAACTCGACCGGTTCGAGCGCATGGGTCAGCAGAACCCCGAGCAGGCGTGGGTGCGTAACTGGCTCGACGCGGTTGCCGACTTGCCGTGGGGCGAAGTCGCCGAGGAGCACAGCAACCTCGGCGACGCGCGCTCCGTGCTCGACGCCGACCACGAAGGCTTGAACGATGTGAAAGACCGCATCCTCGAGTTCTTGGCCGTGCGCGTGCTGCGGCGCGAGCGTGGCCTCGGAACGGTGAGCGGTCGCGGGAGTGGCGCGATCCTCGCGTTGGTCGGTCCGCCGGGCGTCGGCAAGACGTCGTTGGGCGAGTCGGTCGCGCGTGCGTTGGGTCGCCCGTTCGTGCGTGTCGCCGTTGGTGGTGTGCGTGACGAGGCGGAGATCCGCGGTCACCGTCGTACCTACGTCGGTGCGCGGCCCGGCCGCATCGTTCGTGCGTTGACCGAAGCGAAGGCGATGAACCCCGTCGTCCTGATCGACGAGATCGACAAGCTGCAAGCCGGTGGCTGGTCGGGCGATCCCGCGAGCGCACTGCTCGAGGTGCTCGACCCCGAGCAGAACTCGAGCTTCCGCGACCACTACCTGGACCTGCCGTTCGACCTCTCGCACGTCCTCTTCATCACGACGGCGAACCTGCTCGACACGATCCCCGGCCCGCTGCTCGACCGCATGGAGATCATCCAGCTCTCGGGCTACACCGAGGCCGAGAAGCTCGAGATCGCGAAGCGCTACCTGGTGCCGCGCCAGATCGAGCGCAACGGGCTCACGCCGCAGCGGATCGAGTTCAGCGACGACGCGCTGAGGCTGATCATCGAGGGCTACACGCGCGAGGCCGGCGTGCGCAACCTCGAGCGCCAGATCGGCGCCGTCTGCCGCAAGGTCGCGCGCGAGTACGCGGAGGGCAGCCGCACCCGCAAGCGCGTGATCCGGCCGCGAGCGGTCACGGAGATGCTCGGCCGGCGCCGATTCGTGCAGGAGGCGAAGCTCAAGCCCCGCCAGCCCGGTGTCTCCACCGGCCTCGCGTGGACGCCCGTCGGCGGAGAGATCCTGTTCATCGAGGCGACGTCCTACGCCGGCGAGGGTCGCCTCCAGATCACCGGCCAGCTCGGCGACGTGATGCGCGAGTCCGCGACCGCGGCGCTGTCGTGGGCGAAGGCGAACGTGTCGAAGTGGGGCAGGGGCGTGGACCCGGCCTGGTGGCGCGAGAACGACATTCACCTGCACGTGCCGGCCGGCGCCATTCCGAAGGACGGCCCGAGCGCCGGCCTTGCGATGGCCACGGCGCTCGTGTCGCTCGTCACCCGCCGCGCCGTGCGGCCGGACGTCGCGATGACCGGCGAGATCGACCTGATCGGGCAGGCGCTGCCGATCGGCGGCCTGAAGGAGAAGGCGCTCGCAGCGCAGCGCGCGGGCATCACGACGGTGATCGCTCCGAAGCTCAACAGGCCCGACCTCGACGACATCCCGCCGCAGCTTTTGAAGGGGCTCGACTTCGAGTGGGTCGACAACATCGACCAGGTGCTGCGCATCGCCCTCGACGGTGGCGAGAACAGCCGCCCGGCGCGCCGCCGCCCGGCCGCTCGGCGCAGCTCTCAGCCCGCGTCGCGCAGTTAGCTCGTTTCCCCGGTTCGTGAACCCGGGTATGCTCGCTCCGCAAGCGGATCGAGGAGAGCCATGGCAAAGACAACCAGGAAGGCCGCGAAAGCGGGCGCAGGGGCCGTGGCCGCGGGAAAGGCGGTCACCTCGAACCCCTACGTCCAGCGGCTCGCCGAGGACGAGGAGCTCAGGGAGAGCCTGCGCACGGCGTTCGACTCCGCGCGCAAGGCGTATGAGCGCATGTCGAACGGCAAGGGCCCGGTGAAGGCCCTCACCGAGGACAAGAAGACGCAGAAGGAGCTCAAGGAGGCGGCGACTTCGCTTCGCGAGGCAGCCGATTCCCTGCGTGGCGCGAAGCGTCGCCCGAAGCGCAAGCGGCGGGGCGGGCTGTTGCTCGTGCTTGTCGGCGCTGGACTTGCCCTTGCCCTCAGCGAGGGCATGCGCAAGAAGGCGCTCGACCTCGTGTTCGGCTCGGAGGAGGAGTTCGAATACACCTCCACCACCACGCCGTCGAGCTCGGGTGCGCAGAGCGCGCCCGTGGGCAGCACCTCGTAGCGCTTCGGCCTGCGACCACTTGAGCGAAGGGCGCCTCCAGGGGCGCCCTTTCTCGTTCAGGCGAAGAAGTCGCGCGGGTCGAGCCGCAGCGCGAGCGCGGTGATCACCCTGATGCGCGCCTTCCAGGGGCTCGCGTCGCCGGCGAGGATCACGCCGCGCCGCTCGAGGTCGGATTCCGAGCCCTCGAACCCGTAGGTGCGCCGGAGCGTGCCGCCCTCGTGCGTGCGCGCGCACGCGACGACCGGCACGCCGCGCTCGAGCACCGCGTCGAGCGCCGACAGCATCGCCTTCGGCAGGTGGCCCGCGCCGAGCGCGATCAGCACGAAGGCCTCGGGACCGTCGATCTGCAGCGTCGCGCCGTCCATGCCGGCCGCGGCGGCCACGATCGGAACGCGCCGTTCGAGCCCGCCGTCGAGCGCCTGCCGGACGGTGCCGACCGGTGGCCGCCGCTCCGGCCGGGTCCGCAGCTCGACGGTGCCCTCGCGCACGCGGCCGAGCGGCGCCGGGGAGAAGAAGGCACCCGGTCTCCAGCTGTGTGACTTCACCGCGGCGTTGCCCGCGTGCACCACGCCGTCGAAGCACACGAGTGCGCCCGCCCGCCTTGCCTGGGGCGATGCGGCAAGGCGGATCGCGTCGAGCAGGTTGCCCGGGCCGTCGGCGCTCGGGGCGCTCGCCGGCCGTATCGCACCGGTCACCACCACCGGCTCCTCATGCCTCCAGAGGAGATCGCCGAGCTGAGCGGTCTCCTCGATCGTGTCGGTGCCCTGCAGGATCACCGCGCCGCGCGCTCCCTCGGCCACGGCACGCTCGGCGCTCTCGAGCGCCTCGCCCGCCAGTCGCGGCGACAGCTCGACGCCCGGCACGTTCGCCAGCTGCTCGACGGACACCTCGGCGATCTCGTCCACTCCCGGCAGCGCGGCGACGAGCTCATCGCCGGCGTGCGCGGGCTGCGCGAGCTCTCCGGCCATCGCGATCGTCCCGCCTGTCGCCACGACGTGGACCCTCATGGGGCGGGCAGCGTACAGCGCGGACACTGGTTGGCCAGCCAGCTAACCTTCGCCTGGATGGAGGCTTCCGTAGACACGAGCCCGAACGGGGGCGAGCGCGCCACCCGGAGCCTCGATAGCGAGAAGGCTCAGCGGATCGTATCGGCAATGCGGACCAGCGTCGGACGCCGCGGAGCAGCCGGATCCACGTTCGACCAGGTCGCGCGCGAGGCCGGAGTGTCGCGGGGACTCCTGCACTACTACTTCGGCTCGAAGGAGCGTCTCCTCGTCGAGGTCGTTCGACACGACTGCGACGTGCGGCTGGCGCAGCTGCAGGCGCTCGTGGGGACGGCCGACTCGCTCGAGGACATCGTCCAGGTGCTGGTTGCCCAGCTCGTCGACTACCTCGAGCACGACGCAGAGGGCCAGACCGTCATCTACGAGCTGTTCGCGCTGTCTCGCCACAACGAGGACCTGCGCGCCGAGATGAGCGAGGTCTACCGGCGCATGCGCGGCGGCCTGGCCCAAGTGCTCGAGCACAAGGAGCGGGCGGGCGTGGTGAGCCTTCCCGGCCCCGCCGAGGGTGTCGCCTCGGTGCTCTTGGCGCTTGGCGAGGGGATCATGATGCAGGTGCTGTCGGATCCGGACTGGGATCGCGACAGCGCGTTCGAGCTCGGCATCCGCATGGCTCGCGTCGCGCTCGGCGCGGACGGGGCCTAGGCGGCTTCGGCCGCGCCGCCGCCCAGCTTCGGCGAGGTCCATGGCGCGTCGAGCCGCGCCTGCAGATGGTCGCCGAGGTCGTCGATCGCGACCCGGTCCTGCGCGAGCGTGTCGCGGTCGCGCACGGTCACCGTGCGGTCCTCGAGCGATTGGTGGTCGATCGTGAGGCACCACGGCGTGCCGATCTCATCCTGGCGCCGATAGCGCTTGCCGATCGAACCGCCCTCGTCGTACTCGGTCTGGAAGCGCTGACGCAGCAGGTCGCGCACTTCACGGGCGAGCTCGGGCTGCCCGTCCTTGCGCACGAGCGGCAGGATCGCCACCTTCACCGGCGCGATCTGCGGGTGCAGCTTCAGCACGGTGCGCTGCTCACCGCCGAGCTCGTCCTCGTCGTAGGCGTCGCACAGCACCGCAAGGATCGTGCGGCCCACCCCGGCCGCCGGCTCGATCACATGCGGCACGTAGCGCTCGCCGGATGCCGAGTCGAAGTACTCGAGCTTCTCGCCCGACGCCTGAGCGTGCTGGGTGAGGTCGAAGTCGCCGCGGTTGGCGATGCCCTCGAGCTCCTGGAAGCCGATCGGGTAGAGGTACTCGACGTCGCTCGTGGCGCTCGAGTAGTGGCTCAGCTCGTCCTGCTCGTGCGCGCGCAGGCGCAGGTGGTCGGCGCGGATGCCGAGGCTCTCGTACCACGCCATGCGCTCCTTCAGCCAGTAGTCGTACCAGCGCTCCGCCTCGGCGGGGGGCACGAAGAACTCCATCTCCATCTGCTCGAACTCGAGCGTGCGGAAGATGAAGTTGCCCGGGGTGATCTCGTTGCGGAACGACTTGCCGATCTGCGCGATGCCGAACGGCGGCTTCTTGCGGGCGAAGCCGAGCACGGTCTTGAAGTCGAGGAAGATCCCCTGAGCGGTCTCGGGGCGCAGGTACACGGTCTGGCCGGTCTCCGAGACGGGCCCGATCGTGGTCTCGAACATCAGGTTGAACTCGCGCGCCGGCGTGAGATCGCACTCGGGCCCCTGCCCGGCCACCACGCTCGGCTTCCGCGGGCAGCGCGCCTCCTCGTGCTCCATGTCGAGGTGGTCGGCGCGAAACCGCTTCCCGCAGGACTTGCAGTCCACGAGCGGGTCGGTGAACCCGGCGAGGTGGCCCGATGCCTCCCACGTGCGCGGGTGCTGGATGATCGCGCTGTCGAGGGCCACGATGTCGTCGCGGTCGCGGATCATCGCGTTCCACCAGGCGTCGATCACGTTCCGCTTGAGCAGCACGCCGTAGTGCCCGTAGTCGTACGTGTTCGCGATGCCGCCGTAGATCTCCGAGGCCGGAAAGATCAGGCCGCGCCGCTTGCAGAGCGCGACGATCTTGTCCATGGTCACGGGCTCGGGCATCGCGCAGGAACCCTAGCGAGCACCCGGGAGCGAGCGCCGACGCGCCAAACCCGAACTCGAAGACCCCGCTCTTTGCAGAGAGGCTGCAGTTTCTCTTCGAGAGAGGTGGGGTAGCGTCGGCGCCATGGTGAGAACGGCGCTGCGAGCGACCAATCACATCCGGGCCTGGATCGTCTGGCACTCGATGAAGGTGTCGCTGCTCGACGATCTTGACGCGCGGCGGCCGCCCGCCGGCGGCTGAGTTAG
>JBJMLG010000149.1:0-6040 GCA_045805385.1 Thermoleophilaceae bacterium
CCACGTCGAGCCGGCGCTCCTCGGCGATGGCCTCGTCGAGCAGCGGTTGGAAGTCCTTTGGCAGCTCGGACGACATGTCGGCGAACTCATCCGGTCCCACGGCTCGCCACAAAGCGGTGAACACCGCGCGCGCATCGCGCTCCGCGATCGACTTCTCCACTCCCGCTCGCTGTGCAATGCGACGGAGGAACTCGTCCACGTGGAACGGCTCGTTCGGCCGATCGGTGTTGACGCAGCTGCGGAGCTCGCTGGGCAGCCGCTCGGCGATGTCCTCCGCCTCACCGCCCGAGAGGCGCTCGGACAGCGTCTCGAGCGTGGTGCACGCGATGCGTGCGGCCTCCTCCCCGGAGATGTGCGCTCGGTCCTGCACGGTGCTGATGAATCCTTCGTAGTTCATGGCCCGCCACTGCCCGGCGCATGTGGCCGTCAAACGGCTCGCGCGGCGCTAGCCGGGAAGGTCGGCCAGTCGCCGTTCGAGCAGGCGCCTCTCGGCGTCGTCGTGGGCGAGCGCGAGCGCGCGGCGGTAGGAGTCGCGGGCCTCCGAGCTGCGGCCGAGGCGGCGCAGCAACTCTCCCCGAGTGGCGTGCAGGTAGCGGTAGTCATCGAGGCCGAGGCCGTCGACGATCTCGAGGCCGGCCCGAGGTCCCTGCGCCTCGGCGACCGCGACAGCGCGGTTCAGCTCGACGACCGGCGAGTCTGTGAGTCGTGCGAGCTCTTCGTAGAGGGCGGCGATCTGGGGCCAGTCCCGTGGCTCGTCGGCGTGCAGTGAGGCGATCGCCGCCTGGACGACATACGGTCCGCGCCCCTGGAGCGCGAGGGCGCGATCGAGTGCCACGCGGCCGTCTCCGATCTCCGACCTGTCGTAGCGAGAGCGGTCCTGGTCGGCGAGCAGCACGAGCTCCCCGCCTTCGAAGCGCGCCTCGCGGCGGGCGTCGAGCAGCAGCATCATCGCGAGCAGGCCATGCACCTCAGGCTCGTCGGGCATCAGCTCGGCGAGCGCGCGCCCGAGCCAGATCGCCTCGGCCGCGAGATCGCCGCGGCCGCCGTAACCCTCGTTGAAGATGAGGTAGACGACCGCCAGCACGGCGGCGAGGCGGTCGGGCAGGAGGTGGTCCGGAGGCACCCGAAACGGGATGCCGGCCGCCTTCACCTTGCGCTTGGCTCGGACCAGCCGCTGCGCCATGGTCGGCTCCGGTACGAGGAACGCGCGCGCGATCTCGCCGGTCTTCAAGCCGCCGAGCGTGCGCAGGGTCAGCGCCACCTGGGCGTCCGTGTCGAGCGCGGGATGGCAGCAGGTGAAGATCAGCTCCAGGCGCTCGTCGGGGAAGGTCGTCTCGTCCATCTGATCCTCCGTGGCAACCGGGACATCGAGCGCTCGAGTCTTCGCGGCGAGCGTGCGGTCGCGGCGGATGCGGTCGATCGCGCGATTGCGCGCCGTCGTCACGAGCCACACTCCCGGGCTCGCGGGCACGCCGTCGCGCGGCCAGCGCTCCGCCGCGATAGCGAAGGCGTCCTGGGCGGCTTCCTCGGCGAGGTCGAAGTCGCCGAGGAATCCGATCAGGGCAGCGAGGACACGGCCCCACTGCTCGCGGAAGACCTGCTCGAGGATGGCTACCTCTCCACGATCGGGCGCACCTCGATCGCGCCGCCCATGCTCGCGGCGGGGATCTTGGACGCCACCTCGATCGCCTCGTCGAGATTGGCCGCGTCCACGAACAGATAGCCGCCGATGGCCTCCTTGATCTCCACGAACGGGCCGTCGGTGGTCAGCGTCTTGCCGTCCTCGACGCGCACGGTGGTCGCCATCTCGGGCCCGTCCATCTGCACGCCCGGTGTGACCGCCGGGTTCTGGTTGATCTCCTGGTACGCGGCGTACACCGCGCGCTGTTCGTCCTCCGAGAGCTTCCCCCAGGCCTCGGGGTCGCGCGGCGTCGGGGTCGTCCCCTGGTGAATCAGCAGCATGTATTTCAACGCTTCCTCCTTCTGGTGGATGGTCGCGTATTAGACGAACGAGGAGCGAGAAATTCGACAGCTGTGTCGAATGCCTACGACGACCGCGTGCCGAATTTGAGCGGAAGCCAGACGTGGAATGTGGTTCCGTCGCCTCCGGTCTCGAAGGAAACCGAGCCCCCGTGGCGCTCCTCGACGATCCGCCGGGCGGCGTCGAGGCCGAGCCCGGTGCCGTCGCCAACTCCCTTGGTCGTGAAGAACGGCTCGAACACGCGCGACCGAATCTCGGAGGGGATCCCGGGCCCGGTGTCGGCTACGTCGACCAGGACGCAGTCGCCGTCCCGCTTCGTCGTCAGCGTGATCGTTCCGCTCTCGCCGACGGCATCGATCGCGTTGTCGAGCAGGTTCGTCCACACCTGGTTGAGCGCGGAGCCGTAGACGGTCACCGCCGGCAGTTCGCGGTCGTAGTCTCGCTCGATCTCGATCTGCGTGTGCTTGAGCTTGTGCGCCAGCACGGCCAGTGTCGTCTCGAGGCCTTCGTGCACGTCGACCTGCACGATGCCGCCGCGGTCCATGTAGGCATAGGCCTTCACCGCCGCGACGAGCGCGCTCATGCGCTCGGTCGACTCGCGCAGCTCGCTCACCAGGCCGCGCGCGGTCACTGAGGCGGCGACCGATGCGAGCGCTGCGGGTGTGGCGGTTCCCGCCAGCGCCTGGATCTGCGTCAGCCAGTCGTTGTCCACGCCCGCGAGCGCGAGCGGCTCGGCCAGCCGCCACGCCTCGGGAATCCCGAGCCCTTCGAGGCGTTCGAGCATCTCGTCTTCGGCGTCGGCGGCGTCCAGTGCCTGGAGCGCGCTCCGCTCGGCGGCCTGATGCACGGCCTGGTCCTGGAGGTCGACGATCCGCGCTGCGTCCTCACGCTCGATCCCCGCCTGAACGAACTCCCTCAGCGTCGAGCCGATCACATCGAGCGCGGCGGCCAGCTCGGCCGCGGACCTCCGCGCGGCCGCCGCCGGGTTGTTGAGCTCGTGCGCCAGTCCGGCCGACATCGTGCCGAGCGCGGCGAGTCGCTCCCGATTCTGCTCGATCGCCGTGAGGCGGCTCACCACCGGGCCGATCCGCCGCAGCACCCGCCTGTGCACCTCGGGGTGCGCGAGCACCAGGCGCCTGAATTCTGCTGCGGGGACGAGCGCAAGCCGGCACGCCGTGATGGCAACCATGCGCGCGCCGATCGGTTCCTCGCTCAGCGCGGCTATGGCGCCGATCCATGTCGGCGCGTTCTGATGCCCGACCGGCTCGAGCCGCTCACCGTCGCGAACGAACGTCTGAAGCGTCCCTTCGAGCAGGCACAGCATCCCCTCGGGTTCCTCGCTCTGCTCGGCTACGACGTCGCCCGGCTCCGCCTCACGCCACTCGGCCACCGCGGCCCAGTCGGCCAGGGCCTCGTCGTCGAGGTCGTCGAACAGGTCGACCGGTCGCAGGTCGGCGACCGTGACGGCGTGCGCGCTCATGCCTCGGCGAGGTACTGGTGGATGAGCGATACCGCCATCGAGCCCTCGCCGACAGCGCTCGCCACTCGCTTGATCGAGCGGGCGCGCACGTCGCCCGCCACAAGCACGCCGGGAACGCTCGTCTCGAGCGGGAACGGGTCGCGCCCCAGCGGCCAGCCATCGTCCTTGGCGTCGAGCCCCGCCAGGATGAAGCCCCTGTCGTCGCGCGCGACGACGTCCGCCAGCCAGTCAGTGCGCGGCGCCGCCCCGATGAACACGAAGCATGCGTCCACCTCCTCGACCGTCTCCGAGCCGTCCGCGTTCTGGATGCGCAGTGCGCGGAGCCGGCCATCGCCCTCCGCCGCCACGGCCTGGCTGAGGGTGCGAACCTCCACGTTCGGCAGGCCCTCGATCTGCTCGATCAGGTAGTGCGACATCGACTTCTCCAGCGACGCTCCGCGTACGAGCATCGTCACCCTGTCGGCGTAGCTCGAGAAGTACACCGCCGCCTGGCCGGCCGAGTTGGCCCCGCCGATCACCGCCACGTGCTGATCGGCGCACGAGCGCGCCTCCGTCATCGCGGCGCCGTAGTAGATGCCCTGCCCCGTCAGCTCCCGGAAGCCCGGTGCGTCCATCTGCCGGTAGGAGACGCCGGACGCGACCAGCACGCTGCTTGCGCTCAGACTGCCGCCCCCGGACAGCTCCACGATCCGGCCGGAGCCCTCGACTCGCAGGCCGGTCGCATCCTGAAGCGTCAGCAGCTCCGCCCCGAGTCGCCGCGCCTGGTCGGTTGCCCGCCTGGCGAGGTCCGAGCCGCTCAGGCCGGCCGGGAAGCCGAGGTAGTTCTCGATCAGGCTCGACTGCCCAGCCTGACCGCCTGGGGCCTCACGCTCCACCATGATCGTCTTCAAGCCCTCCGAGGCGCCGTACACGGCGGCCGCGAGGCCCGCCGGGCCGCCGCCGACGATCACGAGATCGTAGTGCTCGGACGCCGGCTGCCCGGCCACACCCAGCCGCTCCGCCAGCTCGAGAACGGTGGGGCGTTCGAGCACCGAGCCGTCCTCCAGCAGCGCCACCGGCAGCCCATCCTCAGCGACGCCGGCAACGGCCAGGAGCTGGCGCGCCTCTGCGTCGCGCTCCACGTCCAGCCAGCGCGCCGGCACGCGGTTGCGCGCGAGGAAGTCGCGCAGATCGTGCGACGCTCGCGAGAAGCGGTGCCCGATCACCCGCACGCCGCCGGACTCGAGCGCCGCCCCGGCCTCCCACCCGCTCAGGAGATCGTCGACGACCGGGAACAGGTGCTCCTCCGGTGGGTCCCACGGCTTCAGCAGGTAGTAGTCGAGCGAAACCTCGTTGATCGCCTGGATCGCCGCCTCGGTGTCCGCGTAGGCCGTCAGCAGCACCCGTTTCGCGGACGGCACGATTTCGCGCGCGCGCACGAGGTAGTCGGTACCCGACAGTCCGGGCATGCGCTGATCGGCCACGAGCAGGGCCACCTGCTCGCCGCGGCGGATGAGCTCGGCGACCGCCTCGAGCGCCTCCTCGCCGGAGCCGGCGCGAACGATCCGGTAGCGCTCGCCGAAGCCGCGCCTCAGATCCCGCGCGACCGCAGCGAGAACCGCCGGCTCGTCGTCGACGACGACCATCGCGGGGCGGCGGCGGGAAGCTTCGGCCATGCTCCGACCGTAGCCAGCGCGTCAAGCCGGGGCCGAGTGGACTACTGAGAGGTGAGCATTCAAGCTACGGACGTGAACGAGGCCGCCCCCCGCCGGCTGGGTTTGGTGGTGCATCCCACACGGCGCGTCGACGGGGCGCTTGACGAGATCCGCGCCTGGGCGTCGTCGCATGGTGTGGCGGTGGGCCAGGTCATGGTGCCCGGCCAGACCCGGCAGCTGGCGGAGCCGGTCGCTGTCGCCGACTGCGACCTGCTGGTCGCCCTCGGAGGCGACGGGACCACGCTGAGGGCGCTACATGCCGCAGCGCCGAGCGGGCGCCCGGTGCTCGGAGTCGCGTGCGGCAGCCTCGGGGTGCTGACCTCGGTGGGCGCCGGTCGCATCACGTGGGCGCTCGAGGAGTTCGCCAGCGGGCGGTGGAGTCCCGTGACCGTTCCCGGACTGGACGTCGCCTGGGAGGAGGGTTCGGCCGAAGTGGCGATCAACGACGTGACCGTGATGCGCGATGGCCCGGGACAGATCGTGGTGTCGATCACCGTCGACGAAGTTCTCTACGCGCGCGTCGCAGGCGACGGAGTGGTGGCCGCCACCGCACTCGGCTCGAGCGCGTACACGATCGCCGCAGGCGGGCCGATCCTGGCGCCGGGCGCGGAGGGGATGGTGGTCACGCCGTTGGCGCCCCACGGGGGATCCTGCCCTCCTCTGGTCGCCGGGAAGGCCAGCCTCGTGACGCTCGCAATCGAGCCGAGCCACGTTCCGTTTCGCTGCGAGCTCGACGGTCGCCTCGCGCCTGTGGCCGGCCACCTGCTCAAGGTTGGCCAGCGGCCCGACTACGCGACGATGGTCGAGCTCGAAGGAGAAGAGCCGCGGCTCACCGGGCTTCGCAGGCGCGGCCTGGTGCTCGACAGTCCCCGCGTGATTGCGCGG